>JBILTM010000304.1:0-4458 GCA_044371545.1 Burkholderiaceae bacterium
CGCAATCCGCTGAACGCGATGTCGGGCTGGGTGCACGTGCTCGGCGCCGACGCGGGGCTGCGCTCCGACGCCGCCCAGCGCGCGCTCGGCGGGCTGCGCCGCGCGATCGACCTGCAGTTGCAGCAGATCGACACGCTCGCCCGCGTGCTGCAGCTGGCGGGCGGCACGCTCGAGCGCGCCGAGCCGATCGAGCTCGGCGAGGTGCTCGACGCCTGCGCCGACGCGCTGCGTCCCGCGGCCGACGCCGCCGGTCGCGCGGTCGAGGTCGTGCGCGCCGGCGTGCCCGAGTGGCGGGCCGGCGACCGCGCCGCCCTGCTGTCGGCGCTGCGCGCGCTCGGCACCTACGGCCTGCGGCACGGCCTGCCCGGCGCGCCGCTGGTGCTCGCGCTCGATCGCGACGGCGACGCCCCGACGATCCGCCTCGGCATCGACGAGGGCGACGACGGCGGGCTCTCGGTCTGGCACGGCTTCGGCGAGGGCACCGCGCGCCTGCCGCTCGAGCTGCTGCTCGCGATGCTGGTGCTCGAGGCGCACGGCGCGCGGGCCGCCCCGAGCGGCGAGGGCCGCGCGGGCGACGCGCTGGCGTTGAGATTCGGGTCCGCCGCGGCGGACCTCAGCCCGGGCGAGGCGTCGCCCTCACGGCCGCACGCATGAGCGCGTGGCCGACTCCACGAAGGAAGAACCCACCGATGAACGATGCCACGATGGGCGCGACCGCGCCCGACGCCGCTTGCCGGGTGCTCGTCGTCGACGACAACGTGGACTCCGCGCAGAGCATGAGCCTGCTGCTGGGGCTCGAGGGCTACCAGGTCGAGTGCGCGTACGACGGGGAGCAGGCGCTGTTCGGCGCCGGCCGGTTCCTTCCCGAGGTCGTGCTGCTCGACCTCGGCCTGCCGCGCTTCTCGGGCTACGAGGTCGCGCGTCGCCTGCGCGCCGAACCGACCGGTGACGACGTGCTGCTGGTCGCGGTGAGCGGCTACGGCCGCGAGCGCGACCGGCAGGCCGCGCGCGAGGCCGGTTTCGACCTGCACCTGACCAAGCCCGCCGACCCGGACGAGGTGCTGCGCGTGCTGTCCGAGCGTCGCGAGCTGCGCGAGGCCAGCCGGCTCGCGGCCTCCGCGCTCACGACCACTGCGCTGCCGGGCGCAGGCGCCGCGCCGCAGCCGTCGGACCCCAGGGCGCCGTCGTCGGAGCCGCAGCGCGCCGGCGGGTCGGCCGAACCAGCGCCCAGTCCCGCTGGCGCGCGCGCATCGCCGCACGACGTGCCCGCCGCAGGCGCAGTGCGCAATGCGTGACCCATGCGGCGAGCGCGAAGGCCGCGACCGCGAGGGCCGGCACGGTGCGGCCCTCCGCGCCGATCGCCTGCGCCTGCAGCGCGACGAGCAGCGCAGCGCCGGCCGACGCGAGCCCGATCGCGACCGGCAGCAGCGGCTCGCGGCCGGCGCCGGCCGTGCGCAGGCGGTCGCGCTGCAGCCCGCCCGAGACCAGCGCGAGCAGCGCGAGGCCGATCGCGAGCGGCGCGGCCAGCGCGGCGGCGTGCGCGGCGACCCCGGCGTCGCGGCCCGCGGTGAGGGCGAGCATCCCGGCGAGCGCGAACGCGGCCATGCCCTCGGCGAGCGACAGCACGCCGGCGGCGGAGCCGCCCAGTCGCAACGAGACCGACAGCGGGTGGGCCGCGCTCGCGGCGAGCAGCAGCGCGGTCGCGGCGAGCGCGGCGCGCGCCGAGCCCGACAGCACCGCGAGCCCGAAGACCGCCAGCGCGCCCGCGCGCACCGCGAGGCTGGCCCAACTGTTCATGTAGACGAGCGGCATCGCTGTTCCTCCTCGCGCCGGTGCTCCGGGCAGTCTTCCGACGACGCAGCACGGACCATGCCCGTCGGCGCGGCGCGCGGCGCCGCGACGCCTGGTGACCTCCTCGCGACGACCGACCCATGCCCCACGTCCTGATCGTCGACGACGAGCCGAATTCGGCCGAGATGCTCGCCACCGTGGTCCGAGGCGAAGGCTTCACGACCTCCGTCGCGGGCAGCCTGCGCGAGGCGCGCCAGCAGCTGATGATGATGCCGGCGCAGGTCGTGCTGCTCGACCTGCGGCTGCCCGACGGCAGCGGCATGGACCTCTTCGAGGACACCGCGCTGCGCGGCAACGCCGAGATCGTGCTGATCACCGGCCACGCGTCGCTCGAGACCTCGGTGCAGGCGCTGCGCCTGGGCGCCGCCGACTACCTGACCAAGCCGGTCGCGGTGCCGCAGTTGAAGCGCGTGCTGTCGCGGCTCGCGCAGCCCGGCGACCTGCGCGCCGAGATCTCCGACATGCGCCAGGAGTTCCGCACCTCCGGGCGCTTCGGCCAGCTGTGGGGCCGATCGGCGCCGATGCAGCGCGTCTACGACCAGATCGCGCGCGTGTCGCCCACGGTGGTCAACGTGCTGCTGGTCGGCGAGAGCGGCACCGGCAAGGAGGTGGTCGCGCAGACCATCCACGAGCTGTCGCGGCGGCGCACGCAGCCGTTCCTCGCGGTCAACTGCGGCGCGATCTCGCCGCAGCTGATCGAGAGCGAGCTCTTCGGACACGAGAAGGGCTCGTTCACCGGCGCGATGCGCCAGCATCGCGGCTTCTTCGAGCGCGCCCACGGCGGCACGCTGTTCCTCGACGAGATCACCGAGATGCCGCTCGACCTGCAGGTGAAGCTGCTGCGGGTGCTCGAGACCGGCACCTTCGGGCGCGTCGGCTCCGACGAGGTGTTCGAGACCGACGTGCGGATCGTCGCGGCGACGAACCGCCAGCCGCTCGCGGCGGTCCACCAGGGCAAGCTGCGCGAGGACCTGTACTACCGCCTGAACGTCTTCCAGATCCTGCTGCCGCCGCTGCGCGAGCGCCTCGAGGACATCGAGCTGCTCGCGCCGCACTTCCTGCATCAGATCAGCGCGGCCGAGGGCACGCCGAAGCGCTTCGCGCCGGCCGCGATCGAGCGGCTCAAGCAGTACCACTGGCCGGGCAACGTGCGCGAACTGCGCAACGTCGTGCAGCGCGCGTCGATCATGAGCGACGGCACGACGATCGAGCAGCTGCAGCTGCCCGACGAGGGCGGCTCGGCCGGCGCGGCGGCGGCCGCGGCGCGCGGCGCGTCGTCGGCCGACGAGCCGCGCGCCGGCGTGCCGCCGACGCTGCGGGTGCGCGTCGGCGCGTCGATCGCCGAGGTCGAGAGGCAGCTGATCTTCGCGACGCTCGAGCACTGCGGCGGCGTCAAGGAGCGCACGGCCGACGTGCTCGGCATCAGCCTGAAGACGCTGTACAACCGGCTGCGCGAGTACGGGCAGAGCGGCGAGGCCGCATCGGCGGCCCCGTCGGCCGAGCCGCCGCCGTCCGCGTGAGCACGGGACCGGCGGGTCGCGCGGCCCCGGCCGCGCCGGTCGGCCTGCGGTCGCGGCCCCTCATGAGGCGCCCGAGGCGGCCCCTCAGGTCGCCCCTCGGGCCGCGCCTCAGGCGGCCGCCATCGGCCGGTGCGACATCCGCCTCACCTCCACCGACGGGATCTGCAGCGCGTCGCGGTACTTCGACACCGTGCGCCGCGCGACCCGGATGCCGCGCTGCTCGAGCAGCCGCGTGAGCTTGATGTCGGACAGCGGCCGGTCCGCGTCCTCGGCGTCGACCAGTTCGGTGATCAGCGCGCGCACCGCGGTCGCCGAGCAGGGCGCGCCCGCGGCCGTCTCGACGTGGCTGCCGAAGAAGTGCTTGAACTCGAGCAGCCCGCGCGGCGTCGCCATGTACTTGCGGCTGGTCACGCGCGAGACGGTCGACTCGTGCAGCCCGACCTTGTCGGCGATCTCGGCGAGGGTCAGCGGCTTCATCGCCATCGGGCCGTAGTCGAAGAAGCGGCTCTGGTGCTCGACGATCGCCTGCGCGACGCGCTGGATCGTCTGGAAGCGCTGCTCGATGTTGCGCACCAGCCAGCGCGCCTCGCGCAGCTGCTGCGAGACCGGCGAGCCGCCGCCCTCGCGGCCGCCCTTGAGGATGCCCGCGTAGAAGCGGCTCACGTGGATCCGCGGGATCGCCTCGGGGTTGATCGAGGCCACCCACTTGCCCTTGTGGTGCTGGACGATCACGTCGGCGACGACGAACTGCGTCTCGTCCGCGCCATAGTTCGCGCCGGGCCGTGGCGTGAGGCCGCGCAGCAGCACGGTGGCCGCCTGCAGCGCCGACTCCTCGCAGGCGAGCTCGCGCTGCAGCCGCTGGAAGTCGTGCGCGGCGAGCAGGTCGAGGTGGTGGTCGACGATCCGGATCGCGACCTCGCGCGCCGGGTGCTCGTCGCCGTCGAGCGCGAGCAGCTGCAGCTTCAGGCATTCGGCGACCGAGCGCGCGGCGACGCCGATCGGGTCGAGCGCCTGCACGTGGCGCAGCGCGATCTGCAGCTCGTCGGCGTCCGGGGCCGGATCGAGCGGGCACAGCGTGCACAGCTCG
>JBILTM010000125.1:0-15184 GCA_044371545.1 Burkholderiaceae bacterium
CGGGTCAGTCCATCGTCATCGTCGCGATGTCGATGAACCAGCTCCGCGGCTGGACGACGTTCTTGACCTTGGTGCTCATCGCGCGCGGGCCCACGTCGTGCGCGATCCACACGAACGGCGCTTCCTCGACGATCCGCGCGTGCAGCTTCGCGAGCGCCTCGTCGCGCTTCTTGTCGTCGAACGACCCGCGGGCGTCGGCGATCAGCTTGTCGAACTCGTCGTTGCCGAAGTAGCCCCAGTTGTTCGAGGTCGGCGGGAAGGTCTTCGTGCTGGTGAAGCGCACCATCGCGAAGAACGGGTCCATCGCCGCGAAGCTGACGTTGATCGCGTTCGCGCCGTTCGCCGTCGGGTCCTTCGCGCCGCGACGCCAGTTGGTGAACAGCGTGTTCCACTCGATCACGTCGAACTCGACGTCGAAGCCGCACTGCTTGAGCGACTGCTGGACGAACTCGTTCATCGGCAGCGGCTGCATCTGGCCCGAGCCCGACGCCGAGATCTGCACCTTGACCTTGAGCGGCTTGGCCGGGGTATGGCCCGCCTCGGCCATCAGCTTCTTGCCCTCGGCGACGTCGTAGCGGATGTCGAACTTCGGGTTGCCCCACCACGGATGGCCCGGGGGCACCGTGCCCTTCGGGACGCCCATCATGCCGCCCAGCAGCTTCAGCAGGCCGGTGCGGTCGACGCACAGGTTGGCCGCCTGGCGCACGCGCTTGTCGAGCCACGGCGAGCCCTCGGCGAACGACAGCTGCCACGGCCAGACGTGCGGCTGCGGGTTGAAGTACATCTTGTAGCCGCGCTGCGTGATCGTCGGCATCGCGTCGGGCGCGGGCGCCTCGATCCAGTCGACCTGGTTCGACAGCAGCGCCGCGGTCCGGGCGTTCGCCTCGGGCATCGGCACCATGACGACCTTGTCGATCTTCGGCACGCGCTTCGGATCCCAGTAGCCCTTGTTGGCCGCGAGCTCGAGCCGCTCGCGCGGCACGAAGCGCGTCATGCGGAACGGGCCGCTGCCCGAGGCGTCGGCCGCGAACGCGACCCAGGCCTGCTTCGCGCGCTCGACGTTGTCGGTGACGCTCGCCGGCACCGCCTTGAACTTCGCCTCCCAGTGGGCGGGCGAGGCCATGAAGAGGTTCGACAGGTTGATCGGCAGGAACGCGTCCGGCTCGCTGGTGGTGAGCTCGACCGTCATGTCGTCGATCTTGCGGGCCGCGCGCAGCGTCGGCATCCGCGAGGCGGTCACGCCGACCTGGCTCGCGTCGAAGTGCTTCGCCGCCTTGTCGAGCACCTTCTGGACGTTCCAGACCACCGCGTCGGCGTTGAACGCCGAACCGTCGTGGAACTTCACGCCCGGACGCAGCTTGAAGACCCACTTGGTCTTGTCCTTGGCGTCGACCGCCCAGGACGTCGCGAGACCGGGGATGAGCACGCTCGGCGCGTCGGCCTTCGACAGGTCCCAATGCGTGAGCGCGTCGTACATCGGGATGCCGGTGAACCGGTTGCCCTCGAAGCCCTGGTCGGGCTGGCCGAGGGTACGGGGGATGTCGGCGGCGGTCATCGCGATGCGCAGGGTCTTCTCCTGCGCCACGGCGGGCGAGGCGACCAGCGAGGACGCGAGCACGGTCGCCGACGCCGCGAGGGCGGCAGCGAACCGGGACGATTGGAACGGGCGGGGCATCAGGTGGCTCTCCTATTGTTGTGCGGCGCAGCGCGCAGAGGGCTCCGGCGCAAGGGCCGTGCCAGCAGGACGCAGCGTACCGATCCGGTGCATGCCGCCCTCGGAGACCGAAGCTGGCGCGAGCGGGCTCCGGGCCCGACTCGCAGACGCACTCCGAGCGTGCGCGGCGCACTCCCATTGTGCCGAACTCGTGCCGAACCCGACCGCTCGCGCCTCCGACAGCGGACCGCGGGTTGTATCAGGAAGGCACGAGGACGGGCGCGATGACCCGCGGCGGTACGCTGGAATAGCCCGGGGGTGCGGTCGGATGGGCCGGCGCCCGCGTTCGCCGCGGGGTGCGGCGCGCGGCCCGCTCAGCGGGCGGGGAACTCCGCGAGCGGACCAGCGAGCTTCGGCTTGTCGTGCACGTCCATGCGACCGCCCGCGATCTCCGCGACCGAGCGGTCGCACCAGGCGATGCGCACGGCCGGCGCAGCCTCGACGATCTTCTCGAACTGGTCGGCATTGCGCCGCGCGATGCCCGCCTCGATCAGTTCGCGCTTCTCGACGTCGAACTCGCGCGACAGCACCCGACGGGCGACGACGACGGTGCGCGTGTTGCGCCGTGCCCACTCGTCGACCGCGCCCGAGTAGCGGCGGGCCGAAGCAGGCAGCGTCGACACGCAGATCGACTCGGTGCGCCGGACGACGTCCTCGATGCCGAGCACGCCGATGACCGCGGCCTCGACCGCGGGGTCGATCGGCGGGGCGACGGGCGGCGCGCCGGTGATCGCGGCGGCGACCGCGCTCGCGTGCGCGGCCTGGCGCGAATCCGACATCGTCGCGGCCTTCGGGCGGCCGAGACGGGACGCGGCGTCGTTCGCAGCGCCGGGATCGCCGGACGCAACCGGTGCAGGCGCCGGTGCAGGCGCCGGTGCAGGCGGCACGAGGGCCGGCCCCTTCGGCGCCCGCAGCACGTCGATGCGGCCGTTGGGTGCGACCGACGGCGGGGGCTGGTCGGAATAGGTGACCCGCCCGTCCGACCCGACGATCCTGTAGACCCCCTGCGCGTGCACGCACGCCGGCCCGACCGCGAGCGCGATCGTCGCGGCGGCCAGCATCGTCGCCCAGGCTCGGGGGCCGTCGTGCATCCAGGTCCTCGACGGGCGCCGCGGGGCGCCCCATGCCGCGGGCGCGCGTCGATCGCACGCCCTTGCCCCCCGAGATTAGCCGGGCGCCCGGCCCGCGGAACCCACCACTCAACGAGGGGACGCCCCGCGCCGACGGAAGGCGGTCCGAGCGGCCGCGGAGCACGAATCGGACGGACGAAAAAAAACCGCCCTGGGGCGGTTTCTGGCGGAGAGGGTGGGATTCGAACCCACGGAGGCGTTGCCGCCTCGCCTGATTTCGAGTCAGGTACATTCGACCACTCTGCCACCTCTCCGTGGTCTCTTCCCGTCAGCCGCCAGCACGACCGACGCGAGCAATCAGCCGAAGATCATAGCACGGGATCCGCCCTGCCGTCCGTCGGCCGGCGCCTGCCGTCGGGTCGGACCCTCGGACATCCGAAGGGTCGCGCTCCACGGCCAAGCCGATATCCTGCGTCGCACCGCCTCGGCCGGACCGGGGCGCCGTCCCCGACACCGGAATCCGTGCCATGAAGCTGACCACCGCCCTGACCCTGCTCGCCGTCGTCGCCCTGCTGACGCCCGTCGCCGCGATGCTCGGGCTGTACGACACGTCGATGGAGCAGCTCGCGCGCTTCGCGGGTCCGGCGATCGGCGCGTTCAGCGCGATCTTCTTCACGCGCTGGTTCTCCCGGCGCAGCTGAGCGCGTGCCGGCCTCGCGCGGGGCCGCGCCTCAGCCCGCGCGGAGCACCTCGAGGCCGCCTAGGTACGGCCTCAGTGCGGCGGGCACCCGGATCGAGCCGTCGGCCTGCTGGTGGTTCTCGAGCACCGCGACCAGCGTGCGGCCGACCGCGAGGCCGGAGCCGTTCAGCGTGTGCAGCAGTTCGGGCTTGCCCTGCTCGTTGCGGAAACGCGCCTGCATCCTTCGGGCCTGGAACGCCTCGCAGTTGGAGCAGGACGAGATCTCGCGATACGCGCCCTGCCCCGGCAGCCAGACCTCGAGGTCGTAGGTCTTGGCAGCACCGAAGCCCATGTCGCCGG
The DNA here is from genome assembly GCA_044371545.1 of Burkholderiaceae bacterium. GTDB lineage: Bacteria > Pseudomonadota > Gammaproteobacteria > Burkholderiales > Burkholderiaceae_E > UBA4615. Next base: position 3,824 of record JBILTM010000125.1, read on the forward strand.
CGCACAGATCCATCACCCGGTACGGCAGCTCGAGCCGGCGCAGGATCGCCTCGGCATGCCCGACCATCTGCTCGAGCGCCTCGTACGACGCCTCGGGCCGCACGATCTGCACCATCTCGACCTTGTCGAACTGGTGCTGGCGGATCATGCCGCGGGTGTCTCGCCCGTAGGCGCCCGCCTCCGAGCGGAAACACGGCGTGTGCGCGGTCAGCCGCACCGGCAGGTCGTCCGCCGGCACGATCTCGCCGCGCACGATGTTGGTCAGCGGGACCTCGGAGGTCGGGATCAGGTACATCGGCGCCGCGTCGTCGACATCGCCGCCCTTGCGCACCGCGAACAGGTCGTCGGCGAACTTCGGCAGCTGGCCGGTGCCGCGCAGGGTCTCGGCGTTGACCAGGTACGGGGTGTAGCACTCGACGTAGCCGTGCTCGGTGGCGTGCACGTCGAGCATCAGCTGCGCCAGCGCACGGTGCAGTCGCGCGAGCGGGCCGCGCATCAGCGCGAAGCGTGCGCCCGAGAGCTTCGAGGCGGTCTCGAAGTCGAGGCCGAGCGGCGTGCCGAGGTCGACGTGGTCCTTCGCGGCGAAGCCGAGGGGCGCGGGCTCGGTGCCGCCGCCCGGCGCCCAGCGCCGGACCTCGACGTTGTCGTCGCTCGAGCGGCCCGCGGGCACCGACTCGTGCGGCAGGTTCGGGATCGTGGCGAGCCACGCGTCGACGCGTGCCTGGATCGCGTCGTTCGCCTCGGCGCTCGCCTTGAGCTCGTCGCCGAGCCCGGCGACCTCGGTCATCGTGGCCGTGGTGTCCTCGCCCTTGGCCTTCAGCTGGCCGATCGACTTCGACAGCGCGTTGCGCCTCGCCTGAAGCGCCTCGGTGCGGGTCTGGACGGCCTTGCGTTCGGCCTCGAGCGCGCGGAACGCGTCGGCATCGAGGGTGAAGCCCCGGGCGGCGAGGCGCGCGGCCACCGCGTCGAGGTCCTTGCGAAGGAGCTGGATGTCGAGCATGGCCGACATTCTAGCGGGCTGCGCGGGCCCGTCCGCCGGCGGGATCGCGCAGCCCGGCCTCGGCCGGGCGCACCGCGCCTCAGCCCTTGCCGCGCGCCTTCGCGTCGAGCCCGCGCAGCCAGTCGAGCTTCTCGGCGATCCGGGTCTCGAGTCCGCGCGGCACCGGGCGGTACCACTCGGGCTCGTCCATGCCGTCGGGCATGTAGCGCTCGCCGGCCGCATAGCCGTCGGGCTCGTCGTGCGCGTAGCGGTACTCGCGACCGTAGCCGAGGCCCTTCATCAGCTTCGTCGGCGCGTTGCGCAGGTGCACAGGCACCGCGCGCGAGGCGTCGCGCTTCACGAAGTCGCGTGCCTCGTTGTAGGCGGCGTAGCCGGCGTTCGACTTCGCGGCGCAGGCGAGGTAGAGCACCGCCTGCGCGATCGCGAGCTCGCCCTCGGGCGAGCCGAGCCGCTCGTAGACCTCGGCCGCGTCGAGCGCGAGTCGCAACGCGCGGGGGTCCGCGAGGCCGACGTCCTCGATCGCCATGCGGACCACGCGTCGCGCGAGGTAGCGCGGGTCGGCGCCGCCGTCGAGCATCCGCACGAGCCAGTAGAGCGACGCGTTCGGGTGCGAGCCGCGGACCGACTTGTGCAGCGCCGAGATCTGGTCGTAGAACGCGTCGCCGCCCTTGTCGAACTGGCGCACCCGCTCGGCGAGCACCTGCGCGACGTGCGCGGCGGCGAGCCGCGGCGGCGGCGCGTCGGCCTCGGGCTCGGGCGCGTCGCGGTCGAGCGCGCCGGCGGCGGTCGCGGCGAGCTCCAGGTTGTTCAGCAGCCGGCGGCCGTCGCCGTCGGCCGACTCGACCAGCAGCGTCGCCGCCTCGTCGTCGACCTCGAGGCCGCCCAGGCAGCGCTCCGACGCGCGCGCGATCAGCGTGCGCAGGTCCGCCTCGTCGAGCCGGCGCAGCACGTAGACCGCGGCGCGCGAGAGCAGCGCGTTGTTGACCTCGAACGACGGGTTCTCGGTGGTCGCGCCGACGAAGGTGAAGAGCCCCGACTCGACGTGGGGCAGGAAGGCGTCCTGCTGCGCCTTGTTGAAGCGGTGGACCTCGTCGACGAAGACGATCGTGCCGTGTCGCGCGGTGTCGCGCTCGAGCCGCGCGACCTCCACCGCCTCGCGGATCTCCTTGACGCCGGCGAGCACCGCGGAGATCGCGACGAAGCGGCAGTCGAAGGCCTGCGCGAGCAGCCGCGCGAGCGTCGTCTTGCCGACGCCGGGCGGCCCCCAGAAGATCATCGAGTGCGGGCGGCGTGCATCGAGCGCGGCGCGCAGCGGCTTGCCCGGGCCGAGCAGGTGCGACTGGCCGACGACGTCCTCGATGCGGGCGGGCCGCATCGCCTCCGCGAGCGGCAGGCCGGCGGCGATCATCGTCGCGCTACTGGACGACGTCGACGCCGCGCGGCGGCGTGAAGCGGAACATCGCCGGATCGAGCGACGGGTTGCGCTCGATCGAGCGGAACGCGAAGCGGGTGGTCTGCCCGAAGGCGTCGCGCACCTCCATCGCCTCGGGCAGCCCGCCGCGAAAGCCGATGCGGATGCGGTCGAAGCCCGAGTCCTTGGCCTTCGGGATCGCCTCCAGCCACTCGACGCCCTCGACCACGCCCGACTCGCGCAGCGTGAAGCTCGCGTCGACGTCGTTCGAGCCGAACAGGATCGCGGCCGGCGTCGCCGCGATCGCGTCGCCGACCTTGCGCACGGTGACCTGCTTCAGGTCCTTGTCGTAGAAGTGCAGCCGCTCGCCATCGGTGACGATCAGCTGCTCGTAGGGCACCGCCACTTCCCAGCGGAAGCGGCCCGGCCGCGAGAACGCGAAGGTGCCCGAGGCGGTGTCGGCCGCGCGGCCGCTCGATCGCACCTGCTGCTGGCTGAACTCGCCGCGCGCCGACTTCGTCGCGGTCGCGAACTCGCGCAGCTGCTCGATCGCGCCGGCGGGGGCGAGGCCCGGCCACGCGGCGAGGGCCGCGGTCGCGACGACGGCGGCGACGCGCCGCAGCGCGCGGGACGGTCGGTCGAGGATGGGCATGTCGCGCATGGTAACGCAGGCGACACGGACGGCCGGCTGCGGTTACCCTCGCGGCTCCGCGCACGCGGCCCCCTCACCGGCCGCCCCGCGTACCGCGCCACGAGCCGCGCCACGAGCCGCCATGATCCTGTTTCTCCGCGACGGCCTTCCTGTCCGCCTTCCTGCTCTTCCAGGTCCAGCCGATCGTCGCGAAGATGATCCTGCCGTGGTTCGGCGACTCGTCCTCGGTCTGGAGCGCCTGCATGGTGTTCTTCCAGGGCGCGCTGCTGGTCGGCTACGCCTACGTGCACGTGCTCAACGAGAAGGTCGCGCCGCACCGCCAGCCGATCGTGCACGCGGTGCTGCCGCTGGCGAGCCTGCTGATGCTGCCGGTCGCGGCGGACCCGTCGTGGAAGGGCACGACGCTCGAGCATCCGAGCGCCGCGGTGATCGTCGTGCTCGCCGGCGCGGTCGGGGTGCCCTACCTGCTGCTGTCGACCACCGGCCCGCTGATGCAGGTCCGGTATGCGCGCGCCAGCGCGTCGGTCGGCATCGAGGCCCGCCCCTACCGGCTCTACGCGCTGTCCAATCTCGCCTCGATGCTCGCGCTGCTGACCTACCCGGTGCTGGTCGAGCCGGCGATGTCGGTCGGCGCGCAGGCCGACGTCAGGTCCGGCGGCTACGCGCTCTTCGTGCTCGCCTGCCTGGGCAGCGCGCGGCTCGGCTGGAAGGCCTCGGGCTCGGCGCTCGTCGCGGGCGCGCCGGGCACCTCGGTTGACGACGAGTCGCCGCGCCCCTCTGCGGCCGAGTGCCTGCTGTGGATCGACCTGTCGGCGACCGCATCGATCCTGCTGCTCGCGCTGACCCGGCACCTGACTCAGGACGTGGCCCCGGTGCCCTTCCTGTGGGTGCCGCCGCTCGCGATCTACCTGCTGACCTTCATCCTGTGCTTCGACGCGCCGCGCTACTACGTGCGGCCGCTCTTCCTCGCGGCGCTGCCGGTCGCCTTCGTCGCGCTCGACCAGGCCAAGGGCGTGCACACCGGGGGGCCGATGCTGATCGCGGTGTTCTGCGTGTCGCTGTTGGTGATCTGCATGGTCCGCCACGGCGAGCTGGTGCGGCGCAAGCCGCCGGTGCGGCACCTGACGCTCTTCTACCTGATGCTGTCGCTGGGTGGGGTGCTCGGCGGCATGCTGGTCGGGCTGGTCGCGCCGGCCGTCTTCAACGCGTACTTCGAGCTGCCGATCGGCCTCTTCATGTGCGCGGCGCTGGTCGCGATCGTGCTGTGGAAGGAATCGTCGCGCGGGCTGCGCGCGGCGCTCGCGATCGGCCTCGTGCTCTACGGTGCGCGGCTGTCGTTCGTGTCGCTCGAGCACGTGCAGGGTTACCGCCAGGTGGTGCGCAACTTCTGCAGCCAGACGCGGGTCGAGGACTACGTCGATCCGGCGCTCGGGCCCGCACGGCTGATGCTGCACGGCCGGATCGACCACGGCGAGCAGTACCTCTCCGAGAAGCTGCGCCGCGTGCCGAGCGCCTGCTTATGCGAGCGCTCGGGCATCGGCCGTGCATTCCTGTCGCTGCCGCAGGACCGGCCGCTGAAGCTCGGCGTGCTCGGCCTGGGCATCGGGGTGCTCGCCGCCTACGGCCGCGACGGCGACGAGATGCGCATCTACGAGATCAACGAGCAGGTGCTCGACCTCGCGCAGCGCGAGTTCACCTACCTCGGCGACTCGAAGGCGAAGATCGTGCCGATCCTCGGCGACGGCCGCCTGATGCTCGAGCGCGAACCCGTCCAGAAGTTCGACCTGCTGGTGATGGACGCGTTCTCCGGCGGCTCGGTGCCGACGCACCTGGTCACGCTCGAGGCGATCCGCACCTACCTCGGGCAGATGAACGAAGGCGGCCTGCTCGCGTTCAACATCACCAACCGCTTCCTCGACCTGCGGCCGGTGATGGCCGCGGCCGCGTCGCGGTCGCCTACGAGACGATCCCGACCGGGCAGGAGGACATCTGCCGGCGCTCGCACTGGGTGCTGATGCTGGCCCCGCAGCAGGCGGCCGACCTGCCCGAGCGTCTGAAGGTCTTCCAGCCAGTGGCGGAGCGGCCCGGCTTCGAGCCGTGGACCGACACCTACTCGAACCTGCTGAAGATCCTCAAGCCGCGCGAGTGACTCAGGCGTCGTCCTCGCGCCGCGGCACGATGATGTCGCGGTTGCCGTTGGTGGCCATCGCCGAGACCAGCCCCGACTTCTCCATCTGCTCGAGCAGGCGCGCCGCGCGGTTGTAGCCGATCCGCAGGTGCCGCTGCACCAGCGAGATCGACGCGCGCTTGTGCTGCAGCACGACCGCCACCGCCTGGTCGTACAGCGCGTCGGCCTCGCCGTCGACGCCCGCCTCCTGCAGCGTCGCCTGCAGCCCGCCGAAGCCGACCGCACTCCCCGTGTCGACCGACTCGCCCGCGACGCCGCCCTCGAGGATGCCCTCGACGTAGTCGGGCTCGCCGTAGCGGTCCTTCCAGTGCGCGACGACGCGGTGGACCTCGTCGTCGGCCACGTAGGCGCCGTGCACGCGCACCGGCAGGCCGGTGCCCGGCGGCATGAACAGCATGTCGCCCTGCCCCAGCAGCGCCTCGGCGCCCATCTGGTCGAGGATGGTCCGCGAGTCGATCTTCGAGGACACCTGGAACGCGATCCGCGTCGGGATGTTCGCCTTGATGAGGCCGGTGATCACGTCGACCGAGGGCCGCTGCGTCGCGAGGATCAGGTGGATGCCGGCCGCGCGCGCCTTCTGTGCGAGCCGCGCGATCAGCTCCTCGATCTTCTTGCCGACCACCATCATCAGGTCGGCGAGCTCGTCGATCACCACCACCACGGTCGGCAGCTTGTCCAGCGGCTCCGGCGCGTCGGGCGTCAGCGAGAACGGGTTCGGGATGACCTCGTCCTTCTTCTTCGCCTCGGCGATCTTCGCGTTGTAGCCCGACAGGTTCCGCACGCCGAGCTTGCTCATCAGCCGGTAGCGCCGCTCCATCTCGGCGACGCACCAGTTGAGCGCGTGGCCGGCCTGGCGCATGTCGGTGACCACCGGCGCGAGCAGGTGCGGGATGCCCTCGTAGGTGCTCATCTCGAGCATCTTCGGGTCGATCAGGATCAGCCGCACGTCCTCGGGACCGGACTTGTACAGCAGCGACAGCAGCATCGCGTTGATGCCCACCGACTTGCCCGAGCCGGTGGTGCCGGCGACCAGCAGGTGCGGCATGCGCGCGAGGTCGGCGACGATCGGGCGGCCGGCGATGTCGTTGCCGAGCGCGAGCGTGACCGGCGACACGGAGTCGGCGAACACCTGAGAGGCGAGCACCTCGGACAGGCTGACCGGCTGGCGGCGCGCGTTCGGCAGCTCCAGGCCCATCAGGCTCTTGCCCGGGATCGTCTCGACGACGCGGATCGAGGTCAGCGACAGCGCGCGGGCCAGGTCCTTCGACAGGTTGACGATCATCGAGCCCTTGATGCCGGTGGCCGGCTCGATCTCGTAACGGGTGATGACCGGGCCCGGGTAGGCGGCGACGACGTTCGCCGACACGCCGAAGTCGGACAGCTTCTTCTCGATCAGCCGCGAGGTGTACTCGAGCGTCTCGGGCGAGACCGTGTCGCGCTGCTCGGCCGGCGGGTCGAGCAGCGAGATCGGCGGCAGCTCGGTGTCGGCCGGCAGGTCGGCGAAGAGCGGCTTCTGCCGCTCGCGCTGCGCGCGCTCGGACTTCTTCACCGGCGGCGCCGGCGGCTCGATGCGCAGCGGCTCCGGATCCTCATCGAGGATCTTCTTCTTGACCGCGACCGTCTCCTTGCGCGCCTTGACCGCGATCTCGCCGGCGCGGCGGTCGCGTCGCGCGTCCCAGCGGGCGCGCACGTAGTCGACGACCGACTCCAGCCCCGCGCCGACGCGCTCGAAGATCGTCAGCCACGACAGGCCGGTCGCGAGCGAGAAGCCGACCGCGGTCATCAGCAGCATCAGCAGCGTGCCGCCGACCGCACCGAGGTGGGCGAGCATCGGCTCGGCGAGCAGGCGCCCGAAGAGCCCGCCCGGCGAGAGCGGCAATTCGACCTGCAGGCCGGCGAGCCGCGACGACTCGAGCGCCATGCAGCCGGCGAAGAGCAGCGCGAAGCCCGCCCAGCGATCCCAGCCGAACGGCGGCTCGTCCATCGCCTCGCGGCGCTCGGCGAGCCGGCGGCGGTGCAGCTGGCGGTAGCCCGAGACCACCCTGAGCAGCAGGAACGCCGCCCACAGGTAGGCCGACAGGCCGAACAGGTAGAGCATCAGGTCGGCGAACCACGCGCCGACGCGACCGCCGAGGTTGTGGACGTCGCGGACGGTGGCCGCGTGCGACCAGCCGGGGTCGCCCTTGTGGTAGCTGAGCAGGATCAGCGCGACGAACAGCGCCAGGCTGCACAGCAGTAGCCAGCGGGCCTCGCGCAGCAGCACGAGGGCGCGGTCGGACAACAGCGAGGCGCGAGGGGGGCCGCCGCGGCTCGCGGCGGCGCCCAGCGTGGTAGCACGGGCCATCTCTTCCTTTACTGCGATACAACCTGCAGCCCGGCTACCCCATGGGTGCGCCTCAGTGCAGGTACGAGCTCAGCTTCTCCCGAAGGACCAGCCGACCCTCGGGCGCCGGCACGATGTAGCCGTCGACCTCGAGGCCCTTCATCACCCGCGACACCATCTCCCGCGAGGCGCCGATCATCTTGGCGATCTCCTGGCGGGGCAGCTTGCTCTTGACCACGCGCTCGCCGCCGACCTGCTCGGAGAAGTCGAGCAGCACCCGGGCGACGCGGCCGTAGACGTCGAGCAGCGCCAGCGTCTCGATCTTCTTGTCGGCCTCGCGCAGGCGCTTGACCAACCCCTTCATGATCTTCATCGCCATGTCGTGGCTCTGCGCCATCATGGCCTTGAAGCTGTCCTTGTTGATCGCCATGAAGTCGCAGGACTCCAGGGTGATCACGCTCGCCGAACGCGGCGCGTCGTCGATCAGCGACATCTCGCCGAAGCACTCGCCCGGCCCGAGCACGGCCAGGATCACCTCCTTGCCGTCCGCATCCGAGCGCTGCACCTTCGCCCGCCCCGACAGCAGGATGTAGAGCGACTGCGACGGCTCGCCCTCGGCGACGATGGTGCGACCCTTCGGAAAGGCCCGCCGTACGCTCCCCGCCGCGAGCGCGTCGAGCTGCGACTCGCTCAGGCTCGCGAGCAGCGGGACTCGCCGCAGGAATGCCTTGTTCTCTTCGTGCGCCATACTGTCCTCATCGAGTTCCAAGACCGAAGGTCCCGTCACCCGGTGCCCGTATCATTGTGCACCAGATGCGGTCGATTTCCAAGAAACGGGGCGAAGTGCCCGCTGCAACTAACTGAATAACCTAGATATCTACAACACCTAGAGGTCCTCGATGACACCCGCCAAGCATGCGCGCGTCCTGATCCTCGGCTCCGGGCCGGCCGGCTACACCGCCGCCGTCTACGCCGCCCGGGCCAACCTGAAGCCGGTCCTGGTCACCGGGCTCGCCCAGGGCGGGCAGCTGATGACCACGACCGACGTCGACAACTGGCCCGCCGACGCTTCCGGAGTCCAGGGGCCCGACCTGATGCAGCGTTTCCACGCGCACGCCGAGCGGTTCGACACCGAGTTCATCTTCGACCATATCCACACGGTCGACCTCTCGTCGCGTCCGTTCCGGCTGACGGGCGATTCGGGCAGCTATACGTGCGATGCGCTGGTGATCGCGACCGGCGCGTCGGCCAAGTACCTCGGGCTGCCGTCGGAGCAGGCGTTCATGGGCAAAGGGGTCTCGGGCTGCGCGACCTGCGACGGGTTCTTCTACCGGAACCAGGACGTCGCGGTGATCGGCGGGGGGAACACGGCGGTCGAGGAGGCGCTGTACCTGTCGAACATCGCCCGCACCGTCACGGTGGTGCACCGCCGGGAGCGGTTCCGCGCCGAGCCGATCATGATCGACAAGCTGATGGCCAAGGTGAGCGGCGGCAACGTCCGGGTTCGCTGGAACAGCGTGCTCGACGAGGTGGTCGGCGACGACTCCGGCGTGACCGGCATGAAGGTGCGCGACGTGAAGTCGGGCGCGGTCGAGGCGCTGCCGCTGCACGGCGTGTTCGTCGCGATCGGCCACGAGCCGAACACCAAGATCTTCGAAGGTCAGGTGGAGATGGCCAACGGGTACATCGTCACCCGCAGCGGGCTGCAGGGGCTGGCCACGATGACCAGCGTCGAGGGCGTCTTCGCGGCCGGCGACGTGCAGGACCACGTCTACCGGCAGGCGATCACCAGCGCCGGCACCGGCTGCATGGCCGCGCTCGACGCGCAGCGCTGGCTCGAGGCGCAGGACGAGGCCGCCTGACGTGACGAAGCGGCCGGTGCGCGGCGCCTCCGCGCCGGGCGCACCGGCCGGCGGCACGCCGCGCGGATCGCTCGCCGAGCTGGGCGGGCTGCGCGACGCGCTGCGGGAGCAGGCCCGGGCGAAGGCCGAGGCCGAGGCGCGCGCGCGGGCCGAGCAGGCGCGTCTCGAGCGCGAGCGCAACGTGTTCCGCGAGGCGGTCGGCGACGCGGCGCCGCTGCGCCCGACCGGGCGCGTCGACCCGGCGCCGCTGCCGGTGCCGCCGGTGGCCAAGCAGTTCGAGCGCGACGAGTCGCGTGCGCTCGCGGAGTCCATCTCGGACGAGATCGACGTCGAGCGCCTGCTCGACACCGACGAGAACCTGTCGTTCCGCCGGCCCGGCGTCGGGCCGGACGTGCCGCGCCGGCTGCGCCGCGGCGACTGGGTGATCCAGAAGCAGCTCGACCTGCACGGGCTGCGGGTCGACGAGGCGCGCGAGGCGCTGGTGGCCTTCCTCGCCGAGTGCCTGAAGCGCGAGACCCGCTGCATCCGCGTGATCCACGGCAAGGGGCTGGGCTCGGTGAACCGCGAGCCGGTGCTCAAGGGCAAGGTGCTGAAGTGGCTGACGCAGCGCAACGAGGTGCTCGCGTTCTGCCAGGCCGGGCCGAACGACGGTGGGAGCGGCGCGCTGGTGGTGCTGCTGCGCCCGCCGCCGTCGCCGGCGGTGCGGCGCCGGCGCTGATCAGCCGGAGGCGCGGGCGTCGAGCCAACGGCGCAGCGCCTCGAGGCGCGCGGCGAGCCCCTTGTAGTCGAGCGTGGCCGGCGACATCGAGTCGAGCGCGGCGCGCAGCGTGGCGAGGCGTTCGGGCGTGTGCGCGGCGGCGGCGAGCGGCGCGAGGTGCAGGCGGATCAGGAACAGCGCGGCGGCCGCGTCGCCGAGCGGGCCCGGCGGCATCGGAACGCTGACCTGGCGCTCGCAGCGGAACCAGGGCGAGGCGGCCTCCCCCTGGGTCGGCGTGGCGGCTTCGCTCGGGGTCGGCCCGCCGGCATCGACCGGCATGGGCGCCGGCGTGTCGGCGGGATGGCGCGAGCGCGCGCCGTCCGGCGCGACCGTCCAGACGAAGCGCACGAACGGGCCCTGCGTGGTCAGCGCGCGCGACAGCGCGAGCGCCGAGGACCGCAGCAGCTCGGCGTCGGCGACCGGCGCGTGGATCGACGCGAAGTCGCGGCCGATCTTCGCGGCCGGATCCCAGCCGCTCGGGAAGCAGACGTGCAGCAGCCGCGCGCGGGCCGGCTCGCCGGGCTCGGCCTCCATCCAGGCGAGGTCCTCCTGCAGCGCGAGCGCGAGCGCGTGCAGGGGCCGTTCGGCGGGCGGGCGCGACGCGATCCAGTCGAGGACCGGGATGGCGTCCGGTCGCAACGCGCGCAGCGAGAACGGCGCCTTTGGGTCGGCCGGGAACGCCCAGCCGGCGACGCGGGCGAGGATCTCGTCGCCCGCGCGTTCGAGGGGTGACGCGGGTTCGTCGCCGCCCGGCCCTGCATCGGCACCCGCCCCGACCGCACGCGCCCCGACGATCGCGTTCGCGGCGGCCCCGACGCGCGCCCACACCGCGCCCGGATCGCCCGCGAGCGCCGGATCGAGCGCCACGCAGCGCTGCGGCCAGCGCCGCAGCCTCGCCAGCTTGGCCGCGAGCGTGGCCGGCGCGTCCGAATCCGCGTCGAGCACCTCGCGCTCGATGCGCCCGTGAGCGGCCCCGCCCAGCCGGACCAGGTCGGGCCGCGGCCGGTAGGTCGGCGTCACCGGGAACGGCAGGCGCGGCGCGCCCCAATGCCGGACATCGACGTCCGGCCAGGCGTACGATGAGGAGGCATCGTCGTCACGTCCCACGCACCGGAGACTGCCCGCCTTGGATGCGATCGTCCAGCATCTCCCCGAGCTCGCGCTCGCC
>JBILTM010000126.1:0-15171 GCA_044371545.1 Burkholderiaceae bacterium
GACGCACGCGGGCGCCTGTCGGCGGTCGTCGCCGACGGCGCCGCGATCGAGATCGCGCGCGACGCGCTCGGCCGCCCGGTCGCGGCGAGCCGGGTGCCGGAGGGCGGCAGCGCGCGCACGCCGCTGTGGCGGGCCGGCTGGCATCGCGACGGGCTCGACCTCGCCTGGCTCGAGCAGCCGTCGGTCGCGACCGGCCGCACGCACCGCATCGACGTCGAGCGCGACGCACGCGGTCGCGTGGTCGCGGTCGCCGAGCGCGGGTTCGCGCCGGTGCCGCCATCGGCGCCGCAGGTGGGCCGCCGGCGCGACGGACGGACCGACTGGGCGCCGATCGCGCGGCGCTTCGAGATGGGCCACCGTGCGGCCACCGACCGGCCGGCGCCCGCCGGCGCGCTGACCGGCCTCGCCTGGGTCGACGGCCCCGAGCCCGGCCCGGCCGACCGCATCGCGATCACGCACGTGCCGGTCGGGCTGCGCCTCGCGCATCCGGCGGGGCTGGTCGAGCAGTTGCGTTACGAGGAGGGCCTGCTGGTCGAGCACCTCGGTCCCGGCGGGCGGCACGTGCGCATGCGCCGCGACGCCGACGTCGACCACTGGCTCGGCGGCCCCACCCTCGTCGGCGCGTTCGCGGACAACCGCTCGATCGACTTCGAGCGCGACCCCGACGGCACGCTGCGCGCGGTCTCGATGACCGACTTCGGGACCGGCCGCACGGTGCGTGCGACCGCCGACGGCGCGCCCGCGGCCCCTGCGTCGACGCTGCGCGCGCTGCGCTTCTGGCGCGGCCTGCCGACCGAGATCGCGCTGCCCGACGGGACGCGCTACCGGCGCGGCTTCGACGACTTCGGTCGCGTGGCGTGGATCGACGAGCCGTCGGCGCCGCGACAGTGGGCGCGCCATGACGCGACCGACCGGCTCGTCGAGCACCGCCCCGGCGACGGCGCGGTGCTGCGCTACCGCCGCGACGCGGCGGGCCGGCTCGTCGAGGCGGTGCGCGAAGGGCCGCGCGGCCGCACGCTGCTCGGGCGCTACCGCTGGGACGGCCCGCGGCTCGTGGAGGCCGCCAACGACACCGTGACGATCCGCTACGAGCACGACGCGTTCGGGCGGCTGGCCGCGATGGAGCACGCCTTCGCGGCGCTGCGCGAGCCGCCGCTGCGCTGGCGCTGGCACCGGGACCTCGCCGGCCGCATCGCGGTCGAGGAGTTGCCCGGCGGCTACGTCGCCCGCTACGCGTGGGACGGTCAGGACGTGGTCGGCATCGTCGTCGAGGGGCTGCCGGACGGGCCGTTTCGCGTCGACCCCGCGGCCCTGCGCGACCCGCTCGCGCTGCGCCCGCCGATCGAGACCGACTGGCCGCTCGCGGCCCCGGTGTTCGAGGGCGGTCGCCTGGTGGAGTCGGGCGGCGCCCGCCACCTGCAGGACCCGCACGGCCGGCGCGCGTCGCGCCGCGCGATCGACCCGCTGCGCGGCGCGCGCGACGGCTGGTTCGCGCACCACGACTGGCGGCTGCGCGCCGAGCGTCGCGCGAGCGGCCGGCTGCGGCTGTGGCTATGGGCGGGCCACCGTCCGGTCGCCGCGATCGACGACGGCGTGCCCAGCCGCATCGTCACCGATCCGCGGGGCGCGCCGGTGCGCGTCGTCGCCCGCGACGGCCGCGAGCCCTGGGCCGCGCGCTACTCGCGCACCGGCGAGGCGCGGCCCGAGACCGGCTCCGGCGGCAGCTACGCGCTGCGGCTGCCCGGCCAGGTCGCAGACGAAAGCAGCCTGCTGCACCACAACCACTGGCGCACCTACGACCCGCGCGCGGGCCGCTACCTCGAGCGCGATCCGCTCGGGCTGCAGCCGCACTGGACCGACGCGGGCTCGGCGACCGCGTACGCCGACGGCGACCCGATCGGCGGCTCCGACCCGTGGGGCCTGGCGACGGTGACGTTCCAGGCGGTGACCACCGGCGCCGACGGCCGCCCGCTCGGCCGCGTGCAGGGCTTCGACCGCGCGCGGTGGTCGTTCCTGATCGAGCACATCGAGCCGGTGCCGCTGGTCGGCGACGGCTCCACGCGCCCCGAGCCCTCCGGCATCGGCAGCCTGCTCTTCGACCCCTGGGGCGACTTCATGGGCGCACGTGCGGCGTCCGGCCTCACGGGCAACGGCCTCGACACCCTGGTGTCGCCCGCGGCGTCCGGGCGGGAGCTGTTCGCGGCGTTCGCCGCGCACTACGGCGGCGCCCTCGCCTCGGTGGACCGGCTGGTGATCGAGGGCTTCGATGACCGGCGCGCGGGCGCGCTCGCACTGATCCTGTCGGCGAGCCCGTCGGCGCGCGCCGCCTGCGTCGACGCGGTGCTCGGATCGCTGCCGGCGGTGTCCGCCGGGGCCTTCGAGTCGCCGCTGCGCCCCACCGCGATCGACCCGGGCGGCACGCCGCGGCTGCTCTCGTGCGCACCCGCGTCGACGCTCGCCGTGCCCTACCGCGACGCGCTCGAACGCGCGCGCGTCGAGCGCTTCCAGGCCGCGGCCGAGCTGCAGGAGAGCCCGTCCGCGTCGATCGGCGCCGCCTGCGTCGCGAACCGCGGATGCCGCTCGAACACGCGCATCGACGTCAACGGCCGTGCCTACTGGGCCTCGTACGGTCGCACCCAGTTCACCGTCACCACCTTCCTCGCCGAGCTGATGCGCCTGACCGCCCGCGGCGGCGACGCCGACGCCCGCGCGCTCGCCACCGCGATCGGCCTCGACGACCGGATCGTGCTCGCGGGCCGCGAGGCGACGATCGCAGACGCGCTGGCGCTCGCGAGGCGCCGCGTCGACGCGGCCTATCGGGCGTTCCCGGCGCTGCGCCGCGAATTCGGCGCCGGCGTCGACCGGACGCGCGCGACCTCGATGTGGGACGCCCTGCCCGATGCGCGCCGCGCCGCGTTCGTGCAGGAGACCGGCCTCGGCGTCGAAGCCTTCGTCGACATGCTCGGCTTCGTGCCCGACGCCGCCTCCGGGCGCACCGAGGAGGAAGGCCGCCATGCACTCGCCGCCGCGGCCGCAGCGACGGTCGGGTGGACCGCGCCGCAGGCGACGGCGCCAGTGCGCTTCGACGCGTGGATGGTCGATCTCTTCGCGTCGCGCGAGCCGTACGACCACGTCTCGCGCGCGTTCCTGCGCGACAACCTGCGCCGCGTGCTGGAGGCGCCGTCGCTCGCCGGACGCTTCGACAACACCGAGCCGCCCGGCACCGACGCCTGGCGCATCAGGCAGCGCGAGATCGAGCTCGACCTCGCGCGACGGGTCGCGGTGCTGCACAACGCCGGGCGGCTCGACCTCGCGACCCGCCCCGACCTGCAGGCATGGCTCGACGCGAACTCGCGCCTCTGGGTCTCGCAGTATGCGCGGCAGTTCGTGACGGACGATGCGCGCGGCAACTGGGAAGCGCTGCGCTGCGCGTCGGGGCTCGCGCCGGGCACCGGGCTGCAGCTCGCGCGGCTCGAGGCGATGCCCGCGCGCCCGGCGCCGCGACCCGGCCCGAGCCGCAGGCTGCTCGCGCAGTGACGCCGCGCCACGATCCCGTCGCCGCGCGCGCCGCCGCCTCAGCCGCGTTCGCGCGTCAGCATCGGCGCCGGATCGAAGATCCGCGGATCCATCGTGCGCAGCGGCTCGGCGACGCGCACGCCCGGCGCGCAGTGCGCGAGCACCTGCTCGCGCACGTCGATGCCCGGCGCCACCTCGACCAGCGTCAGCGCGCCGTCGCGCAGCTCGAACACCGCGCGTTCGGTCACGTAGAGGATCTTCCGGCCGAGCGAGGCGACGTAGGCCGCGTCGAAGGTCAGGTGCGACACCGACGGCACCACCTTCGCGACCCGACCCTCGCGCACGATCCGCAGCCGCCCGTCGCCGGCGGCGAGCTCGAGCCCGCCCGCGGTCAGCGTGCCCATGAACACCACCTCGCGCGCGCTCTGCGTGATGTTGATGAAGCCGCCGACGCCCGAGACGATCCGCTGCGCGCCTTCGCCGAAGAGACTCACGTTGACGTTGCCCTTCACGTCGAGCTCGGCGAGCCCGAGGAACGCCACGTCGATGCCGCCGCCGTCGTAGAAGTCGAACTGCGCCGGATGGTCGACCACCGCCTCCGGATACGCCGACGCGCCGAACGACAGGCCGTCGGCCGGCGTGCCGCCGATCGGGCCCGCCTCGACGGTCAGCGTGAAGCCCGAGACCCCCTCCTCGTCCGCGACCGCACCGATGCCCGCGGGCATGCCGACGCCGAGGTTCACCACCCTCGGCCGGCGCGCGACCAGCTCGAGCAGCGCGCGCCTCTGCACGATCTTGCGCGCGTCGAGCGGCGCGGGCGCTGGCCTCGGCGGCTCGTGGCCCGGGCCGCGCCACGACGTGTAGTACGCCGGGTTGTCGACCTCGGCGAAGGTCATCATGTGCTCGTCGTCGTGCTCGGCGATCACCACGTGGTCGATCAGGATGCCTGGCACCTTCACCGCGTGCAGGTTCTCGTGACGCTGCACGATCCGCCGCGCCTGCGCGATCACGATGCCACCGCTGTTGCGCGCGGCCTGCGCGATCGCGAGCAGCTCGTGGTGGAACGCCTCCTTCTCGGTGGCGAGGTTGCCGCGCGCGTCGACCGAGGTGCCGCGGATCAGCGCGACGTCGATCGGGAACGACGGGTACAGCAGCCAGCGCTCGCCGCGCAGCTCCAGCGGCTCGACGAAGCGGCGCACGCCGCGGTGCACCGCGTCGCGACCGACGCCGTTGATCGCGCCGCCGTCGAGCCGCGGGTCGACGAAGGTGTTGAGGCCGATCTTCGTGATCACGCCCGGCTTGCCGCCGGCGATCGCGCGATAGAGCTGCGTGATCACGCCCTGCGGCAGGTTGAACGCCGAGCAGCGCTCCTCGAGCGCGAGCGCCGACAGCTTCGGCGCCGAGCGCCAGTGGCCGCCGACGATGCATGCGGTCATGCCGGCGTGGCCGAAGTGGTTGACGCCGCGGTGGCCGCGATCGCCCTGCCCCGCGGAGTACACCAGCGTCAGGTCGACGGGCTCGCCCTCGGCGAGGAAGCGACGCTCGAGCGCGGCAGTCACGGCCTCGGCGTGGCCGCAGCCGACAAAGCCGGCGCTGGCGACGGTCGAGCCGCTGCGCACCAGCGCGGCGGCCTCGGTGGCGGACAGCAGGTTCACTTCGGGGTCTCCCGGTGCGGTCGGTTCGGGTTCGCGACGTGCACGCCCGGCCGGCGGCCGTCGTTCCACCGGCCGTCGAGCGCGCGCTCGACCTGCGCGGCGAGCTGCAGCAGCAGCCCGTCGTTCGCCTGCGCGGCCTGCGCGTGGATGCCGAGCGGCAGGCCGTGCTCATTCCACGCCATCGGCAGCGAGATGCCGGGCAGCCCGCACAGGTTCGAGAGCGGCGTGTACGCGAAGTTGCGCCACAGGTTCGCGAACCAGTCGTGCACCGACGGGTTGTCGCTGGTCGTCAGGTACTCGGTGGTGCCGATCCGCGGCGTGGGGAGCGCGGTGACCGGCGTCAGGATCACGTCCCACGACTCGAAGAACGCGCCGAACGCGCGCGAGGTCGTGTTGAACGTCGCCTGCATCCGGTAGCGCTCGGCGTAGCTCGCGTGGCGCCCCGCCTCCCAGATCTTCACGTTGATCGGCTCGACGAGCTCGGGCGGCGGCGCGTCGAGGCCGCGCGCCGCGAGCAGCGCGCCGATCGTCTGCGCGAAGTTCGAGATGTAGCAGAAGGTCTGCGCCTCGAACGCCGCTCGGAAGTCGACCTCGGGCAGCGCCCACTCGACGCGGTGCCCGAGACCTTCCAGCAGCCGCCCCGCGCGCTCGAGCTCGGCGACCAGGTGCGGCGTTGCGCGGTAGTCGCCCCACTCGTGCGAAAGCGCGATCCGCAGCGGCGGCGGGTCGCGCTCGACGAGCTTCAGGTACGGCTCGTCGACCGTCCAGTACGGCATGAACTCGCCGGGCGCGCCGCCACGGCAGGCATCGACGAACGCGGCGGTGTCGCGCACGGTGCGGCTATGGCAGCCCTGCGTCGACACGTAGCCGGTGATGTCCGAGGCGGCCGGCGCGATCGTGAACACGCCACGCGAGGGCTTCAAGCCGATGTTGCCGTTGACGCCCGCCGGAATGCGGATCGAGCCGCCGCCGTCGGTCGCGTGCGACAGCGGCACGACGCCGGCCGCGACCATCGCCGCGGTGCCGGCCGACGAGCCGCAGGTGGTGAAGGCGGTGTCCCACGGGTTGCGGGTCACGTAGACGGCGGGGTTCTCGGCGGAGCTGCACACGCCGAACTCCGGCGTCGTCGAGCGGCCGATCACGTTCAGGCCCGCGCGCCGGATCTTTCCGGTCAGCACGCTGTCGGCCGACGCGCGATGCCCGCGCATCAGCAGCGAGCCCATCTCCTGCAGTCGGCCCTTGAGCGTCGGGCCGAGGTCCTTCATCAGGTAGGGCACGCCCGCGAACGGGCCGCCCGGGTCCATGCCGTCGCGCGTCGGGTCGGCGACCACGTCGTCGAACACCTCGACCACCGCGGACAGCTCGGGGTTCGTCGCCGCGATGCCGGCCGCTGCCTGCGCGGCGAGCTCGGCGGGGGTCAGCTCGCGCCTGCGGACGCGCTCTGCGAGCGCGAGTCCGTCGTGCCGGGCCCATTCGTCCCAGCTCATCGCCAAGGTCATGTCGTGTCTCGCGTCGGCCGACGCGCGACGCGGCCGGCCCGGGGATGGGATCGGCGCAGTCTACTGCGCCGATCGCCACGCGGGCCGCCGCGTTGCGGCCTCGCGCGACCTACACGGCGCGGATCGGAATCGGCGCACGCGTGCCCGGCCCGCCCTGCCCTCGGAACGCGGCGAGCCGCTCGGCCCACTCGGCGCGCGCCTTCTCGAGGTGGCGCTCCTTGACGTGCCCGTAGCCGCGGATCTGCTCCGGGATCCGCGCGAGCGCGACCGCCTGCGCGTGGTTCGACGCGTCGAGCCCCGCGAGCAGTTCGTCGAGCAGCGCCTCGTACTCGACGATCAGCGCGCGCTCGGTGCGCCGCTCGGCGGTGCGACCGAAGGGGTCGAACGCGGTGCCGCGCAGTCGCTTCAAGCGCGCGAGGAAGCGCAGCGCCGGCAGCATCCACGGCCCGAACTCGCGCTTGACCGGCAGGCCGCTCACCGGGTCGACCTTCGCGAGGATCGGCGGCGCCATGTGCAAGCGCAGCGACCAGTCGCCGTCGAAACGCTCGCGCAGCGACTCGACGAAGGCCGGGTCGGCGTGCAGCCGCGCGACCTCGTACTCGTCCTTGTAGCTCATCAGCTTCGACAGGTAACGCGCGACCGCCTCGGTCAGCCGCCACTTGCCGGCCGCGCCGATCCGGTCGCCCTCGACCCGGCGAACCCGCTCGACCCAGCCGCGGTAGCGCTCGGCCCAGGCGGCGTCCTGCCACGCGGTCAGGTGCGCGATGCGGCGCGCGATCAGCTCGTCGAGGTCGGACTCGCTGCGCACCTGGCCGACCGGGCGCTTGAGCTCGATGACCTTCGCGCCCGCCGCCTGCGGCCTCGCGACGCGACGCACCGCCTCGGGATCGTGCGCGAGCCGCCGCCCCCAGACGAAGGCCTCGAGGTTGCGCGCGACGGACACGCCGTTCAGCTCGATCGCCCGCTCCATCGCCTGGCGCGTCAGCGGCAGCCAGCCCTTCTGCCATGCGTAGCCCAGCAGCAGCGGGTTGGTGTAGATCGCGTCGCCGAGCAGCGCCACCGCGACGTCGTTCGCGTCGACGAAGTCGATGTCCTGCTCGCCGGCCGCCTCGAGCACGTTGCGCTTCAAGGCCTCGGCCGGCAGCGACCAGTCGGGGTCGCGCAGGAAGTCGGAGGTCGGCGCGACGTTCGTGTTGATGACCGCACGCGTCACGCGCGGGCGCATCTTCGCGAGCGCCTCGTTGCCGGCCGCGACCACCAGGTCGCAGCCGATGACCAGGTCCGCCTCGCCGGTCGCGATCCGCGTCGAGTGCAGCTCGTCGGGCCCCGCCGCGATCTGCACGTGCGAGAACACCGCGCCGCCCTTCTGCGCGAGGCCCGCCATGTCGAGCACCGAGATGCCCTTGCCCTCGAGGTGCGCCGCCATGCCGATCAGCTGGCCGATCGTCACCACGCCGGTGCCGCCGACGCCGGTGACCAGCACGCCGTAGGTCCGATTGCCCGAGTCGCCGAGGCCCACGACCGAGGCGGGCTCGGGCAGCTCGCGCAGCGAGGCCGGCGGCTCGGCGGCGGCACCACCCTCGGCCCCGGCCCCGGCCGCGGCCGGCTTCTTCCCGGCCCGCAGCGTGCCGCCCTCGACGGTCACGAAGCTCGGGCAGAAGCCCTTCAGGCAGGAGAAGTCCTTGTTGCACGAGGACTGGTTGATGCGCCGCTTGCGGCCGAACTCGGTCTCGACCGGCTCGACCGACACGCAGGCCGACTGCACGCTGCAGTCGCCGCAGCCCTCGCAGACCGCCTCGTTGATCACCGCGCGCCGCGCCGGATCGGGAAAGCCCGGCTTGCCGTCGACGATCTTCTTGCGGCGGCGCCGCTTCTCGCTCGCGCAGGTCTGATCGTAGACCAGCACGGTACAGCCCGGGATGTCGCGCAACGTGCGCTGCACCGCGTCGAGGTGGTCGCGGTGGTGGATCTCGACGCCGTCGAACGGCGCGGCGCCCTTCACCGCATCGTACTTTTCCGGCTCGTCGGTGACGACGACCACCTTCTTCGCGCCCTCGGCGCGCACCTGCGCGACGATCGCGGGCACGTTGAGCGTGCCGTCGTGCGGCTGGCCGCCGGTCATCGCGACCGCGTCGTTGTAGAGGATCTTGTAGGTGATGTTGACGCGGGCCGCGATCGACGCGCGCAGCGCGAGGATCCCGCTGTGGAAGTAGGTGCCGTCGCCGAGGTTCGCGAAGATGTGGGTCTCGTCCGTGAACGGCGCCTGGCCGATCCAGGGCGTGCCCTCGCCGCCCATCTGCGTGAAGGTGGCGGTGTTGCGCTCGGGCATCCAGATCGCCATGTAGTGGCAGCCGATGCCGGCGACCGCACGCGAGCCCTCGGGCACGCGCGTGGAGGTGTTGTGCGGGCAGCCCGAGCAGAAGGTCGGCGTGCGCACCGCGGTCACGTGCGGCTCGGCGAGCGCGCGCTCCTTGGCCTCGATGATCGCGATCCGCGACTCGATCCGTGCGCGGATGTCCGACGCAAGGCCGCCGCCCAGCTTCGCCGCGTACTGCCCCGGGTTCAGCAGCCGCGCCGCGATCGCCTTCGCGATGATCGCCGGCGACAGCTCGCCCAGCCCCGGCAGCAGCCATTGGCCCTGCGGCATCGCCCACTCGCCGCCGCGGCCGTCCTTCTCGTCGAACTTGCCGTAGACGCGCGGGCGCACGTCGTCGCGCCAGTTGTAGAGCTCCTCCTTGATCGCGTACTCGAGCACCTGGCGCTTCTCCTCGACGACGAGGATCTCGTCGAGGCCGGTCGCGAACTCGCGTACCGTCGCCGCCTCCAGCGGCCACACCACGCCGACCTTGAAGACGCGGATGCCGAGCCGCTCGCAGGCCTCGCGGTCGAGCCCGAGCTCCTCGAGCGCCTGCATGGTGTCGAGGTGCGCCTTGCCGGCGGTCACGATGCCGAACCACGCGCGGGACGAGTCGACGACCGTGCGGTTGAGCCGGTTCGCGCGCACGTACGCGAGCGCCGCGTACCACTTGTAGTTGAAGAGCCGCGCCTCCTGCGCGAGCGGCGTGTCCGGCCAGCGGATGTTCAGGCCGTGCGGGTCGTCATGCGGGTACGCGAACTCCTCGGGGATCACGATCGACACGCGGTCCGGGTCGACCTCGACCGAGGCCGACGCCTCGACCACCTCGGTCACCGTCTTCATCGCGACCCACAGCCCCGACCAGCGCGACATCGCCCAGCCGTGCAGGCCGAGGTCGAGGTACTCCTGCACCGTCGACGGGTAGAACACCGGCAGGCCGCAGGCCTTGAAGACGTGGTCCGACTGGTGCGGCAGCGTCGAGCTCTTCGCGCCGTGGTCGTCGCCGGCGAGCACCAGCACGCCGCCGTGGCGCGACGTGCCCGCGGCGTTCGCGTGCTTGAACACGTCGCCCGAGCGGTCGACGCCCGGGCCCTTGCCGTACCACATTGAGAACACGCCGTCGACGTTCGCCTTCGGCGTCATCGTCACCTGCTGCGTGCCCCAGACCGCGGTCGCGGCGAGCTCCTCGTTCAAGCCCGGCTGGAACACGATCCGGTGCTTCTTCAGGTGCTCGCGCGCCTTCCAGAGCGACTGGTCGACGCCGCCGAGCGGCGAGCCGCGGTAGCCCGAGATGAAACCGGCGGTGTTCAGCCCCGCGCGGCGGTCGCGCTCGCGCTGCAGCATCGGCAGCCGGACGAGCGCCTGTGTGCCGGACATGAAGGCCCGGCCGCGCTCGAGCGCGTACTTGTCGTCGAGGGTCACTTCGCGCAGCGCGCGCTCCAGGTGGGCGTGCAGCGCGGGGTCGAGCGGTGCGTTCAAGGACGGTCTCCCGTACGCGGATCGTGTCGTCGGCTCCCCGTCGACCCGGGGGTGTCCGGGCGCGGGCGTTCGTCCCCGCTCGTGGCGGGTCGGGACCCGATGATACGGCCGGGTCCCGTCGGACGACAGCCCGTCCGGCCGGTACGGCCCGCTGCCCGCGGGCCGGTACGGCGGCAGGCCGCCCGCGGCGCGGCGGCGCGCCGCCCGGCGGCGGTGCGTGGGCACCGTGCGGAGCCCGGCCGTCATCGTCGTGTCACGTCGGCGACACGCGGCTGTCACGACCGCCCCCGAGACTGCGCGCTTTACCAGGAGGCTCCCCGCATGTCCCACCACGACGACCTCGTGACGAACCCCACTTCGAACCCCCACCTGAACGACCTGGTCGAGGCGCGGGTCGCCAGCGCCGGCCGGCGCGGCCTGCTGCGCGGCGGGCTCGGCCTGTCCGCGTGGGGCTTCCTCGGCGGCGCGACCGGCCTGCTCGCCGGGTGCGGCAGCGACGACGATCCGGCCCCGCCGGCTCCGGCCACGGCCGCGCCCGCGCCCGCGACCCCGACCCGCCCCGCCTCGCTCGGCTTCGCCACCGTGGCGAAGAGCACCGCAGACGTGCTGACGGTGGCCACGGGCTACACGGCGACCGTGATGTTCCGCCTCGGCGACCCGATGGCCGCCGGCGTCCCCGCCTATGTGAACGACGGCACCGATGCCGCCAACACCTACGACCGCCGCGCCGGCGACCACCACGACGGGATGCACTTCTTCCCGCTCGGGGCCGACGGCAGGCCGAGCGCGACCGCCTCCGACCGCGGCCTGCTCGCGATCAACCACGAGGCGATCACGCCGGCGTTCCTGCACGCGAACGGCGTGACGACGACCGGCTCCGGCGCGACCCAGGTCCGCACCGTCGCCGCCGAGGTGCTCAAGGAGTTCTACGTCCACGGCGTGTCGGTCGTGGAAGTGCGCCGGGGCGCGAACGGCGCGTGGGCCCACGTGCAGGACTCGCCGTTCAACCGACGCATCCACACGCTGACCGACACGACGCTGTCGGGCCCGGCCGCGCGCACGCCGTACATGGTCACGAAGTACTCGCCGGACGGCTCGCGGACCCGCGGTACCCTGAACAACTGCGGCAACGGCTACACGCCGTGGGGCACCTACCTGACGGCCGAGGAGAACTGGGCGGGCTACTTCCGTCGCATCACCGCGGTCGACAATCCCAGGCGCACCGCCAAGGAGCTGACCTCGTTCACGCGCTACGGCGTGGCGGGCAACGGCCGCGAGCTGTGGGCGACCGTGACGCCGGACACCGCGGACAACCTGTACGGCCGCTGGAACGCCGAGGCGGTCGGCGCGACCGCCGCCGACGACTACCGCAACGCGCCGAACACCTACGGCTGGATCGTCGAGAACGACCCTTACAACGCGACCTCGACCGTCAAGAAGCGCACCGCGCTCGGCCGCTTCGCGCACGAGGGCGCGTGGCCGGCGAAGGCGGTCGCCGG
Organism: Burkholderiaceae bacterium; assembly: GCA_044371545.1. Classification (GTDB taxonomy): domain Bacteria; phylum Pseudomonadota; class Gammaproteobacteria; order Burkholderiales; family Burkholderiaceae_E; genus UBA4615. The sequence continues at coordinate 12,005 of JBILTM010000126.1, forward strand.
CAAGCCGGTGGTGTTCTACATGGGCTGCGACTCGCGCAACGAGTACATCTACAAGTACGTGTCGACCCGCAACTGGGATCCGGCCGACGCGGGCGGCGGCATGGCCGCAGGCGACAAGTACCTCGACGACGGCAAGCTCTACGTCGCGAGGTTCAATGCCGACGGCACCGGCCAGTGGATCGAGCTGCGCTTCGGCACGGGCACGATCACCGCGGCCAACACGGCCTACGCGTTCGCCGACCAGGCCGACGTCCTGATCAACGCCCGCCTGGCCGCGGACGCGGCCGGCGCGACGAAGATGGACCGCCCGGAGTGGGGCGCGGTCGACCCGATCACCGGCGCGGTCTACATGACGCTCACCAACAGCAACGCGGCGAATCGCACGCTCGCATCGACCGACGCCGCCAACCCGCGCCACTACAACGACGTGCGGGCGGGCACGACGAACCAGTTCGGCAACCCGAACGGCCACATCATCCGCTGGCTCGAGACCGGCGGCGACACGGCCGCGCTCACGTTCGGCTGGGACATCTACCTGTTCGGCGCGCGTGCGGCCGCGAACGCGGCCAACGTGAACCTGTCGGGCCTGACCGCCGACAACGACCTGTCGAGCCCCGACGGCCTGTGGTTCAGCAACCAGGGCGTGTGCTGGATCCAGACCGACGACGGCGCCTACACGGACGTGACGAACTGCATGCTGCTCGCGGCGCTTCCCGGCACCGTCGGCGACGGCGAGTCGAAGACCATCACGAACACCGACTCGACCGGCGCCACCAGGCAGGTGACGACGCGCGTCGGTGCCGTGCCCGGCACCCGGCTGCGTCGCTTCCTCGTGGGCCCGAAGGACTGCGAGATCACCGGTGTGGCCGAGACCCCGGACGGCCAGACGCTGTTCGTCAACATCCAGCACCCGGGCGAGGACACGCCCGCCGCGCAGATCGGCAACCCGGCGGCCTTCACCAGCCACTGGCCCGACGGCGGCCTCGCGCGGCCGCGTTCGGCGACGATCGCGATCACGAAGAACGGCGGCGGCGTCGTGGGTCTCTGAGCACCGGCGTCGGGCGCGGCGGGCGACGTCCCCCCGCCGCCCCGCGCACGGCCGCACCATGGGTTCCGGCGGGGCGGCCGCCTGGGTCGCCGGACCGGTCCGCACGAGGACCGGCCGGCGGCCGTTTTTTTCGGGCCGCGTCCGGCTGTTCAGGCCGTGCCCGCGACCTTGCGCGCCGGCAGCAGCACGCTGCCGATCGACACCAGCACGCAGCCGAGCGCGGCCCAGTCGTGCCAGGTGGGCCGCTCGCCGAGCAGCGCCATCCCCGAGAACAGCCCGACCACCGGGATCAGCATCACCGACAGGCTGCTCGCCACCGGCGGCAGGATCGTCGCGAGCCTGAACCACAGCAGCTGCGACACGCCGAAGACCAGGAACACGTTGTAGAGGATCGCCGCCCACTCGATCGCGTTCGGCGGGCGCACCCACTGGTCGCGCTCGACCGTCCACGAGATCGCGCTGCAGGTCGCGAGCCCCATCAGCATCATCCAGAAGGTCAGCACGACCAGTGAGCCCGGCACCGTGCGCCGCCGCATCCACTGCGTGCCGAGTGCCCACGCGAACGCCGCGCCCAGCATGAACAGCGCACCCATCGGCCGCCCGCTCAGCGTGCCGAGCTCGCCCGCGAGCAGCAGCCCGACCGCCGCGATCGCGGCGAGCACGCCGAGCCCCATCCGCGCATCGAGCCGGTCGCGATAGAGGAGCCAACCGATCAGCGCGGTCCAGACCGGCATCGTGTAGCCGAGGATCGCCGCGCGCCCCGACGACAGCAGCTTCACGCCCCAGATCGCCAGCACGTACCAGCCCACCATGTTGGTCAGGCCGAGCAGCGCCAGCTCGCGCCAGTGTTCGCGCTTCACGCGCAGCGAGTGCCCCTGCGCCCGCGCGATCACCGCGAGCAGCACCAGGCCGCCGGCCATGCACAGCGCGCGAAAGCCGATCGGCGCGAAGTCGCGCACGCCCGCCTTCATCACCGGCCAGTTCACGCCCCACAGCACGGTGAGCACGACGAGCAGAAGCAGGTCCTTGCGGGACAGGGCGACGGGCATCTTCGGGGTCGGGGTGGCCGGGAGGATCGCGGTCGGACGGCCTGCCCGGGGGCGGGTCGCGGGGCTCGCGGGTAGAATCGGCGCGCGATGGCCGACTCGTTCACAGTGTCGCTCAGGCACGCCTGGGCCCGTTCCGATTCGCTCCTGTGCGTGGGCCTCGACCCCGACCCGGCGCGCTTCCCCCGTCACCTCGCCGGCGCGCCCGACGCGATCCTGCGCTTCTGCACCGCGATCGTCGACGCGACCGCCGACCTCGCGTGCGCGTTCAAGCCGCAGATCGCCTACTTTGCCGCGCACCGCGCCGAGGACCAGCTCGAGGCGCTGATCGCGCACATCCACGCGCGGCACCCCGGCGTGCCGGTGGTGCTCGACGCCAAGCGCGGCGACATCGGCTCGACCGCCGAGCAGTACGCGCGCGAAGTGTTCGAGCGCTACGATGCCGATGCGGTCACGGTGAGCCCGTACATGGGCTTCGACTCGGTCGAGCCGCTGCTCGCGCACCCCGGGCGCGGCGTGATCCTGCTGTGCCGCACCTCCAACCCCGGCGGCGCCGACCTGCAGTCGCTCGACGTCGGCGGCGAGCGCCTGTACGAACGGGTCGCCCGGCTCGCCGCCGGCCCGTGGAACCGCGGCGGGGAGCTCGGCCTCGTCGTCGGCGCGACCGTGCCGGCGGAGCTCGCCCGCGTGCGCGAGATCGCCCCGACCCTTCCGCTGCTCGTGCCCGGCGTCGGCGCCCAGGGCGGCGACGTCGAGGCCACCGTGCGCGCCGGCCGGACCGCCGACGGCACCGGCATGATGATCAACTCCTCGCGGGCGATCCTCTACGCCGGCGCCGGCGAGGACTTCGCCGAGGCCGCCCGCCGCGTGGCCATCGAGACGCGCGACGCGATCAACCGGTTCCGCGGAGCGTAGCGGGAGCGCTACACTCCTGGCATCAGGGGACACGGACGGGCGACCGATGAGGGTGCTGCTCGCCGAGGACGACACCGTGCTGGCCGACGGGCTGTGCCGGTCGTTGCGCAAGTCCGGCTACGCCGTCGACTGGGTCGCATCGGGCAGCGAGGCCGATG
>JBILTM010000305.1:0-4451 GCA_044371545.1 Burkholderiaceae bacterium
GCCGGTCGTTCCGGCGGCGGCGCGCATGCGCGCCGAAACCCCGCCTCCACCATGCCGCGGCCTTGCGGCCGGCGGCGAGCCGTGCTCGCCGAAACCCCGGCCTCACTCGGAGAAACCCCGGCCTTCCCCTCACCCATTCCGCTGCGCGAGCTTGTTCTCGAGGTAATGGATCGACGTGCCGCCCGCGACGAAGCGCGCGTCGGTGAGCATCTCGCGATGCAGCGGCAGGTTCGTCTGGATGCCCTCGACGACCATCTCCGACAGCGCGATCCGCATCCGGCGCAGCGCCTGGTCGCGCGTGTCGCCGTACGCGATGACCTTGCCGATCATCGAGTCGTAGTACGGCGGCACGAAGTAGTTGGTGTAGGCGTGCGAGTCGACGCGGATCCCGGGCCCGCCCGGCGGATGCCAGCCGGTGATGCGTCCCGGCGAGGGCGTGAACTTGAACGGGTCCTCGGCGTTGATCCGGCACTCGATCGCGTGGCCCTTCAACGTGATGTCGCGCTGGCGGAAGCGCAGCTTCTCGCCGGCTGCGATCCGGATCTGCTCCTGAACGATGTCGATGCCGGTGATCGCCTCGGTCACCGGATGCTCGACCTGCACGCGCGTGTTCATCTCGATGAAGTAGAACTCGTTGTTCTCGAAGAGGAACTCGAAGGTGCCCGCGCCGCGATAGCCGATCTTCTTGCACGCATCGGCGCAGCGCACGCCGATCCGGTCGATCAGCCGCCGCGGGATGCCCGGAGCCGGCGCCTCCTCGATCACCTTCTGGTGGCGCCGCTGCATCGAGCAGTCGCGCTCGCCGAGGTAGACGGCGCTGCGGAACTCGTCGGCGAGCACCTGGATCTCGATGTGGCGCGGGTTCTCGAGGAACTTCTCGAGGTAGACCGCCGGGTTGCCGAACGCCGCGCCCGCCTCGCTGCGGGTCATGGTCACCGCGTTGAGCAGCGCGGCCTCGGTGTAGACGACGCGCATGCCGCGCCCGCCGCCGCCGCCCGAGGCCTTGATGATCACCGGGTAGCCGACCGCGCGCGCGATCCGCACGATCTCCTTGGGGTCCTCGGGCAGCGCGCCCTCGGAGCCGGGCACCACCGGCACGCCGGCGGCCCGCATCGCGTCCTTGGCGCTCACCTTGTCGCCCATGATCCGGATCGAGTCCGGCCGCGGGCCGATGAACACGAAGCCGCTCTTCTCGACGCGCTCGGCGAAGTCGGCGTTCTCGGACAGGAAGCCGTAGCCCGGGTGGATCGCCTCGGAGTCCGTGACCTCGGCGGCGCTGATGATCGCCGGGATGTTCAGGTAGCTCTCGCGCGAGGGCGGCGGCCCGATGCAGACCGACTCGTCGGCGAGCTTCACGTACTTCGCCTCGGTGTCGGCCTCGGAGTGCACGACGACCGTCTTGATGCCCAGCTCGCGGCAGGCGCGCTGGATCCGCAGCGCGATCTCGCCGCGGTTGGCGATCAGGATCTTCTCGAACATCGCCGCGTCACTCGATCACGAACAGCGGCATGCCGTACTCGACCGGCTGACCGTTCTCCACCAGGATCGCCTTCACCGTCCCGGCCTTGTCCGCCTCGATCTCGTTCATCAGCTTCATCGCCTCGACGATGCACAGCGTGTCGCCTTCCTTCACCTGGCTGCCGATGTCGGCGAACGGCGGCGAGTTCGGGTTCGCGGACCGATAGAAGGTACCGACCATCGGCGACTTCACGATGTGGCCGGTCGGCGCCGCCGGCGTCGCGTCGACCACGGGTGCGGCGGCGGGCGCAGCGGCCGGCGCGGGCGCGGCGGCGGGCATCGACTGCACCGCCGGCATCGGCATGGGCATCGGCATCGGGCCGGGCACGTAGCCCGCGGGCGCCGGACCCGGGCCCTTGACGATGCGCACCTTGCCCTCGCCTTCGGTGATCTCGAGCTCGGAGATGCCGGACTCGGCGACGAGGTCGATCAGGGTCTTCAGCTTGCGCAGATCCATGGTGTGTCCTGGCGGGTGGGGGCGACGGCGCCGGCGTGTCAGGGCCGGATCTGCTCGATCGCGAACTGCAGTGCGCACCGGTACCCGGTCGGGCCGAGGCCGGCGATCACCCCGACGGCGAGGTCGGAGAAATAGGAGTGGTGGCGGAACGGCTCGCGCTTGTGCACGTTCGACAGGTGCACCTCGACGAACGGGATCGCGACCCCTGCGAGCGCGTCGCGGATCGCGACGCTGGTGTGCGTGAACGCAGCCGGATTGATCACGATGAACGCGACCCCTGCGTCCCGCGCGGCGTGGATCCGCTCCACGAGCGTGCCCTCGTGGTTGCTCTGGAAGCACTCGACGCGCACGCCCGCGGCGGTGCCTTCGCGGGCGAGCATCGCGTCGACCTGCGCGAGCGTCGTCGCGCCGTAGACGCCGGGCTCCCGGGTGCCGAGCAGGTTCAGGTTGGGCCCGTGCAGCACCCAGATCGTCTTGTCCATCGAACAGCGGCCATTTAGCCGGAAACGGCGCGCATTGTGCGCCCTCGATGTAACAACTGTCCAGCCTGCGGCGTCCCGTGCCGGGGCAGGCGGGCGCCGGGAAAGGCGGTCGGGCGCTGGCGGATCAGCCCGACAGGCCGATCGCCATGGTGCGCAGGCGTGCGATGTCGACCCGGCCGGGAAGCCGGTGCGCCACCTGTCCGCCGGCGCCGATCAGTACGGTGTACGGCAGCACGCCGGCCTGGTTCCCGAAGCGGCGAGCGATCTCGGTGCCCCCCATGCCGGCGACGACCAGCGGGTAGCTGACCGGCGTCTTGCGAGCGAAATCGGCGATCTTGGAGGCTGAATCGATGCCGATGCCGACCATGCCGAGTCCTTTCGGCGCGAGCTCCCGGTGCAGCTCGGACAGCTCGGGCATCTCCTCGACGCAGGGCGGACACCAGGTCGCCCAGAAGTTCACCACCAGCGGCCGCCCCGCGAAGCGGCCGAGCGGCAGCGGCGCACCGTTCGCGTCGGGCAGCGTCTGGCCGAGCAGCAGCGCGACCGCCTCGTCGGCGACCGGGCCCGGACGCAGCCGTTGCCATCCGGCGACGGCGCCCAGGCCGGCGGCGGCAGCGGCCACGGCGCCCCCGAGCAGCCAGCCGCGGCGCGACGCGCCGGCGGGGCGCGGGTCGGCGCCGCCGCCGGGGCGGGGCGGCGCGCTCATCCGAGGTCCCCGGGCGTCGCCGCGAGCAGCCGCTCGAGCGCGCCGGCGTCGCCGCGCTCGGCCGGCACGCCGCGCAGCGCGCCGCGCAGGTCGTCCGTGGGATACAGCGACAGCATCACCGGCTCGCCGCGCCAGGTCGTCGTCAGCGCCTCGACCTCGCGGCGACCCCCGTCGCCCCGGAAGTGCGGCACCTCGGCGACGTCGAACTCGATGCCGTCGTTCAGCAGCCGGATCTCGACGTCCTTGACGTCGTCGTGGAAGAGCTGCAGGTGGATCGGCGCATGTTCGGCGACGATGCCCTTCCAGACGGCGCCGGTCAGGTAGGGGCGGTAGTCCGCCAGCGCGTGCATCAGCGCGAGCGCGACCCGCCGCATCCGGGCGACCCGGGCGGGGTGGTCCTCGTCGAAGAGCGCGAGGTGCTCGCGCAGCGCGGCGTCGACCTCGGCGTTGTCCGGCATCGCGCCGCGCGGCGGGGCGTCGCCGTCCAGCAGCTGCTGGACCGCCTTGCGCTTGGCGCTGCCGTAGTCGAGCCCGCCGTCGGCGATCAGCCGGGCCGCCGCCGCCGCGATCTCGAGCCGCAGCGGGTCGCCGGCTGCCGTCGCCTCGGGCGTGCCGGGCGGGCGAGGGACCGGATCGGTCGGAAAGGGCGGTGCGCAGGGGCGTTCGGGCATCGGTGCTGCGGGCCGCAGGCCCTGCCGGACGGTCGGCGACCGAGTGTATCCGATCGGTAGAATCCCCCTCATGCACCTCCACATCCTCGGCATCTGCGGCACCTTCATGGGGGGCCTGGCCGCGATCGCCCGCGAGGCCGGGCACCGGGTCACCGGCTGCGACGCCAACGTCTACCCGCCGATGAGCGACCAGCTGCGCGCGCTCGGCATCGATCTGGTCGAGGGCTTCGACGCGTCGCAGATCGACCTGCGGCCGGACGCCTGGGTGATCGGCAACGTGGTGAGCCGCGGCAACCCGCTGATGGAGGCGATCCTCGATGCGCGGCTGCCGTACGTGTCCGGGCCGCAGTGGCTCGCCGAGCACGTGCTCGCCGGCCGCCACGTGCTCGCGGTCGCCGGCACGCACGGCAAGACGACCACCGCGTCGCTGCTCGCCTGGATCCTGGAGGTCGCGGGCCGCGCGCCCGGCTTCCTGATCGGCGGGGTGCCAACCAACTTCCCGTTCTCGGCGCGCGCCGCCGCGGCCGACGCGCCCTTCGTCATCGAGGCCGACGAGTACGACACCGCGTTCTTCGACAAGCGCTCGAAGTTCGTCCACTACCGGCCGACGACCGCGA
>JBILTM010000127.1:0-15062 GCA_044371545.1 Burkholderiaceae bacterium
CGATCGCCGTCGAGGCCGCCGGCTGCGGCTCGCCCGAGGTGCTGCGCGAGCGCGGCCAGCGCGAGGTGTTCTGCGGACTGACCGGCATCGTGTGGCTGCATCGCCGGATCCAGGACGCGTTCTTCCTCGTCGTCGGCTCGCGCACCTGCGCGCACCTGATCCAGTCGGCCGCTGGCGTGATGATCTTCGCCGAGCCGCGCTTCGCGACCGCGATCATCGACGAGCGCGACCTCGCCGGCCTCGCCGACGCGCAGGCCGAGCTCGATCGCGTCGTCGTTCGACTGCTCGAGCGCCGCCCCGACATCCGGATGCTGTTCCTCGTCGGCTCGTGCCCGTCCGAGGTCATCAAGCTCGACCTGTCGCGCGCCGCCTCGCGCCTGTCGCAGCGCTTCGCGCCGACGTGCCGCGTGCTGTCCTACTCGGGCAGCGGCATCGAGACCACGTTCACGCAGGGCGAGGACGCCTGCCTCGCGGCGCTGGTGCCGACGATGCCCGCGGCCGCGCCCGATTCGCCGCCCGCGCTGCTCGTCGCGGGCGCGCTCGCCGACATCGTCGAGGACCAGTTCCGGCGCCTGTTCGACGCGCTCGGCATCGGACCGGTCGGCTTCCTGCCGCCCCGCCGCAGCGACGAGCTGCCCGCGGTCGGCCCGAACACGAAGGTGCTGCTCGCGCAGCCGTTCCTCGCCGACACCGCGCGTGCGCTCGAAGTCCGCGGCGCGACGCTGCTGCGCGCGCCGTTCCCGTTCGGCGAGGAGGGCACGACCGGCTGGCTGCGGGCGGCCGCCGACGCGTTCGGCGTGCCCGCAGAGCGCTTCGAGGCGGTGGTCGCCGCGCCGCGCGAGCGGGCGCGCGCCGCGCTCGCGCCGCACCGCGAGCGGCTCGCCGGCAAGCGCGTGTTCCTGTTCCCCGACTCGCAGCTCGAGCCGCCGCTCGCGCGCTTCCTCGCCCGCGAGCTCGGCATGGGCCTGGTCGAGGTCGGCACGCCGTACCTGCACCGGCAGCACCTCGCCGAGGAGCTCGCGCTGCTGCCCGAAGGCACCCGGCTGTCCGAGGGCCAGGACGTCGAGCGCCAGCTCGACCGCTGTCGCGCCGAGCGCCCGGACCTGGTCGTCTGCGGGCTCGGCCTCGCCAATCCGCTGGAGGCCGAGGGCATGACGACCAAGTGGTCGATCGAGCTGGTCTTCACCCCTGTCCACGGCTACGAGCAGGCCGCCGACCTCGCCGAGCTGTTCGCCCGCCCGCTGCGGCGGCGCGCGCTGCTCGCCGCCTGAACCGGACCCGCCATGCAGCTCACGCTCTGGACCTACGAAGGCCCGCCGCACGTCGGTGCGATGCGCGTCGCGACCGCGATGCGCTCGCTGCACTACGTGCTGCACGCGCCGCAGGGCGACACCTACGCCGACCTGCTGTTCACGATGATCGAGCGGCTGCCGCGCCGCCCCCCGGTCACCTACACCACCTTCCAGGCGCGCGACCTGGGCGCCGACACCGCCGAGCTCTTCAAGAACGCCGCGCGCGACGCGTACGAGCGCTTCGCGCCCGAGGCGATGATCGTCGGTGCCTCGTGCACCGCCGAGCTGATCCAGGACGACCCCGCCGGCCTCGCGAAGGCGCTCGACCTGCCGGTGCCGGTCGTGCCGCTCGAACTGCCCTCGTACCAGCGCAAGGAGAACTGGGGCGCCTCCGAGACCTTCTACCGGATCGTCCGCGCGCTGGTGCCGCCGGTGCGCCGCGCGCCGCGCGAGCCGGGCACGCGCGCCCGCTGCAACGTGCTCGGGCCGACCGCGCTGGGCTTTCGCCATCGCGACGACCTGCGCGAGGTGCTCGGCCTGCTGCGCGAGCTCGGCGTGGACGTCAACGTCGTCGCGCCCTGGGGCGCGAGCCCGTCGGACGTGCAGCGGCTCGGCGACGCCGACTTCAACGTCGTCCTCTACCCGGAGACCGCGAACCAGGCCGCGCAGTGGCTGCAGCGCACGATCGGCCAGCCCTGCACGAAGGTCGTGCCGATCGGCCATGGCGCGACGGTCGACTTCGTCCGCGAGGTCGCGGCGCTCGCCGGCGTCGACCCGGAGCCCGTGCTCGCGGCCTCCGGCTCGCGCGCGCCGTGGTACGCGAAGTCGGTGGACTCGACCTACCTGACCGGCAAGCGCGTGTTCGTGTTCGGCGACGCGACGCACGCGGTCGCCGCCGCGCGCGTCGCCTCGAAGGAGCTCGGCTTCGAGGTCGTCGGGCTCGGCACCTACCAGCGCGAGTTCGCGCGCGAGGTCCGCGACGCCGCGAAGGCGCTCGGCCTCGAGGCGCTGATCACCGACGACTACCTCGAGGTCGAGGAGCGGGTCGCCGAGCTGCATCCCGAGCTGGTGCTCGGCACGCAGATGGAGCGCCACATCGCCAAGCGCCTCGGGCTGCCGTGCGCGGTGATCTCGGCGCCGGTGCACGTGCAGGACTTCCCCGCGCGGCACGCGCCGCAGATGGGCTTCGAGGGCGCGAACGTGCTGTTCGACACCTGGGTCCAGCCGCTGATGATGGGCCTCGAGGAACACCTGCTGACGATGTTCCGCGGCGACTTCGAGTTCCACGAGGGTGCGGCCGCGTCGCACCTCGGCCGCACCGCGCCGGCGGCGCCGCTGCAGCCGGTCGCGCGCGTCGACGCGCCCGCGGTGTCGGGCACGGCGGCCCCGGCGGCGGTCGCGGCGCCCGTGGTCGCCGAGGCGGCGCCGACCGAGCTTGCGCCGCCACGCGCCGACATCCCGATCGCGCCGGCCCGGCCCGCGACGCCCGTCGCGCCGACCGCCGCCGCGTGGGCGGTCGACGCCGAGCGCGAGCTCCAGAAGATCCCGTTCTTCGTGCGCGGCAAGGCACGGCGCAACACCGAGCGGTTCGCCCTCGAGCGGGGCGTGGCGCTGATCACGGTGGAGACCCTGTATGACGCCAAAGCGCACTTCAGCCGCTGACAAGACGCCGGTGACCGTCGTCCTCGTGACGATGGACACCCACCTGTCGAGCGCGATGTCGCGCGCGACGGTGGCGCTGCGTCGCGACCTGCCGGGCCTGTCGCTGCGCGTGCACGCGGCCTCCGAGTGGTCCGACCGTCCGGAGGCGCTCGAGCGCTGCCTCGCCGACATCGCCGAGGGCGACATCGTCGTCGCCACGATGCTGTTCCTCGAGGACCACTTCCTGCCGGTGCTGCCCGCGCTGAAGGCGCGCCGCGAGGCCTGCGACGCGATGGTCTGCGCGATGTCGGCGCCCGAAGTGGTGCGCCTGACGCGCATCGGCAAGTTCTCGATGGACGGCACGCCGAGCGGCCCGCTCGCGCTGTTGAAGCGCCTGCGCGGCGGCGGCAAGCCCGGCGCGCCGGCCGGTGCGGGCGCGCAGCAGATGAAGATGCTGCGCCGCATCCCGCAGCTGCTGCGCTTCGTGCCAGGCACCGCGCAGGACGTCCGCGCCTACTTCCTCACGCTGCAGTACTGGCTCGGCGGCTCCGAGGAGAACGTCGCGAACCTGGTGCGCTATCTGGTCGACCGCTACGCCGACGGCCCGCGCCGCGGGCTGCGCGGCACGCTGAAGGCCGCCGCGCCGGTCGAGTACCCGGACGTCGGCGTCTACCACCCTCGGATGAAGGGCCGGATCGCTGCCGACGCCGACGCATTGCCGAGGCTCGCCGGCGAAGGGCTGCCGAAGGGCCGCGTCGGCCTGCTGCTGATGCGCTCCTACCTGCTCGCCGGCAACGCCGCGCACTACGACGGCGTGATCGCGGCGATGGAGGTCCAGGGCCTGCAGGTGGTGCCGGCGTTCGCATCGGGCCTGGATCAGCGCCCGGCGATCGAGCGCTTCTTCACGAAGGACGGCCGCGCGACCGTCGACGCGGTGGTCTCGCTCACCGGCTTCTCGCTGGTCGGCGGCCCGGCGTACAACGACGCGCGCGCCGCCGAGGAGACGCTCGCCGCGCTCGACGTGCCCTACGTCGCCGCGCACCCGGTCGAGTTCCAGACGCTCGACCAGTGGGGCGCCTCCGACCGCGGCCTGCTGCCGGTCGAGAGCACGATCATGGTCGCGATCCCCGAGCTCGACGGTGCGACCGGCCCGACGGTGTTCGGCGGCCGGGGCGGCGCACCCGGCAAGACCTGCACCGGCTGCGAGAATCGCTGCACCTTCGACGCCTCGCACGACGAGCGCGACATGCGCGAGTGCTCCGAGCGCACCGCGATGCTCGCCACCCGCGTCGCGCGGATGGTCGCGCTGCGCCGCGCCGAGCGCGCGCAGCGCCGCGTCGCGATGGTGCTGTTCGACTACCCGCCCGGCTCGGGCAACTGCGGCACCGGGGCGCACCTCGCGGTGTTCGAGTCGCTGCACGCGACGCTCGTCGCGATGAAGGCGCAGGGCTACACCGTCGGCGAGCTGCCGGCGACGCCCGACGCGCTGCGCGCGCGGATCCTCGAAGGCAACGCGTCGGTCCACGGCACGCCGGCCAACGTCCACGCGAAGGTCTCGTCCGACGACCACGTCCGGCGCGAGCGCTGGCTGCGCGAGATCGAGGCGCAGTGGGGTCCGGCCCCGGGCCGCATCCAGACCGACGGCCGCTCGATCTTCGTGCTCGGCGAGCGCTTCGGCAACGTGATGGTCGGCGTGCAGCCGGGCATGGGCTACGAGGGCGACCCGATGCGCCTGCTGTTCGAGCGCGGGTTCGCGCCGACGCATGCGTTCTCGGCGTTCTACCGCTGGCTGCGCGAGGACTTCGGCGCGCACGCGGTGCTGCACTTCGGCACGCACGGGGCGCTCGAGTTCATGCCCGGCAAGCAGTCCGGCATGACCGGCGCGTGCTGGCCCGACCGGATGATCGGCGAGCTGCCGAACCTGTACCTGTACGCGTCGAACAACCCGTCCGAGGGCACGATCGCCAAGCGCCGCGCGGGTGCCACGCTGATCAGCTACCTGACGCCCCCGATCGCGCAGGCCGGCCTGTACCGCGGCCTGCTCGAGCTGAAGGAGGCGGTCGGATCGTGGCGCTCGCTCGATCCGGACGCGCCCGAGGCGAGCCGTGCCGACATCGCCGCGGCGATCCAGGCGCAGGCCGCGCAGATGGAGCTCGCCGACGCCGAGCCCGCGTGGCCGCTCGCCGAGGCCGAGGCGCGGATCCTCGCGCTGCAGACCGCGCTGCACGAGCTCGAGATCACGCTGATCCCCAACGGGCTGCACGTGGTCGGCCGCCCGCTCGACGACGCGCAGCGCATCGACATGCTCGCGGCGATGGCCGAGTCGGCCGTCGACGCGCCGATCCCGCCGCGCGAGGCGCTCGCGGCGATCGTGGCAGGCGCGACGCCCGAGCACGCGCTCGAGGCCGCCGGACGGCCGCACGACGACCCGACCCTCGCGCGGCTGGCCGAGCTGCGCGATGCCGAGCGGCTGATGCGCGCGGACACCGAGATCGACGGCATCCTGCGCGCGCTCGACGGCCGCTGGCTGCGGCCCGCGCCCGGCGGCGACCTGCTGCGCAACCCGGCGGTGCTGCCGACCGGCCGCAACCTGCACGGCTTCGACCCGTTCCGCATCCCGAGCGCGTGGGCGGTCCGCGACGGCGCCGCACAGGCGACGCGCCTGCTCGAGCGACACCTGCAGGACGGCCACGTGCTGCCCGAGTCGATCGCGATCGTGCTCTGGGGCACCGACAACCTGAAGACCGAGGGCGGCCCGATCGCTCAGGCGCTCGCGCTGATGGGCGCGAAGCCGCGCTTCGACTCCTACGGCCGGCTCGCCGGCGCGACGCTGATCCCGCTCGCCGAGCTCGGCCGCCCGCGGATCGACGTGCTGATCACGCTGTCGGGGATCTTCCGCGACCTGATGCCGCTGCAGATCAAGCTGCTCGCCGAGGCCGCGTGGCTCGCGGCGTCGGCCGACGAGCCCGAGGACATGAACTACGTTCGGAAGCACGCGCTCGCCTACGTCGCGAAGCACGGCTGCGACCTCGAGACCGCGGCGCTGCGCGTCTACGGCAACGCCGACGGCGCCTACGGCTCGAACGTCAACATGATGGTCGAGAACGGCCGCTGGGACGACGAGGACGAGCTCGCAGAGACCTACACGAAGCGCAAGGGCTTCGCGTACGGCCGTGCCGGCCGTCCGACCCGCCAGGCCGCACTGCTCGACAGCCAGCTCGCCGACGTGCGCCTGACCTACCAGAACCTCGACTCGGTCGAGCTCGGCGTCACCACCGTCGACACCTACTTCGACACGCTCGGCGGCATCAGCCGCGCGGTGCGGCGCGCGAAGGGCGGCGCCGACGTGCCGGTCTACATCGGCGACCAGACCCGCGGCGACGGCACGGTGCGCACGCTCTCCGAGCAGGTCGCGCTCGAGAGCCGCACTCGGATGCTGAACCCGAAGTGGTACGAAGGCATGCTGTCGCACGGCTACGAAGGCGTGCGCCAGATCGAGGTCCACCTGACCAACACCATGGGCTGGTCGGCCACCACCGGTCAGGTCCAGCCCTGGGTCTACCAGCAGCTGACCGAGACTTTCATGCTCGACCCCGAGATGCGCGAGCGACTCGCGCGTCTGAACCCGCAGGCGTCGGCGAAGGTCGCCAGCCGCCTGCTCGAGGCGAGCGAACGCCAGTACTGGCAACCCGACGCCGCGACGCTCGACGCGCTCCGACGCGCCGGCGAAGAGCTCGAGGATCGACTCGAGGGCATCACCGAAGGATCCCCCGCATGAACATCGCGTCCGTTCCGATCGCCGAGATCCGCCGTACCCGCCACGAGGACGGGGAGGGCAGCGTCCAGGTGCAGCTCGACCCCAGCCTCAAGATCGACACCGCCAAGGTGTTCGCGGTCTACGGCAAGGGCGGCATCGGCAAGAGCACCACGTCGTCCAACCTGTCGGTCGCGTTCTCCAAGCTCGGCAAGCGGGTGCTGCAGATCGGCTGCGACCCGAAGCACGACTCCACGTTCACGCTGACCAAGAAGCTGCAGCCCACCGTCATCGACGTGCTCGAGTCGGTCAACTTCCACACCGAGGAGCTGCGCGTCGAGGACTTCGTCGTCGAGGGCTACAACGGCGTGATGTGCGTCGAGGCGGGCGGGCCGCCGGCCGGCACCGGCTGCGGCGGGTACGTGGTCGGCCAGACGGTGAAGCTGCTGAAGGAGCACCACCTGCTCGAAGACACCGACGTGGTGATCTTCGACGTGCTGGGCGACGTGGTGTGCGGCGGCTTTGCCGCGCCGCTGCAGCACGCCGACCGCGCGCTGATCGTCGCCGCGAACGACTTCGACTCGATCTTCGCGATGAACCGGATCGTCCAGGCGATCGGCGCGAAGGCGAAGAACTACGACGTGCGGCTCGGCGGTGTGATCTGCAACCGCAGCCGCGACACCGACCAGATCGACAAGTTCAACGATCGCGTCGGCCTGAAGCGGATGGCGCACTTCCAGGACCTCGACGTGATCCGTCGCAGCCGCCTCAAGAAGGCGACGCTGTTCGAGATGGAGGGCTCGCCCGAGCTCGATGCGGTCAAGCGCGAGTACCTGGAGCTCGCCGAGAAGCTGTGGGCCGGTACGCCGCCGCTCGCGCCCGAGTCGCTGAAGGACCGCGAGATCTTCGACCTGCTGGGGTTCGACTGACATGAATGACGTGTCGTACGTCGAGCGGCGCGACCGCATCGAGCACTACTTCGACCGCACCGCCCCGCACGTCTGGGCACGGCTGACCTCGGACGCGCCGGTGAGCGGCATCCGCGCGACGGTGCGCGCCGGCCGCGACCGGATGCGCGCGACGCTGCTCGGCTGGCTGCCCACCGACCTGCACGGCGCGCGGATCCTCGACGCCGGATGCGGCACCGGCGCGCTGTCGGTGGAGGCCGCGCGGCGCGGCGCCGAGGTGGTCGCGATCGACCTGTCGCCCACGCTGGTGAAGCTCGCCGAGGAGCGACTGCCCGCCGACCTCGGCTTCGGGCGCGTGACCTTCCACGCCGGCGACATGCTCGATCCGGCGCTCGGCGAGTTCGACCACGTGGTCGGCATGGACTCGCTGATCCACTACGAGCCGGCCGACGTGGTCCGCGCGCTCTCCGCCCTCGCGCCGCGCGTGCGCCATTCGATGCTGTTCACGTTCGCGCCGCGCACGCCGGCGCTCGCCGCGATGCACGCGGTCGGCAAGCTGTTCCCGCGCGGCGACCGGGCGCCGGCGATCGTGCCCGTGGCGGAAGCGACGCTGCGCGACGCGCTGCGGGGCGCGCCGGGGCTCGCCGGCTGGCACGCCGCGCGCACGTCGCGCGTCGCCTCGGGCTTCTACACCTCCCAGGCGATGGAGCTCGAATGCGGCGAGTGACCGGCGAGCGGCGACCGATGTGGCAGACGTGGGCGAAGGTGCCCGCGCGCCTGCTTCCGTTCGCCGACGCGGCCACCGCCGACCTGCCGCTCGCGCGGCTGCTCAGGCTCTCGCTCTTCCAGGTCTCGGTCGGCATGGCGACGGTGCTGCTGATCGGCACGCTGAACCGCGTGATGATCGTCGAGCTCGGCGTCGGCGCGTGGCTCGTCGCCGCGCTGGTCGCGCTGCCGATCCTGGTCGCGCCGTTCCGTGCGATGGTCGGCTTCCGCTCCGACACCCACCGCTCGGTGCTCGGCTGGCGTCGCGTGCCCTACATCTGGCTCGGTACCTGGCTGCAGTTCGGCGGCCTCGCGATCATGCCGTTCGCGCTGATCCTGCTGTCGGGCGACATCACCTGGGGCCCCTGGTGGATCGGCCACGCGAGCGCCGCGCTCGCGTTCGTGCTGGTCGGCGCCGGCATGCAGACAACGCAGACCGCCGGCCTCGCGCTCGCGACCGACCTCGCGCCCGAGGCGACGCGACCCCGCGTGGTGGCGCTGATGTACGTGATGCTGCTGCTCGGCATGGTCGTCTCGAGCGCGGTCTTCGGCCTGCTGCTCGCCGACTTCTCGCAGGTGCGCCTGATCAAGGTCGTGCAGGGTGCCGCGACGGTGACGATGGTGCTCAACCTGATCGCGCTGTGGAAGCAGGAGCCGCGCGTGCTCGGCCGCGCGGCGCCGGGCCCGTCGGAGGGCGTCGACTTCCGCGACGCGTGGGCGCGGCTCGCGTCGCGCGGGCGCACGCGCCGCTTCCTCGCGGCGGTCGGCATGGGCACCGTCGCCTTCGGCATGCAGGACATCGTGCTCGAGCCCTATGGCGGCGAGATCCTGAAGCTCGGCGTCGGCGCCACCACTGCGCTCACCGCGATGATGGCCGCGGGCGCGCTGGTCGCCTTCGGGCTGGCCGCGCGCTGGCTCGGCCGCGGCGCCGATCCGCAGCGGGTCGCGGCGCTCGGCGTGCTCGTCGGCATCGTCGCGTTCTCCGCGGTCATCTTCGCCGAGCCCGCGCAGTCGGCGACGCTGTTCCGCACCGGCGTCGTGCTGATCGGCTTCGGCGGCGGCCTGTTCTCGGTCGGCACGCTGACCGCTGCCATGGCGCTCGACGCGGACGGCTACAAGGGCCTCGCGCTCGGCGCCTGGGGCGGCGTGCAGGCGACCTGCGCCGGCCTCGCGATCGCCGCCGGCGGCGCGCTGCGCGACGGCGTGTCGTCGCTCGCCTCGCGCGGCACGCTCGGCGAGGTGCTCGCCACGCCCGCGACCGGCTACGCGGTCGTCTACCACGTCGAGATGCTGCTGCTCTTCACCACCCTGATCGCGATCGGTCCGCTGGTCAGGCATCCCCGCCGCGCGTCGGCGCAGTCCCCCTCCAAGTTCGGCCTGCCGGCGATGCCCGGCTGACGACCATCACGAAGTCCTACCAGGAGCACCGCCATGGGAACCGGAGCCATCACCCAGTACGTGGACGCCGCACAGGTCGTCCTCTATGTCTTCTGGGTCTTCTTCGCCGGCGTCATCATCTACCTGATCCGCGAGAACAAGCGCGAGGGGTACCCGCTGCAGAGCGCGAACGGCACGGTCGACGGCTGGCCGCCGCGTCCCGAGCCCAAGACCTACCTCCTCGAGGACGGGCGCGCCGTCCAGGTCCCGAACGACACCGTCTCGCCGCAGGTGCTGCAGGCCGAGTCGGTCCATCCGTGGGACGGCTCCCCGATCGATCCGGTCGGCGACCCGCTGCTCGCGGGCGTCGGACCGGGCTCGTGGAGCGACCGCGCGGACGTGCCCGAGCACACCTTCGAGGGCGGCATCAAGATCGTGCCGCTGCGCACGCTGCCCGACTACGCGGTCTCGGTGCGCGACCGCGACCCGCGCGGGCTGCCGGTGATCGGCGGCGACGGCGAGACCGCCGGCACCGTCGTCGACCTGTGGGTCGACCAGTCCGAGGCGATCTTCCGCCACCTCGAGGTCGCGGTGACGCTGTCCGACGGTGCGACCCGCAACGTGCTGCTGCCGATCAACTTCTGCCGGATCACCCGCCGTGGCGTGCGCGTGGCCTCGCTGTACGCGGCGCAGTTCGCCGGCGTGCCGGGCACCCGCGACCCGCAGCAGGTCACGATGCTCGAGGAGGAGAAGATCATGGCCTACTACGGCGCGGGTCTGCTCTACGCCGACCCGAAGCGCGCCGAGCCGCTGTTCTGACCATGGACGGCCATCGCCACACCCTCGGGCCGGAGCACGACTTCGAGCCCGTCCCCGGCCTGCCCGAGGCGCTGCCCGCCGGAGAGCGGATGCTCTGGCAAGGCTCGCCCGACGTCCGCGGGCTCGCGCTGCACGCGTTCCACGTGCGCAAGGTCGCGATCTACTTCGCGGTGATCGGCGCGATCCAGCTCGCGTCCTCGCTCGCCGACGGCGTGCCGCTGCGCGAGGCGCTCGCCGGGCTCGCGACGCTCGCCGCGCTCGCCGCGGTCGCGGTCGCGCTGCTCGCGACGGTCGCGCGCCTGTCGGCCCGCACGACGCTCTACACGGTCACCGACCGGCGCGTCGTCATGCGCGTGGGCATCGTGCTGACGATGACCTTCAACATCCCGTTCTCGCGGATCGCGTCGGCGGGCCTGCGGCAGTACACCGACGGCACCGGCGACCTGCCGCTGACGCTGGCGGGCACCGGGGCGATCGGATACGCGCACCTGTGGCCGCACGCGCGGCCGTGGCGGCTGCGCCGGCCCGAGCCGATGCTGCGCTGCGTGCCCGAGGCGGCGCGTGTCGGTCGGCTGATCGCCGATGCCTGGGCCCAGTCCACCGGCGGCGCGGCGCGCCCGCTCGGCGCCCGCGTCGACGGTGCGGCCGGCCCGGCCCTCGCGCCGGAAACCGGGCTCGCGCCCGAGGGCCGCACGGCGCTCGCCGGCCACTGACGCACGGAGCCGCGCATGACCGCCCGCACCCCGTCCGTGCCGCCGCCGCCCGCCGCCTCGCCGATGCCGCGCGGCCCGCTGATCGCGATGTTCGCGGCCGTCGGGATCGCGCTTGCCGGGGCCGCCGCCGTGCGGCTGTCCGGTGTCGACATCCGCGAGCCCGACGCGCCCGCCGCGGTGGTGCGCGAACTGCGCTTCATCGACCTGCCCGACGGCGGCGTCGGCGTCGTCGACGTACGCGACGGCGCGCGCATCGCGACCTTCGAGGGCGAGAACGGCTTCCTGCGCAGCACGCTGCGCGGGATGGCCCGGGAGCGCAAGCGCTCCGGGATCGGCGAGGAGCCGCCGTTCGAACTCGTCGGCCGCGCCGACGGCCGCCTTACCCTGATCGATCCGAGCACGAAGCGCGTGATCGACCTCGAATCCTTCGGCCCGACCAACGCGGCCGTCTTCGCGCGCCTGCTGCCGCCGGCGTCGCAACGTCCCTGAACCCAGGAGAACCGCCATGGCGCTCGACGCCCCGATCGACAGCCCCGAGCAGGCGATGGAGCACGCGAAGGCCCGCACGCTGATCAGTCCGCGGTTCTACACCACCGACTGCGAGGCGATGAACCGCATCGACGTCTCGCCGATGCGCGCCGAGTGGGACGCGCACATGCTCGAGTACGCCGGCGACAACAACCACGACCACTTCCAGCGCACCGGCGACTTCACCGCCGAGATCCAGGCGCTGGACCCGGCGCTGCGCCAGGAGTTCCTGGACTTCCTCGTGAGTTCGCTGACCTCGGAGTACTCCGGCTGCGTGCTGTACAACGAGATCCGCAAGAACGTCACCAATCCGGACATCAAGAAACTGATGACCTACCTGACGCGCGACGAGTCGCGTCACGCGAACTTCATCAACATGTCGCTGAAGGACTTCGGGCTGGGCGTCGACCTGGCGGACCTGAAGGCGACCAAGCACTACACCTACTTCAAGCCGAAGTACGTGATGTACACGGTCTACCTGTCCGAGAAGATCGGCTACGCGCGCTACATCACGATCTACCGGCAGCTCGAGCGCCACCCGGAGCTGCGCTTCCACCCGATCTTCAAGTGGTTCGAGCGCTGGTGCAACGACGAGTTCCGCCACGGCGAGTCGTTCGCGCTGATGATGCGCGCCGACCCGAAGCTGCTGCGAGGGTTCAACCTGCTGTGGATCCGCTTCTTCCTGCTCGCGGTCTACGCGACGATGTATGTGCGCGACCACACGCGCCCGGCGCTGCACCGGGCGATGGGGCTGGACTCGGACGACTTCGACTACCGCGTGTTCGACATCTGCTCCGAGATCACCAAGCAGGTGTTCCCGCTCGTCCTGGACACGAACAATCCGAAGTTCCGCGCGGGCTTCACACGGTTGTTCGAGCTCGCGCAGGCGGCCGAGCTCGCGAAGGAGCGCGGCGGCGTCGTCGGCTTCGTCAAGCGCGCCGGCTGCGCGGTCGCGGCCGCCGCGACCTTCGGCCGGCTGTTCCTGATGCCGGTCAAGAAGCATGCGCTGCCGGAGCAGGTGCGCGTGGCGCCGGCGTGGTGAGCGTACCCGCGGCCGGGGGCTGAGCAGTGCTGGAGTACGGTCTTCCGTTCGCGTTCACGGTGCTCGTCTGGTGGGCGAGCACCGGCGCGATCCTCTACCTCGACGGGCTGCCGCGGCGCACGTTCCCGAGGACGATGATCGCGATGACGCTGCTGGCGGCGCTCGCGATCTGGGGAATGTGGTACAGCAGCGGCCAGACGACGGTGGCGGGCGCCTACTGCGGCTTCACCTGCGCGATCCTGATCTGGGCGTGGCAGGAGGTCGCGTTCCTGCTCGGCTACCTGACCGGGTCGCGGCGCACGCCGTGTCCCGAGGGCGCGCGCGGGTGGCGACGGGCGCGCTACGCGTTCGACGCGGTGGCCCACCACGAGCTCGCGCTGGTCTTCCTCGCGATCGCCGTCGTGTTGGCCACGTGGGACCGGCCCAACCACACCGGCCTGTGGACCTACCTGGTGCTGTGGACGATGCGTCAGAGCGCGAAGCTCAACGTGTTCCTCGGCGTGCGCAACCTGAACGCCGACTTCCTGCCCGAGCACCTGAAGTACCTGCAGACCTACTTCGTGCGCGCGCCGATGAACCCGCTGCTGCCGGTGTCGGTCGCGGCCGCGACGCTGGTCGCGGTCCCGCTGTGGCTGGCGGCGACGGCGCCGGGCGCGAGCGCGTTCACCGTCGCGTCGACGACGCTGGTCGCCTCGCTGCTGTCGCTCGCGATCCTGGAGCACCTGCTGCTGGTGCTGCCCCTGCCGGCCGAGCGGTTGTGGTCGTGGGGCATGCGCTCGCACGAGGCGACCCGCCGCGCGAAGGCCGCGCTGCGCGCCGCTGCGCCGACGCCGGCCGACGTGCCGATCGTCGCGGCGATCGTGCCGCCGCCCGCGCGGCATTGACGACGACGCGGTGCCGGCGACGGACCGGGTCCGGGGAGGTGACGAGACGATGGCGACGCTGAGGGAGGGCGGCTGCCCGTGCGGTGCGGTGCGCTTCCGCACGAGGGGCGACCCTCAGGACTGGATCCGGTGCGACTGCGGCTTCTGCCGCGGCCTGACCCGCACCCGCGGGCCCGGCGAGCCGGTGTGGCCGAACGCGAGCGTCGAGTTCGCCGGCGGCACGATCGGCAGCGTCGACCACCGCTCGGACGAACATCCCCGGCCGCTCACCGTGCATTTCTGCACCGCCTGTGGCGCGGCGGTCAGCCTCTCGATCGAAGGTCGTCGCGCGGTGCGGTGCATGCTCGCCGCGACGTTCGACGAGCCGACGCGGCTGCACGAGGCAGGACACGCGCGGCGGGACGAGGACAGGCCGGGCGCGCACTGACCGCGGGAGCGGTCGCGAGCGCGCCCCGCGCGTTCAGGCCACCAGGTATCCGCCGTCGACCGGCAGCACGACGCCGGTCACGAACGCCGCGGCCGGCGAGCACAGGAACATCACCGGCCCGGCGACGTCCTCCGGCCGGCCCCAGCGGCCCATCGGCGTGCGGGCGAGGATCGGGCCGGCGCGCACCGGGTCGTCCTGCAGCGCCTGCGTGAGCGGCGTCGCGATCCAGCCGGGCGCCACCGCGTTGACCCGCACGCCGGCCGGCGCCCACGCGATCGCGAGGCTCTTGGTGAGCTGCGCGATGCCGCCCTTGCTCGCCGAGTAGCCGGGCACCAGCCCGCCGCCGAAGAAGCTCAGCATCGACGCGAGGTTGACCATGCTGCCGCGGCTGCGCTCGAGCAGCGGCCGCGCGGCGGCGGCCACGCGCATCGTGCCGTTCAGGTTCACGTCGATCGTCCGCGCGAACACCGCGGGGTCGTGCTCGTCGCCGCGGCGGATCGTGCCCGCCGCGTTGACGACCACGTCGAGCGCGCCGAGGCCGCCGACCAGCGCGCGGACCGCGTCGTCGTCGGTGACATCGAGCGCGGCGACGCGCAGCGCGCCGTCGGAGGCCGGCGCGTCGGGGCCGACCAGGCCTGCGGCGACGACCTGCGCGCCGGCCCCGGCGAACGCGCGCGCGACCGCGAGGCCGATGCCGCTGGTGCCGCCTGTGACGAGGACGCTGCGGCCGGTGAAGTCGAAGTGCATGGATCGGTTCCGAGGGAGGGAAGAAGCGTTCGCGAGCGTGCCGCGTCGCGGGCGCGGCGGCAAGCGCGCGGGCGCAGGAGCGGGCCGGCGCCGTGCGCGCGCTCGCGCGGTCCGGGCGGACGGGGCTCGCGTTCCGAGCCGATCGGGCGTACGCTGCGCGGGTCG
>JBILTM010000128.1:0-14956 GCA_044371545.1 Burkholderiaceae bacterium
GGCGTCGCGTTCGCGCTCGTCGCGCACGCGCACGGCCTCGCGCTCGCGCTGGCCGACGGGTTCGGGGTGGCGGTCGCGGTGACCGATCCCCCGGTGGTGCTCGCGGTGATCGGCGGCCTCGCGATCGGCATGCCGCTCGCCGCGCAGGTGCTGCATCGCGAGCACGCGCGCCCGCTCGGACGCGCCGAGGGCGGCGCGCGCTACGCGTACACGCGCCAGGGCCGTCGCCGGATGGCGGCCGGGCTCGCCGCCGGCTACCTCACCGCGGCGGCGCTCGCCTGCGTGCTCGCGTCGACGACGAGCGCGTCGCGCGAGCTGATGTCGCTGCTGGCGTACTGACCGGCCTGCGGCGGCAGGCGGGTCCGCGCCGTGCCTCGGACGCGGCCCTGGGTGACGGCCCGGCCGCGCAGGCGCCTCAGCGCTGCGGCATGTCCGCCGTCGAGTAGCCGAGGCTCACCATCGCCTCGTGCGGCACCGGCGGCATCGTCGCGTTCCAGGTCTCCCACGCGTCGCGCATCGCGGCGAGCCGCTCCGGCTCGCGTTTCGCGCGGTTCGCGCGCTCGCGCTCGTCGGCCGACAGGTCGAACAGGTAGTCGACCCCGTCGACGCGCAGGTACTTCCAGTCACCGTCGCGCCGCGCGCGCTGGCCGCGGTGCTTCATGCGCCAGTGCATCGGCCGCGCGAACGGGCGCGACGGCTCGCGCAGCACCGGCCCCATCGACACGCCGTCGAGCGGGTGCGCGGGGTCGGGCGCGACGCCCGCCGCATCCAGGATCGTCGCGGTCCAGTCCATCGTCAGGCAGTGCTGCGCGGTCGTGCCGCCGGGCGCGATCGTCGCCGGCCAGTGCGCGATCCACGGCACCCGGATGCCGCCCTCGGTGAGGTCCATCTTGCCGCCGACCAGCGGCCAGTTGTCCGAGTAGCGCTCGCCGCCGTTGTCGCTGGTGAAGACGACCAGCGTGTCGCGCTCGAGGCCGAGGCGCGCCAGCGTCGCCATCACGCGGCCGATGCCCTCGTCCATGTGGTGGATCATCCGGCGGTAGGTGTCGACGCTGCCGCCGTCGAGGTGAAAGAGGTTGTCCTTCACCTGCGGCGCCACGTGCGCGTCGTCGCGCGTCTCCCAGGGCCAGTGCGGCGCGGTGTAGTGCAGGCTCAGCATGAACGGCGCGCGCGCCGCGGCCGAGCGCTCGACGAAGTCGATCGCGCGCGCGGTGATCAGGTCGGTCAGGTAGCCGTCCTCGTGGTGCGCGTCCTCGCCCATCCAAAGGTCGGGCGCGCCGCGCGAGTCGCGGTGCGACCAGTAGTCGAGCCCGCCGGCGAGCGCGCCGTAGAACTCGCCGTAGCCCGACTTCGTCGGCCCGAAGTTCGGCGGGAAGCCGAGGTGCCACTTGCCGACCAGCGCGGTGCGGTAGCCGGCCGCGGCCATCAGCGAGGGCAGCGTCGGATGCGAGGGCGGCAGGCCGAGCTCGGGGTGGCCGCGGTCGGCGCTGCGGATCGGTTCCTCGGCGGCGCCGCGCAGCCGGTACTGGTAGCGGCCGGTCATCAGCGCGAAGCGCGTCGGCGAGCACACCGGCGAGTTCGCGTAGCCCTGCGTGAAGCGAAGACCGCGCGCGGCGAGGCCGTCGAGCACCGGCGAGACGCGACCGAACGACGCGTCGCGGCCGCCGTAGCAGCCGAGGTCCGCGTAGCCGAGGTCGTCGGCCACGATCCAGATCACGTTGGGGCGGGTGGGGGCGGTCATCGTCGGGTGGGATTCGCGGGCGGTGGCGGGGCGGGGCGGTGGCAGGCGCTCGGACGCGGGGCGGGGCGGTCAGTCCTCGGGCGTGAAGCCCGACGCCTTGACGACCGGGCCCCACATCGCCGACTCGCGCTGCTGCAGCGCCGTCAGCTCCGCGGGCGTGCTCGGCGCGGGCGCGAGGCCGAGCCGGTTCAGCCGCTCCTTCGCGGCCGGCGACTGCAACGCCGCCACCGTCGAGGCCCGCAGCCGCTCGAGCGCGGCGGCCGGCGTCCCGGTCGCGACGTACAGGCCGTACCAGAGCGGCACGTCGACGTCGACGCCCGACTCCTTCATCGACGGCACGCCCTCGAGGAACGGCGAGCGCGCCGCGCCCATCGTCGCGACGATCCGCACGCGGCCCGCACGGTGCTGCTCGATCGAGTCGCCGACCGGCGAGAACATGCACGGGATCTGCCCGCCGGCCACGTCGGTGAGCGACAGCGCCGAGCCGCGGTAGGGCACGTGCGTCATCGGCGCGCCGAGCGCGCGCGCGGTCGACACGCCCAGGAAGTGCGGGATCGTGCCCGCGCCCGGCGAGCCGTAGACCGCCTTGTCCCCGGCCGTGCGCAGCCAGTCGCGAAAGCCGGCGAAGTCCTTCGCGGGGACCGACGGCCCGATCGTCAGGCCGTAGTCGCCGACGCACACGCGCGAGATCGGCGCGAAGTCGCGGTCGGGGTCGAACTTGAGGTTGCGGAACACGTGCCGGAACAGCGTCATCGGGCCCTGCGGCACCAGCAGCAGCGTGTCGCCGTCGGCCGGCGCGGCCTTGACCGCCTCGATCGCGAGTCGCCCGGCCGCGCCGGTGCGGTTCTCGACGATCGCCGGGCGGGCGAGGGCCGTGCCGAGCTGCTCGGCGAGCAGGCGCGCGACACCGTCGACGCTGCCGCCGGCGGCGAAGCCGGTGACGACCTTCAGCGGGGCGGGCTGCGCACGGACGGGGCCGGCGAGCGCGAGGGTCGCGGCGGCGAGTCCGCCGCCGAGCAGGGCGCGTCGATCCATCGGGTTCTCCTCGGGGTCGTCGCCGCGCGACGGCCACGGGGCCGCCCGTTCCGCGGACGCGACCCGTCGACTGTAGTGCGCGCGGCCGTTCCGCGCCAATCCGGCGCTCGAACGGCGCCGCCGCGCTCAGACGCGCGCGAGCCCGAGCAGGTGCGCGACGTCCTTGAAGAAGATCCGCACGTGCGCGATCGGCTTCTTGCGCACGAGCTTCTTGTTCATGTAGGACTCGAAGGTGAGCGTCTGCACGTCCTTGTCGCGGCAGATGTCGACGAAGCGCTCTCGGCGCTTGTCGCTCGAGTACCAGAACTTCTGCATGATCCCGAGGATCCAGAAGACCCGGCCGTGCTCCTTCATGAAGCGCTTGCGTGCGGTCGCGAGCGCGCGCGCGTCGCCGGTCTCGAGCAGCTGCTCGACCGCCTCGGCCGCGAGCGTGCCGCCGACCATCGCGTAGTAGATGCCCTCGCCGGAGGAGGGCGCGACCACGCCCGCGGCGTCGCCGGCGAGCACGACGTCGCGGCCGTTGTCCCAGCGCTTCAACGGCTTCATCGGCAGCGGCGCGCCCTCGCGGCGCAGCGTCGTCGCGTGCTGCAGGCCGGTCGCCTCGCGCAGGTCGGCGACCGCGTTGCGCAGCGAGAAGCCCTTGTCGGCGCTGCCGGTGCCGACGCTCAGCGTGTCGCCGTGCGGGAACACCCAGCCGTAGAAGTCGGGCGAGAGCTTGCCCTGGTACCAGACGTCGCAGCGCGACGGGTCGTAGCCCTCGGGCGGCTGCTCGGGGCGGGCGAGGATCTCGTGGTAGGCGAACACGTGCTTGACGCGCTCGGCGCCCGGCACCGACTGGCGCGCGACCGCGGAGTTGGCGCCGTCGGCGCCGATCGTCGCGAGCGCGCGCACCCGGGCGGGCGTGCCCTCGCCGGGGCGCTGCGAGTCGCGGCGCCGGTAGTGGATCACGTTGACGCCGTCCTCGCCGCGCTCGATCTTCTCGAACACGCCGGTGCGCCGCACCGCGCCGGCCTCGGCCGCGCGCTCGCGCAGGAACTCGTCGAACCGGTCGCGGTCGACCATGCCGACGAAGCCCCCCTCGATCGGGATGTCGACGTTCTTGCCGGTGGGGGCGACCATCCGCGCGCAGGTCGCGCGCGCGACCAGCTGCGCGTCGGGAATCGCGTAGTCCTTGATCAGCCGTGGCGGGATCGCGCCGCCGCAGGGCTTGATGCGCCCCGCCCGGTCGAGCAGCAGCACGCGCCGGCCCGCGGCCGCGAGCGTCTGCGCCGCGGTCGCGCCCGAGGGCCCGCCGCCGACCACCACCACGTCGAAGGTCTCGATCTCGTCCATCGCCGTTTTCCCCGTCATCGTTGTCCCGCGCCCGCGACGCGGTAGTCGCCGATCGCGGCGCCCGTGCGCAGCGGTTCGGCCGGGTCGATCCGGAACTCGCCGGCCCGCGAGCGTCCGATGCGCGCGGCGAGCACCGCCGACACGACGAACAGCCCCGCCTCCAGCGCGAACACCGACGCGTACGCCGGCCCCGGCGCACCGAGCGCCCAGCGCGCGACGTCGCTCGCCACCGCGCCGGCGAGGCCGCCGACGCCGAACGCGATCGCCTGCGCCGCGCCCCACAGCCCCATGCGCACGCCCTCGCGCGAGGAGCGGCCTTCGCCGGCGAGGCGCATCATCGAGGCGATTGCGGCGATCGCGAACGCGCCGTTGGCCGCGCCGAGCACCGCGACGGTCGCCTTCAGCGGCCACGCGCCGTCGGTGATGCCGGCCCAGGCGAGCCCGAGCAGCGCGAGCGCCGACGCGATGCAGCCGCCGATCGTCCAGCCGCGCAGCGTGCCGAGCCTGCGGCCGCGGATCTCTCGGCCCGCGAGCGCGGCGAGCAGCATCCCGACGAGCGCGCCGCCGTGCTGCACGCCCGAGAGCTGCGTCGATTCGCCCGGCGTGAAGCCGTAGACCGAGCCCGCGAACGGCTCGAGGATCAGGTCCTGCGCGCTGTAGGCGAGCATCGACACGAAGACGAACACGGTGAACTGGCGCGCGGCCGGCTCGGACCACACCTGCTTGAGCGCCTCGGCGAACCGCGGCTTCGTGCCGTCGGGCTCGGCGACCGCCGCGCGGCCGTGCCCCTCGAGCCGGTACAGCGCGACGAGCGTCACCGCCACCGCGATCGCGGAGACCGACGCGGTGACCGCGACCAGCCGCGCCGGCGAGTACGGGTCGAGCAGCTTGCCGGCCACGCCCGCGGTGATCGCGAAGCCCATGATCATCATCAGCCAGACGATCGTCGCGGCGGCCGCGCGCCGGTCGGGCGCGACGCGCTTGGCGAGCAGCACGAGCAGCGAGGTGCCGCAGGCCGACACGCCGACGCCGATCACCATGAATGCGAGCACCGCGGCGACGATGCCGAGCGCGACGTTCGAGCCCATCAGCACGGTGGCGCCCGCGGCCCCCACGCCGCCGACCGCGAGCGTCACCATGCCGCCCAGGATCCATGGCGTGCGCCGGCCCCCGACGTCGGAGCCGAAGCCCATCCGCGGGCGCAGCCCCTGCATCGCGTAGTGCACGCCGACCAGCAGGCCCGGCAGCAGCGCCGGCAGCGCGAGCTCGACCACCATCACGCGGTTCAGCGTCGAGGTGGTCAGCACGACGATCGCGCCGAGCGCCATCTGCACGAGCCCGAGCCGCGCGATGCCGCCCCAGCCGAGGGTGTCGGTGCGCATCTCAGTGGCCTCCCAGCGAGCGCAGCCCGAAGGCGGCGACCATCATCCCGGCGACGTACAGCGGCACGCCGAAGCCGCTGTACATCAGCGCCTTGGCGACCGGCCGCGCGACGAACGAGCGCATCAGCACCGACTGCGCGACCAGCAGCCCGAGCACCGCGCTCGCGTGCCACGGAAGGCCCCACGCGATCAGCAGCCCGATCACGACGAGCTGCGGCACCGCCATCGTCCAGCAGGCGACGACGGCCGCACGGTCGACGCCGAGCTGCACCGGCAGCGAACGCACGCCCATCCGCGTGTCGCCCTCGACGGCCTTGAAGTCGTTCAGCGTCATGATCCCGTGCGCGCCGAGCCCGTAGAGCAGCGCGAGCGCGATGGAGCGCGGGTCGGGCATCGCGCCGCCGGCCATCACCGCCGCGCCGGTGATCCAGGCGAGCGACTCGTACGACAGCCCGCAGGCCGCGTTTCCGAGCCAGCCGTTCGCCTTGAGCCGCACGGGCGGCGCGCTGTAGAGCCACGCGAGCACGAGGCCGAGCACCGCCGCGCCGAAGCCCCAGGGCCCGAGCGCGGTGGCGACGACCAGCGACAGCCCGGTCCAGGCGATCGCGATGCCGAGGCCCCAGCGGCCGGGCATGCGGCCCGACGGGATCGGGCGGCCGGGCTCGTTGATCGCGTCGACGTGGCGGTCGAACCAGTCGTTGACGGCCTGGCTGGTCGCGCACACCAGCGGCCCGGCGAGCAGCACGCCGACGACGATCAGCGACCACAGGCCGTCGGGCGAGACCCCGGAGGACACCACGCCGCAGGCGAACGCCCACATCGGCGGAAACCAGGTGATCGGTTTCAGCAACTCCGCGACCGTCGACAGCGTCGGACGCGACAGGGGGGCCACGAGCGGGCCCGGCATGGGACGCGACATGCCGCCGAGTGTGCGCCTGACACCCAAGAGCGTCAACATTGCCTTACACTGCTTTGCCGGTGGGACTCTCCGCCCGGGAGCGCTGCGATGAAGCCCGTGAAGCCGTACCTGTCGTTCGACCCCGCGTCCGTCGCGGCCATCGGTCCCGCCCGCACCGGCGAGCGGCCCCACGCGATCGTGATCGGCAGCGGCTTCGGCGGGCTGGCCGCCGCGATCCGGCTCGGCGCGCGTGGCTGGCGCGTGACCGTGCTCGAGAAGCTCGACGGGCCTGGCGGGCGTGCCTACGTGCACCGGCGCGACGGCTTCACCTTCGACGCCGGCCCGACGATCGTCACCGCGCCGTTCCTGTTCGACGAGCTGTGGGCGCTGTGCGGCCGCCGCCGCGAGGACGACGTCGAGCTGCGTGCGCTCGACCCTTTCTACCGGATCCGCTTCGACGACGGCTCGTGGTTCGACTACAGCGGCGACCCGGAGCGGATGAAGGCCGAGGTCGCGCGGCTGTCTCCGGGCGACGTCGCCGGCTACGCGCGCTTCATGGAGGAGGCCGAGCGGTGCTACGCGCTCGGCTTCGAGGGCATGGCGACGATGCCGTTCGAGACCCTCGGCGACCTGGTCCGGGCGGTGCCGTCGATGGTGCGGATGCGGGCGTGGCGCACGATCCACGCGATGGCGGCGTCGCACCTGCGCGACCCGAGGCTGCGCATCGTCTTCAGCTTCCACCCGCTGCTGATCGGCGGCAACCCGTTCTCGGTCACCTGCGCGTACAGCCTGATCCAGCCGCTGGAGCGCAACCACGGCGTGCACTGGGCGATGGGCGGCACGGGCGAGCTCGCGCACGGGCTCGCGCGGCTGATCGAGGGACAGGGCTCGACACTGCGCTACGGCGCCGAGGTGAGCCGCATCGTCGTCGAGGCGGGACGCGCGACCGGCGTCGAGCTCGCCGGCGGCGAGCGCCTCGCGGCCGACATCGTCGTCTCGAACGCCGACGCGGCCTGGACCTACCGGCACCTCGTCGCGCCGGAGCACCGCCGCACCTGGACGAACGCGAAGATCGAGCGCAGTCACTACTCGATGAGCCTGTTCGTCTGGTACTTCGGCACGAACCGGCAGTGGCACGACGTGCCGCACCACATGATGGTGCTGGGCCCGCGCTACGAGGGCCTGCTGAAGGACATCTTCTCGCGCAAGAAGCTCGCCGACGACTTCAGCCTGTACCTGCACCGGCCGAGCGCGACCGACCGGTCGGTCGCGCCCGCGGGGCACGACGCGTTCTACGTGCTGTCGCCGGTGCCGCACCTCGACGCGGGCGTCGACTGGTCCGAGCGCGCGGCCGCGTACCGCGACGCGATCGCCGAGCGGCTCGAGCGCACCGTGCTGCCTGGGCTGCGCGACTCGATCGTCACCTCGTTCTGGACCACGCCGCAGGACTTCCAGGACCGGCTGCTGTCGTACAAGGGCGCGGCCTTCGGCTTCGAGCCGCGGCTCACGCAGAGCGCGTGGTTCCGGCCGCACAACCGCAGCGAGGACGTCGAGGGCCTGTTCATGGTCGGTGCGGGCAACCACCCGGGCGCGGGCATCCCCGGCGTGCTGTCGTCGGCGAAGGCGCTCGAGGCGGTGCTGCCCGACGCGGCGCTGTTCCGGCGCTGAGCGCGCTCGGCGCCGGTGGGGGCGCGATGTCGCCGATCGTCTGGGAGCTCGGGCTGGTGATCGTGTGCGTCGTCGGCTTCGCGGTGTGGCAGTTCACGACGCTGAAGCGGGACATGCGGATCACGCAGGAGGACAAGCGTCGTCGCGAGGCCGAGGAGGCCGCGGCGGCGGCGGCCCGCGGCCCCGAGCGCGGGCCCGGCGACGCGCGCTGAGGGCCGCGTTGCGTCGGTCGCACGCTCAGCGCGTGCGCGGCATCCGCCAGGGCAGCATCAGACGCACCGCGGTCGACGCGAAGCGCGGGACGTTCAGCGTCTCGTGCATCGACACCACGCGCTCGCCGAGCAGCCCGCTCTCGAGCACCGAGCGCACGTAGAAGGGCGTGTCCTCGAGCGTCTCGACGACGCGCGCGGGCACGTCGGCGTCGGTGCGCATCGTGCGGTCGATCCGCCACGCGGTGCGCGGCAGCGGCTGGCGCGGCGGCGGCTCGAACGGCTCCACTCGCCCGTCGCGCCCGAAGCGCAGCGCGAGCACGCGGTCGGCGCCGGCCTTCTGGCGCACGTCGTAGATCACCGCGGTCGAGCCGTCGGCGAGCGACGCGCGCGACCAGTCCCACTCGGCGAACGGCCGGTCGATCGGCTCGTCGCCCTCGTTCGAGTCGAGGTAGGCGTGCCCGCGCCACGACAGCGACGGGTCGCGCATCTCCACCTGCACGCGCGCCCACGGCGCGATCGGGCCCCAGCGGTGGCGCGCGCCGTCGTCGAGCGGCGTGGAGAACCGGCACAGCGCCTCGGGGTGAACGGTGATCGTGCCGCGCACGCGCTGGCCGAACGGCACCGCGCGCTCGTCGATCTCGATCGACAGCCGCGTGCCGTCCCAGCGGACCGCGCTCGGGCCGATCGCGAAGTGCTGCGCGTCGCGCTCGATGCGCGAACGGCCGCGCTCGGTCATCGTCCAGCGGCGCGCGCCGGGGCCGTACAGGCACACGTTCAGCGCGCAGTGGTCGTCCGGGTCGGCGGCGCCGCCTCGCGCGTGTGCCCACGCGTAGTACGGCGAGAACACGCTGCCGACGAACGCGATGAGCGTGAGGCCGAAGCGGCCGTCGTCGCTCAGTGCGTCGACGTACCACCAGAGATAGCCACCGGGTACGACCGGCTGGTCGAAGCGAGGTGCGCCGTCAGGGCCGCGGCCGCCAGTCGGCCCGACATCGCGGCCATCGGCACGCCCGGCCCCGGGTGCACGCTGCCGCCCGCCAGCCACAGCCCCGGCAGCCTGCTGCGCGAGGACGGTCGCCGGAACTGGGCCATCCAGCCATGCGAGGCCCGGCCGTAGAGCGCTCCGCCCGTCGCCGGGAAGAGGCGCTCGAAATCGGCCGGCGACGTCGTCACCGAGTCGCCGGGCCGCCGCTCGAGCCGCAGCCCGCAGCGGGCCATCAGCGAGAAGGCGCGTCGTTCGCACTGTTCGATCTCCGCGGGGTCGAAGGGGCGCGCGTCGCCGAGGGCGGGCGCGTTCACGAGGCACAGCAGGCGCTCGGGGCCGGCGGGCGAGGTCGCGCCGCCGCGGTCCTGCGCGCAGACGTAGACGGTGGGCTTCGCGGGCAGCCGCCCGCGGCCGAACACGTCGGCGAACTCCGACGCGTAGTCGTCGTCGAAGAACACGTTGTGGCGATCGAGCGCGAAGCCGTCGGTGGGCACCCGCATCGACCAGGTCAGCGCCGACAGCGAGCGCGCACCGCGCGGCACCGGCGGCGCGGCGGCGCGCGCCGGCTCGCCGAGCAGGCCCGCGGGCAGCGCGCCGACGTCGCCGTTGAACACCACCGCGTCGGCGTCGAGCCGCTCGCCCGAGGCGAGCACGACGCCGCGCGCACGGCCTCGCTCGACGACGATCCGCTCGACCGGCGCGTTGCAGCGGATCGCCGCGCCCTGCCTGCGCGCGACGCGCGCGAGCATCCGCGCGAGCTCCACCATGCCGCCGTCGACCGACCACACGCCGTCCATCTCGACCTGCGCGACCAGCACCAGCGTGGCCGGCGCGCGGAACGGCGAGGCGCCGCAGTAGGTCGCGTAGCGGCCGAAGAGCTGCTGCAGCCGAGGGTCGTGGAAATGTCGCGCGAGCGAGCGCCACAGGTCGGCGAAGGGCCCCAGCGCCGACAGCGTCGCGAGGCCGCGCGGGCCGAGGTCGCCGACCATCTTCCAGAAGCCGGGCTTCGGCGATCGGATGTACGGGCCCTCGAGCGTCGCGTACACGCGCTTGGCCTCGGCGCGGAACGCCTCGAAGCGCCTCGCCTCGGCGGGTCCGGCGAAGGCGGCGATCGCGTCGGTCGAGCGGCGCGCGTCGGCGAACAGGTCGAGCGTGCCGCCGGCGCCCCACGCGTGGCGCGCGAGCACGTCGAGCCGCGAGGTCTTCAGCTCGGCGTCGAGCGAGGTGCCGGCGTTCGCGAGCAGCTCGTCGAACACCCAGCGCATCGTGAACACCGTCGGACCGCTGTCGATGCCGGCGCCGTCGACGACGACCTGCCGCAGCTTGCCGCCGGGCTCGGCCGCGCGCTCGAGCACGGTGACGTCGACGCCGCGCGCCGCGAGCTCGACCGCCGCCGACAGCCCGGCGATGCCGGCGCCGACGACGAGCACGCGGGGCTCACGCATCGAGCCGCCGCCCGCGCCAGGTGCCGCGCGCGTCGTACGGCACGAAGCGCACGAACGCCGACTCGGAGAAGAACGCGCCCTGCGCCGACGCCCGGATCGCGGCGAGGTGCGCGCCGGTGCGCGCGTACGCGTCCATCGCGGCGACGCTCTCCCAGACGCTGAAGGTCGCCTGCCGCAGCAGCGGCGCCTCGCCGACGCCGGCGGCGACCAGGCAGCCCGACGCGCGCTCGAGGTCGCGCTCGGCGGCCGGCTCCATCGACCAGAACGCGCGGGCGCGCGAGAGCCGGATCGAGGCGCGCGTCAGCGCCGCGACCGGCACGCCGGCGTCGGCGCCCGGTGCGCGCGCGCCGATCGCGAAGCGAAAGCCCGACCAGCTGCCCCGGCTCGACCACGCGCGCAGCTTCACGCTGAAGTGCTCGCGCGCGCGCCGCCGCCACGACTCGAACGGGCCCGTGGCCGCGAGGAACGCGTCGGCCGACGCGTCGTCGTCGAACACACCGAAGACACCCTGGATCGACGCGCTCGGCTTCACGCCGAAGCCGCCCCCCTCGCCGCTGCCGAGCACCTTCACGAAGCGCAGCCCGGCCGCGCCGCGCACCGCGTGACGGCCGAGCACGAACCGCGACCAGCCCCACCCGCGCGAGGCCGGCACCAGGTCCGCGAGCGCCAGCACCGCGACCTGCGACGAGAGCGCGGCCGCGTCGCCCGCGGACGACCCGCCGCGCGGCCCGACCCGGTCGTCGGGTCCGCGCGCGACGTCGCGGTCGTCCTGGGATCGGGCGGCGTCGCGGCGCGCGGTCGTCGGTCCGGCGGGCCCGCCGTCGCGGATCGCATGCGCCGTGCCCGACGGCGGCATCGCCCCCCTCGCGGCCGACTGCGCGACGCCCACCGCCGGCTCCCGCCTAGCGCTCGCCGCTGCCGTCGGGCGTGTAGTCGCCCAGGCCGTAGCGGCGCAGCTTCACGTACAGGCTCTGACGCGACAGGCCCAGCATCTCGGCCGCGGCCGCGCGGTTGTCGCGCGTCAGCTGCAGCGCCGCCTCGATGCACAGCTGCTCGATCAGGTCGGTCGTCTCGCCGACGATGTCCTTCAGCGGCACGCGGCCGACCAGCTCGGTCAGCTGGCCGACGGTGCGCTGCAGGCCGACCGTGCTGCGGCCCTCGACCGGCAGCCGCCGCCCGATGTCGCGGATCGTGAAGCCGAGGCAGGCGTGCTCGCTCGGCACCGACGCGGCCGAGATCTCGACCGTCGTCTCGCCGCCGAAGCGCCCGCGCATCACCGTCGGGAACAGCCGCACCGCGTCGTTCTGGCGCAGCGTCGCGATCAGCACGCCGAGGTCGACGCCCGCACGGCCGAGCCAGCGGTCGAGCGGTTCGCCGAGCACCTGCTCGGCCGAGTCCATCTGCGCCATCGTCGCGAAGCTCTCGTTCGCGTAGAGCACGCGGCCGGACGCATCGGTGACGACCAGCGCGTCGGGCGCGCGGTCGACCGCGGCCAGCACCGAGCGGCGCGTCGGCAGCGCCGGGTCGTCGGCCTCGACGGCCGGCGGCGCGACACGCACGAGGTAGAGCGTCGTGCTGTCCTGGCGGAACATCGACGCGGCGACCGCGACCTCGCGTCGCGGCCCCGACAGCACCAGGCGCGCGTCGTCGCCGTGGCGGCCGGCGCGCGCGGCGTCGAGCAGCGTCTGCAGTGTCGCGCGGCTCGCGACGTCGAAGCAGTCGGCGAGCACGCGCCCGGTGAGCTTGCGCGGCGACTCGTCGAGCACCCGCGCCGCCGCGGTGTTCGCCTCGACGATCTTCATCGACGACGCGTCGACGATCAGCACCGCCTCCGACACCGCCTGGAACAGCGCGCGGTAGCGCGTCTCGAGCTGGCGCAGCCGAAGGTAGTCGCGCTCCATCGACTGCTGCGCGGCGATCAGGCGCTGCTGGATCGTCGCGAGCGGGCGCATGTCGCGGCCGATCGCGACCACCTGGCCCTTCGGTCCGGCCTGGATCGCCGAGTACATCATCGGCACGTCCGTGCCCTTCGGCGAGGGGTGGTTCACGTGGCGCCAGCGCTGGGCGACGATGCCGCCGCGGTCGTTGAGCAGCTGCTCGACCTTGGGGCGGCTCTCGACGGTGACGGTCTCGGTCCACGGGCGGCCGATCCAGTCGTCGTGCTTCAGGTCGCCGAGGTCGGCGCTGCCGATCGACACGTCTCGGATCACGCCCTGCTCGTCGACGAGCAGGGCCACGTCGGCGGCCGCGGCGATCAGCGAGGCGGTGTCCGCCGCGCCGAGGGACGCGAACGCATGCTGGAAGGCTTCGGGTCGGTTCACGGAACGAATGGGAATGTCTGGCAGATCTCGCCTCGATCCGGCCCGAGTCCGGTGCCGGTCCATGGCGTCCTGCTCTGTCTCACGCTCAGGTCTGGAGCGCGCGCTGTGCGACGAACGCGTCGGCCCGTTCGACGGCCTGACGCGCGTCCGTGGCGGTGAAGTCGGCGGCGACCTCGGAGACCAGCTGCGGCCGGTTCACGAGGATCGGGCCGCCCACCATGATCCCGACATCGGGATTGCGTGACGCGCGGCGCAGGCGCAGGACGACCGATCTCAACGGCTCGACGTGCCCGTCCATCCCGACCGACAGTCCGATCAGGTCGAACCACTCGCTGCGCACCAGCGCGGCGAGATCGCCCTCGCTCGCGCACGGATCGGACCACACATCCCAGCCCGCGCGGCGGAAGAACTCGGAGACCATCAGCAGCCCGAGGGTGTGCTGCGAGCCCGGCGCGGCGGCCAGCAGCGCGCGCCGCGGCGAGTCGGGCCGAGCGGACCAGGCCATGGGCAGCTGGGGCGCGAGCTCGAAGATCAGGTTCTGCAGGCGCCACAGCCCGAGCGTGACCTGCGCGAAGTCGCAGGCGTCCTCTTCCCACATCACGCCCAGCCGCCGCGCGACCGGCGCGACCAGCCCGAG
Source organism: Burkholderiaceae bacterium (assembly GCA_044371545.1). Taxonomy (GTDB): domain Bacteria; phylum Pseudomonadota; class Gammaproteobacteria; order Burkholderiales; family Burkholderiaceae_E; genus UBA4615. Next base: position 13,657 of record JBILTM010000128.1, read on the forward strand.
GTAGACCTGCTCGAGGCCGACGCCGCGCTCGCGCAGCGCGCCGACGAAGCCGGCGCACGCCTCGACCTCGTCGCGCAGCACCATCTTCGTGAAGGTCTCGACGTCGTCGCGATCGAGCACGTCGGTGTCGTCCTCGTGCGCGGCGACCGCGGCGACGCCGTTCGGCCGGTGCGCGAGCATCAGGCGCGGGATGATCTCGGTCTCGATCGTCCGCCGCAGCCACAGGCGCGGCTCGGCATCGCCGTCGAACATCAGGCCCGCCACCGCCGACGGGAGTTGCGGATCCGTGGCGCATCGGCGCTCGCCCGTCGAGCCGTCTTCGTTCGACCGTTCCATGAGCCCTCCCTATCGGCGGGGACGGGCAGGCGACGCTCCACTGCAGGGATGCCGTCACCCACGTCGAACCCGCGATCGCATCGTCCGGTGGGCGGAGCAGAGGCTCCACGGCGTTTCGCCGCGTGGCACGGTACCCCGATAGTCCAGCCGCCAGTGTCCCGTTCGACGTCTCGCACTGTCAAGTCCGAGTGACGTCGTGGACAGCCCAGAACAGAGGCTAGTGTCACCTCGTCGTTACGTCAAGCGAGATTGACAGGCGGGCCGACACAGGTCTAGATTGGGTCCATGGGCATCGATACGGACCGTTTCAGCGTGGCGGGGGCTGCGCGTCCCCCGCGCTCGCGCGCCCCCCTGTACACCCCGGAGGAGCGCCGCCGGCGCGACCGTTCGTCCTGGACGATGGTGCAGGGCGTGCTCGCCCCGCTGCAGTTCCTGGTGTTCCTGGTCAGCCTCGGGCTGGTGCTGCGCTTCCTGGCCACCGGCGAGGGCCACACCGCCGCCACCGTCTCGGTGGTGGTCAAGACCCTCGTGCTCTACACGATCATGATCACCGGCTGCCTCTGGGAGAAGGACGTCTTCGGCGTCTACCTCTTCGCGCCGGCGTTCTACTGGGAAGACGTGTTCAGCATGGCGGTGCTCGCGCTGCACACCGCCTACCTGGTCGCGCTCGCCACCGGCTGGCTCGACGCGCGCGGCCAGATGCTGCTCGCGCTCGCCGCCTACGCCACCTACGTCGTCAACGCCGCGCAGTTCCTGCTGAAGCTGCGCGCCGCGCGGCTCGACGCCGCGCGGCAGGCCAGCGCCGCCGAGGGAGCCGCCGCATGAATGCCCGCATCCCGATCGCCGTCGAGGCCGCCGGCTGCGGCTCGCCCGAGGTGCTGCGCGAGCGCGGCCAGCGCGAGGTGTTCTGCGGACTGACCGGCATCGTGTGGCTGCATCGCCGGATCCAGGACGCGTTCTTCCT
>JBILTM010000006.1:0-47061 GCA_044371545.1 Burkholderiaceae bacterium
CCCCCGCCCCCGATCCGACCGCCGACCCGCCAGGGCGGGCGGCGGACGCGCGCGCGCCGTCGGCGCGGGCCGTCGCGCGGCCCGCTGCGGCCGCACCCTGCGCGGCCGCAGCGGCCGAGCTCCCGCGCGGTGCGCCCGAGCTGACCCGCACGCTGCTCGCGATCCTCGCGCTCTTCGCGCTGATCGCCGGCAGCCTGTGGGTGATGAGCCCGTTCATCCCCGGCCTGATCTGGGCGACGACGATCGTCATCGCGACCTGGCCGGTGCTGCTGAGCGTGCAGCGGCTGCTGTGGGGCCGCCGGATGCTCGCGGTCGCGGTGATGACGACCGCGCAGCTGCTGCTGTTCGCCGTGCCGCTGACCTTCGCCATCGTCACCGTCGTCGACAACGCCGACACCGTCGTCGGCTGGATCAAGAGCCTCACCACGCTGCGGCTCGGCGAGCCGCCGGCGTGGGTCGCGTCGGTGCCCATCGTCGGCGCGCGCGCGGCCGCGTACTGGCGCGAGCTGGCTGCAGGCGGCCTCGACCCGCTGCTCGCGCAGGTCACCCCCTACGTCGGCACGGTCGCCGGTCGGGTGCTGAAGGAGGCCGGCGCGCTCGGCGCGGTCGGGCTGCAGCTGCTGATGACCGTCGCGATCTCGGCGATCCTCTACACGACCGGCGAGCGCGCGGCCGACGCGGTGCTGCGCTTCTCTCGCCGCCTCGCCGGCGAGCGCGGCGAGTCCACCGCACGGCTCGCGGCCGCGTCGATCCGCGGCGTCGCGCTAGGCGTCGTGGTCACCGCGGTCGCGCAGTCGGTGCTCGGCGGCGTCGGCCTCGCGATCGTCGGCGTCAAGGCCGCGACGCTGCTGACCGCGCTGATGTTCCTGCTCGCGATCGCGCAGATCGGCGTGCTGCCGGTGCTGGTGCCCGCGGTGATCTGGCTGTTCTGGTCGGGCGATACCGGCTGGGGCATCTTCCTCGCGATCTGGACCGCGTTCGTCGGCACCTTCGACAACTTCCTGCGGCCGTGGCTCATCAAGAAGGGCGCGAACCTGCCGCTGCTGCTGATCTTCGCCGGCGTGATCGGCGGCATCGTCACGTTCGGCCTGGTCGGCATCTTCATCGGTCCGGTGGTCCTCGCCGTGACCTACACCCTGCTCGGCGCGTGGATGGCCGAACGTCCCGACACCGCGCCGCCCGGGCCGCCGCACTGAGGCCAGGCGGTGGCGGTGCGCCTCGAGTTCATCGACGTGCTGGTGCCGGTCCACGTGATCGAGGACCGGTACCCCGGCGGGCTCGCGCAGTGCCTCGCCGACCACCGCCCGCTGATCGGCCGCCGGATGTGGCACGACGGCCGGCTGCTGCGCGACGGCGCGCTCGACCCGCCCAGCGCGCGTGCACTGGTCGAGGGCTGGCGCGCGCTCGGCGTCGAGCCGCTGCAATGGGTCGGCCGGCGGCTGCACTGGAAGGAGCTGTGCGTCGTCGACGCCGCGGCCGGCGGGCCGACGGTGGGCTGCGAGTGGCTGCAGTGGGATCCGAAGGCGCGCGTCGCGTGGCTGCGGGGCGCGGAGCGGGGGGAGGTGGTCGGGCGCTGGTGAGGACGGATGCAGGCCGCGAGCGAGCGCCGCACCCAGCCGTGGCCCCGACGAGATCCGCACCTCCGGGGTGGAGGCGACCGCCCGCTGAACTGTGACTTTCGTCGACACCTTTGCGCGGGGCGCATCGGGCTGTTCAAGACCGAGGTGATCCATCGCCGCGGCCCTTGGCGATCGGTGGACGCCGTCGAGCACGCCACGCTCGAAAGGATCGACGGGTTCAACAACCGGCGCCTGCTCGAATCCACCGGCAACGTGCGCCTGGCGGAGTTGGAGATGCAGCACCTTCGTCAACGCAGCGAGTCGGCCATCCCGCCCTGACTCGACGCAACCCGTCCGTTACGAACTGAGCGCTTGGCAAGCCCACGCGAGGCCGCTTCATCACCCGCGGCACGGTCTCGCCCGGCCGCTCGACGCGCCACAGGCTCGCCATGCTGCCCGCGTGCATCCGCTCGCACGGCACGAACCCGCCGAGTTCCATGCCCTCGGTCAGCATCGCCTCTCCCGGACCGGTGCTGCGGGCGATGCTCGCCGATCGGTGGGCGTCGCGTCATTGACGCGGATCAGCGCGGCGGGCGCATCGATGAACTCGCCGCCCGTCGGCGCGGGGCATCCGCATTGGTATCGAGGCCTTGCTCCGGGGCGGGCCGCCGGAGAGATTGGGACGCGTCGGTGCGCACCAGGGCGCTGTCGGCCCGGCCACCATGTCCCCTTTAATCCCTTCAGAGAGCAGAACACCGATGAAGACCCTCAAGGGCCTCTTTGGAATGTCGGTAGCCTTCGTCGCGGTCGCGGCAGCACTCCTTCTCGTCGCGATCTGGCAGGTCGGTCGCGCCAACCAGGAGGTCGTCGCCGCGAACGAAGCCCGCTATGTGTCGGCGATGCTCGCCGACGAGCTGCGACAGAGCTCGGACGATCTCACCCGGCTCGCGCGGACCTTCGTCGTCTCCGGCGACGAGAAGTGGGAGCACCAGTACTTCGAGATCCTGGACATCCGCAACGGCAAGGCGCCCCGCCCCCCGCACTACGAGAAGATCTACTGGGACTTCCGCGCGGTCGGCGACGTGCCGGCCCGGGCGGGGACGCCGACCCAGGTGGCCCTGCTCGAGCGCATGAAGCAGGCCGGATTCACCACCGCGGAGTTCGACAAGCTCAAGGAGGCGGCCGGCAACTCGGACGACCTCGTGCGTACCGAGACGATCGCGATGAACATGGTCAAGGGCCTCTACGCGGACGACAAGGGAGGCTTCACCGTGAAGGGCGCGCCCGACCGGGCGAAGGCCGCGGAGATGATGCACGACCTCCAGTACCACCGGTTCAAGGCCAAGATCATGAAGCCGCTCGACGAGTTCTTCATGATGCTCGACCAGCGCACCGCGGCGGCGGTCGCGGCCGCGGAGGCCTCGCGCTCGTTCTGGTATGCGACGATGGCCGGGATGGCAATCGCGCTCGCGGTGGCCGCGATCGCCTCGCTCGCCTACGCGGGTCGCTGGACGATCGCCCGCCTCGGCGCCGAGCCGAAGGAGGTGCTGGACGTGGTGGATGCGGTCGCGCGCGGCGACCTCGCCCAGGCCCGGCTCCACGGTACGTCCACGCAGGGCAGCGTGATGGCGGCGCTCGGCGACATGTCCGACCGCCTGTCGGCCGCGGTGGTCGCCGTGCGCTCCGGCGCCGATGCGGTCGCGCTGTCGAGCCGCGAGATCGCCGAAGGCAACGGCGACCTGTCCCACCGGACGGAGGAGCAGGCGGCCTCGCTGCAGCAGACCGCGGCGTCGATGGAGCAGCTCGGTGCGAACGTGCGCCGAAACGCCGAGAACTCGCGCGAGGCCGACCGGCTCGCCGGCGAGGCGAGCGGCGTCGCCGGCCGCGCCGGCGAGGTGGTGGAGCGGGTGGTCCAGGTCATGCAGGGCATCGACGAGAGCTCGCGGCGCATTTCCGAGATCATCACCGTCATCGACGGAATCGCGTTCCAGACGAACATCCTCGCGCTGAATGCCGCGGTGGAGGCCGCCCGGGCCGGCGAGCAGGGCCGCGGATTCGCGGTGGTGGCCTCCGAGGTGCGCAGCCTGGCCGCACGCTCGGCCGAGGCCGCGAAGGAGATCAAGCGACTGATCGGCGACAGCGTCGAGCGTGTCGTACGCGGCAGCGCTCTCGTCGGCGAGGCCGGGACGACGATGGAAGAAGTGGTGGGATCGATCCGCCAGGTGAGCGACATCGTGAGGGAAATCAGCGTAGCGAGCTCGGAGCAAAGCGCCGGGGTCGATCAGGTCGGCGGGGCTGTCAGCGAGATGGACCGGGCGGTCCAGCAGAACACCGCGCTGGTGGAGCAGAGCGCGGCATCCACCGAGGAGCTGGCGAAGCTGTCGCAGCAGCTGGTGGAGGCCGTGTCGGTGTTCAAGGTCGCATCGAAGGCGTCCGCACCGGCCTGAACTCGGGCTGTCGAGAGCCGGTCTCCAGACGCGCCGCGAAGCGCTTCGGCAGGCCGGCTTCGCGAATGCGCAGCGCGGCGCCAGCTTGGTCGTACGGCACGCGACGCCCGGTGATCGACCGGGCGTCCGCGTCGAGCAGCGCCCGGCAGGCCGCCGGATCGCCGTCGCGCGGCTGGCCAGTGGAGCCGAGCACTGCGAGCCAGCGGGGGATCGGGATCCCGTTCAACGGCACGAACTCGCCGAGCTTGTCCATCCCCGGCATCGTTCAGAGCATCGGCCCGTGGACGTGGCCGCAGACGGTCGGCGACGCATCGGTGGCGGCGAGGCTGCGGCCGACCTGGACGCGAAGGCGCCCATTCGGACGCATCCGGGTGTGAGCCCGCAGCGTCGCGTTGCGCGCCAGCACCCCGTGGTACCGGATCAGGTGCAGCCGTGGATGGGGGCGGGGCGGCCTACCCCCCCACCGCCCGCCTCAGCACCCGCGCCGCCCGCGAACTCGCCACGATCGCGAGCTTCATCGTCGCCCGCGTCGCCCCCACGAACAGCTTCCTCACCGCGCGCTCGTCGAGCACGTCGAAGTCGACCTCCGACAGCACCACCGCCGGCGCGGCCTGGCCCTTGAAGCGGTAGACCGACTCGACCAGCAGTTCGCCGTCGGTGAACACCGGCTGCGCGAGCAGGTCGTAGCGGCCGGTGAAGCGGCGGATCGGGTGCGGCCCGAGGTGGTCGAGGCCGAGCAGCGCCGAGCCCTCGCGGCCGCGGAAGCTGACCACCGCGATGTCGTGGCGCCGGAAGCCTTCGCCGAGGCACTTGCGGATCGCCTCCTTGGTGCCGGCGAGCAGGCCCTCGGTGTCGGTGTACTCGATGATCTCGAGCCCCGCCTCGGCGAGCGGGCCCGCTGCCTCGATCTCGACGTGCGGCGGCAGCAGCGCGGTCAGCAATCGCACCACCTCGCGCGGGCTGCGGTAGTTGGCGCGCGCGTGCAGCGTGACCCAGCCGGGCAGCGGCGCGGGCTCGCGCTGGTAGAGCGCCTGCATCGCGTCCTCGAGCCAGATCACCCGCGCGTCGGGCTTCGCGTGGCGCAGCACCTGGTCGCGCCAGGCGACCGGGAAGTCCTGCCCCTCGTCCACGACGACGGTGTCGAACAGCCAACGCGCGTCGACCGGCACCGAGGCCGCCTCGCGCTCGAGCCGCTCGAAGCCGTCGGGCACGGACAGGTCGACGCTGCGACCCGCATCGCGCAGCAGCCGCTGGCACAGCGTGTGGAAGGTGCAGACCTCGCCGCCCGGCGGCACGACCGCCGCGAAATGGTCGGCGAGCGGGCGGTTGTAGCAGACGTAGAGCGGGCGCAGGCCTCGCGCGATCGCGTCGCGGTGCTCGGCGAGCGCGAGCTGCGTCTTGCCCGACCCTGCGGTGCCGTCGACGTGGAGCCGGAACGGCGTGAACTCGAGCTGGCGCGCCCAGTGCGCGAGCCCGCCCGAGATCCGCGTGACCAGCGCCTGCGCCTGCCCGACCAGCGCGTTGACGTCGGTCTCGAGCTCGATCACGTCGCGGAAGAACCGGTCGACCTGGTGCCACGCGGGGGGATGCCCGCCCGACGGCCCGGGCCGCCCCGGCGGCAGCGCGTCGCGGATCGCGGGCACCAGCCGGTCGCGCCGCGACGCGTCGACGAGCCGGTCGGCCGACAGCCCGGCGCTCTCGGCGCGGCGCACCGCGTAGTCGGGGCAGTAGAGCAGGTAGTCGATGCGGATCGACTCGCAGCCCGGCCGGCGCGCGAGCTTGTCGCGCAGCGCGGCGACGGTGCGCGCGATCTGCACCGGCACGTTGCGGATGCGCCCGCGCTCGCGCTTGAGCAGGCCTTCCGTGCCCTCCTCGAGGAAGCCGGTCTTCTGCTCGATCAGCAGCACGTCGCCCTGACGATTGACGACCGCGAAGTCCATCTCGCCGAACACCGAGAAGCCGCGCTCGACCGTCGTCCAGTGGACCGCGTGGTACACGGTGTAGTCGTCGGGCAGCCCGCGCGCGAGCAGCTCCAGCGTCTCGCGGTGGCGCTGCGCCGACGCGGGGAGCGCGGCGGCGGACGCGACGCTCGCGATCTCCCGCCAGCCGTCCGGAATGATGCGGGCCATCGGCGGATTCTAGCCGGGCGCGCCGTCGCGCCCCGCGCTCACAGCAGCCACTCGATCGGCAGCCACGACAGCGCGCGGACCGCGGCGCGGCGCATCGCGCCGACGCCGGGCTCGGTGGCGATCGGCGCGGGGCCGGCGTCGCGCCAGCGCACGCCGCCACCCTCGGGGTCGCGCTCGACGCGCCACGCGAGGGCCGGATGCATCGCGTCGAGGGCGGCCGACAGGCGCCGCGCGAGCGCCGGGCTGTCGACGACCAGCCCCATCTCGGTGTTCAGCGCGGCCGAGCGCGGGTCGAGGTTGAACGAGCCGACGAAGACCCGCTCGCCATCGATCGCGAAGGTCTTCGCGTGCAGGCTCGCGGACGACGCGCCCGGCCTGTACGGCGTGCGCCCGCCCGCGTCGCCCGCGCCCGGGCTGGGCCGCAGCTCGAGCAGCTCGACGCCGCCCGCGAGCAGCGCCTCCCGTCGCTTCGCGTAGCCGGCGTGCACCGGCGCGACGTCGGTCGCGGCGAGCGAGTTGGTCAGCACCCGCACGCGCACGCCGCCGCGCGCGAGCGCCGCGAGCGCATCGGCGCCGTGCGCCCCGGGCACGAAGTACGGCGACACCAGGTCGAGCGAGCGCGCCGGCGTGCCCATCGCCGCGCCGAGCCGCGGCAGCATCGCGACCTCACGCGTGCCGATCGGCTCGACGACCTTCTCGGGGGCGTCCGCGACGAGCCGCGCGCGCACCCACTCCCAGCGCAGGCCGCCGGCGAGCAGCTCGCGCACCAGCGCGCTGCGCTCGAGCGCACGGCCGTACTCGGCGACCTCGGGCGTGGCGCGGTCCTGCGCGAGCAGCCCGTCGAAGGTGCCGCGCGGCATCGGCTCGACCCCCGACAGCAGCGCGGCCGCCGGATACGCGGAGGCGGCGTTCCAGTAGCGGTCGAACGACGCCGACACCTCGCGGACCGCGTCGCCGGCCGCGATCAGGTCGAGGTCGGCAAATGTCGTGTCCTGGCCCGCCTCGAAGTACTCGTCGCCGATGTTGCGCCCGCCGACGACCGTCACCTGCGCGTCGACGGTGAACGACTTGTTGTGCATCCGGCGGTTGAGCCGCGAGAAGTCGGTCGCGTAGCCGAGCAGGCGGGTCGCGCCGCGCTGCGCGAACGGATTGAACAGCCGAAGCTCGACGTTCGGATGCGCCTCGAGCATCGCGAGCAGCGGGTCGAGCCCGGCGGTGTTGTTGTCGTCGATCAGCAGCCGCACCCGCACGCCGCGGTCGGCCGCGCGACGCATCTCGTCGAACATCGCGCGACCGGTCGGGTCGCCGTGCCAGATGTAGACCTGCACGTCGATCGAGCGTGCCGCGGCGCGCGCGAGGAGCACCCGTGCGGCGAACGCGTCGCGCCCGTCCGCGAGCGCGACGACCCCGGTGAGCCCGGGGTTCGCGGCGAGCTGCGGCGCGAGCGCGCGGCCGATCGGCGTGTCCGCCCCGTCGATGATCGTCGTCGACGGCACGCGCGCCGTGTCGGCGGGCAGCACCGTGCACCCCGTCGCCCCGAGTGCCGCCGCGAGCAGCAGCGCGTTGGCCCAGCCGATCCGCATCGTCCGTCTCCGTCGGGCGCCGCCGGGCGCGCCCTAGAACGTCCTCGAAACGCTGGCGCCCGCGAACCAGCTGCGCGTCGGCGACGGCTCGAAGAAGCGCCGCTGGCCCTCGTTGACGATCACCGAGCCGACGTAGTTCGCGTCGGTCAGGTTGTCGATGCGCAGCGACGCGGCGAGCCGCCACGGCCCGGCGACGTGGCGCCAGCCGACGCGTGCGCTCGCGATCGTCGAGGACGAGGCCGCGTCGGTGTTGCGGTCGTCGACCGCGATCGACCCGGTGTGCAGCACCTCGAGACCGGCGAACGGCCCGCGCACCGGATCGGGCGCCCAGCCGAGCCCCGCCCAGAGGCGGCGCGACGGCACGCCCGGCACGCGGTTGCCCGCCGCGACCGCGTCGGCGCCGGTGCCGAACGCGTCGACGAACTCGGCCGTGAGGAACGTCGCCGCGGCCTGCGCGCGCCACGCGGGGGCGAGCCGCGCGGTCCACGCGAGCTCGACGCCGCGGCGCTCGGTGCGCCCGGCGTTGCGGAACGTGCTGCGGCCGCCGACGTTGCTCGCGACCACGATCTCGTCGTCGGTGCGCGCCGCGAAGAACGCCACGTCGATCGCCTGCGCGTCGGTCGGGCGCCACTTCGCGCCCACCTCGGCGTGCGTGCTGCGCGATGCGCTCAACCCCAGGTTGGGGCCGCTGCCGCCGTCGCTGCGGTACGCGAGCTCGGCGAAGGTCGGCGTCTCGAAGCCGCGGCCGAGGTTGGCGTAGATGTTGAGCCGCTCGGTCGCGTGCCAGGTCACGCCGGCGACCGGGTTGGTCGCGCTGTAGGTGGTGCTGCCGGAGTCGTCGGGATTGCCCGGCACGACGAACGCGTCGTCGACGCGGAACGCGATGCGGCTCGCGCGCACCCCGCCGGTCCAGGTGAACGCGCCCGAGGTCCACGCGAGCTGGCCGTACGCGTCGGTCGACTGCACGACGTTGTCCTCGTCGCGCTTGAGCGCGCCCTGCACGCCGCCGTTGTTGACGAAGCCACGCCGGCGCTCGGCCATCCGCTCGGCCTCGACGCCGAGCGTCGCGCGCAGCACGCCGCCGGCGAGGCGCGCGCGCTGCGACCACTGCAGCCCGATGCCGCCGTAGCCGCGATCGAGGTCGACGATGCCGCCGGCGGAGGTCGGCGACTGCTGCGCTGAGAGCGGTATCGACAGCGCCTGGAACACGTCGCGCTGGCCGCCGTGCACGCGCGCGGTCAGCGTGCGGTCGGCGTCCACCGGATGCTCGACCACCAGCCCGAACTGGCGCTGCGCGACGGTCTTGCGGGCCTGCTGCGCGACCGACGCCGGACTCGCCTGCCGCGGGTCCGCCTCGAGCTGCGCGCGGGTGAGGCCGCCCGGGTCGAGCGCGCGCGGCTGGTCGAAGTCCTGCGCGACCAGCGTCATGCGCGTGCCCGCGCCGGACGTCGTCTCGAGCACCGCGCCCGCCGAGCGCCGCTCGGCCGACGACCACGCGCGATAGCCGTCGGTCTCGAGCCGCGACACGTCGACCGCCCCCGACACGCCGCCCGCCACGCCGCCGGCCGACAGCCCGTAGCGCCGCGTGCCGAACGAGCCGAACCCGACCTCGCCACCCACCTCGCCCGGTTCGCGCCCGCGCCGCGAGAACACCTGCACGACGCCGCCCGCCGCGTTGCCGTAGAGCTGCGCGAGCGGGCCCCGCAGCACCTCGATCCGCTCGGCCGCCGCGAGGTCGATCGCCGAGGCCTGGCCCTGTCCGTCGGGCATCGTCGCGGGGATGCCGTCGACCATCAGCCGCACGCCGCGGATGCCGAAGGTCGCGCGCGCGCCGAAGCCGCGGATCGACAGCTGCGGATCCTGCGCCCAGTTCTGCCGGTCGAGCGCGACGACCCCGGGGATGCGCACGAGCGACTCGGTCAGGTGGATCCCCGGCCCGGCCTCGCGGATCGCCTCGCGGCCGATCGACTGGATCGCGGCCGGCGCGTCGAACGCGCGCTGCTCGGTGCGGCTCGCCGAGACGACCACCTCGTCGAGCGCCGACGACGCCGAGGTGGACGCGCCCCCGGGCGCGACGCGGCTCGCGGGCGGCGCCGCGCCGCCGGCCGCGGCGGGCTCGGACGCGGGTTGCGCGGGGGCCGGCTTCGCGGCGAGCAGGCCCGCCGCGAGCAGCGCGGCGCAGCACGGGACGGAACGGGGGACGGGGCGCATCGCGTCGATTATCGGGGGCCGCGCGCGGCCGCGCACGCGCGACCCCGCGATCCACCGTCCGGGCGTCTCGTTTGCGCGCACGCCGGCACGCTGCGATGCTCGCGGCTCCACACGAGGAGACGCCCCATGACCGCCCCCACCGACCGCGCGCCCGACACGCCGGGCGTGCTCGCCGGCACGCGCGTGCTCGACTTCGGCCGCTACATCGCGGGCCCGCACTGCGCGGCGCTGCTCGGCGACCTCGGCGCCGACGTGATCCGCGTCGAGCGGCCCGGCGGCGGCGAGGATCGCAGCGTCGCGCCGGTCACCGAGGGCGGCGACGGCGGCACCTTCCTGCAGATGAACCGCAACAAGCGCGGCATGACGCTGAACCCCGGCTCGCCCGCGGGCCGCGAGGTCGTGCGCCGGCTCGTCGCGGGCGCCGACGTGGTCGTCGCGAACCTGCCGCGCGCGGGCCTCGTGTCGCTCGGCCTCGACTGGCCGACGCTGTCGGCGATCAACCCGCGCATCGTGCTCGTCACCGCGTCGGCCTACGGCTCGAGCGGCCCGTGGGCCGACCGGGTCGGCTTCGACGCGGTCGCGCAGGTGATGACCGGCGGCGTCTACATGACCGGCACCGAGGACCAGCCCTATCGCGCCAACGTGAACTGGGTCGACTTCATGACCGCGGCGAACTGCACGATCGGCGCGCTCGCCGCGCTGATGTCGCGCGCGGTCACCGGCCGCGGGCAGGTGGTCGAGGGCTCGCTGCTGCGCTCGGCGATGGTCGCCAACAACCCGTTGATGATCGAGCAGGCGCTGCGCGCGCCGAACCGCCGGCCCACCGGCAACCGCGGCCAGACCGCAGGCCCGGTCGACCTGTTCCGCACCCGCGACGGCTGGATCGTGCTGCAGGTCGTCGGCCAGGGCATCTTCGATCGCTGGTGCGACCTGGTCGGCGAGCCCGGCTGGAAGACCGACCCGCGCTTTCGCGACGACCTGTCGCGCGGCGAGCACGGCGAGCTGCTGTCCGAGCGAACCCAGCGCTGGTGCGACGAGCGCTCGACCGACGAGGCGCTGACCGCGCTCGGCCGCGCGCGCATCCCGACCGGCCCGGTGCTCACGCCCCAGCAGGCGCTCGACCATCCGCAGGTGCACGCGGGCGGCTACCTGCAGCATGTCGCGCACCCGGACTCGCCGGTGCCGGTACCGATCGCGGCGCCGCCGTTCCTGCTCGGCGAGGCGCCTGCGCCGATCCGCCTGCGTCCGCCGCGGCTCGGCGAGCACACCGACGAGGTGCTGCGCGAGCTCGGCTACGACGCGGCCGCGATCGCCGCGCTGCGCGCCGACGGCGTCGTCTGACGCCGGCGGGCGTCGCCCCGGACGAACGGCGCCGACGAACGGCGCCGACGGACGGCGCCGACGAACGGCGGCGCGCTCGGGATGGGCGTGACGCAGGTCACGCGGCGCGAGGCGGACCCGGGTGAACACCGGGGATGACACCGGTGCCGCACGGGTGGCGCGGCATCTCACGCCGTCCTAACGTTCAATCGTGCTTCAGGCACGGTCTTTGCCGTGCCGCGAAGCGCCCCGGCCCACGCGTCGCTCCGACTTAGGCACACCATGAACCGTCTCTCCCTCCGTTCCCGTCTCCTGCTGATGGCCGGCGCCCCGCTGGTGGCCCTGCTGCTTATCGCCGGACTCGCCGCCTGGAGCGTCGATCGCGGCACTGCCGCGCTGCGCACCGCCTACGAGGACCGCGTCGTCCCGCTCAAGCAGCTGAAGACGATCGCCGACATGTACGCGGTCAACATCGTCGACACCGCGCACCAGGCGCGCGACGGCGCGCAGACCTTCGAGCAGGCGCGTGCCTCGGTCGACACCGCGCAGAAGACCATCTCGACCGAGTGGAAGGCCTACACGGCCACGAAGCTGATCGAGGCCGAGCAGCGCGGCGTCGAGCGGACGCGGGCGACGATGACGAAGGCCGACGAGGCGGTCGCGAAACTGGAGTCGATCCTCGCCGCCGGCGACAGGGCGGCGCTGACCGCGTTCGCCGCACGCGAGCTCTATCCGGCGATCGACCCGGTCTCGGCCGAGATCAACGCGCTCACCACGCTGCAGCTCGACGTCGCGAAGCAGCTCTACGAGGAGAACGAGCACCGCGGCAACGCGCTGCTGTGGGCGATCGGCGCGCTGCTCGCCACGGCGTTCGCGGTCGCGGTGGTGCTCGCGACCTGGGTCACCCGCAACCTGCTGCGTACGCTCGGCGGCGAGCCCGAGGCCGCGGTCAAGATCGCTCGCACCGTCGCGTCGGGCGACCTGTCGCGCGAGATCCCGCTGCAGCCGGGCGACGCGTCGAGCCTGATGGCGGCGCTCTCGGCGATGACCGGCGCGCTGCGCGCCATCGTCGGCGACGTGCGCTCGGGCGTCGACCAGATCGCCGGCGCGTCGCGGCAGATCGCGGCCGGCAACCAGGACCTGTCGCACCGCACCGAGGAGCAGGCGAGCTCGCTGCAGCAGACCGCGGCGTCGATGGAGGAGATGACCGCGGCCGTCTCGCAGAACAGCGGCTCGGCGCGCGAGGCCACGGCGCTCGCCAGCGACGCGAGCCGCTCGGCCGCGCACGGCGGGCAGGTGGTCGGCCAGGTCGTGCGGACCATGGGCGAGATCGCCACGCAGAGCAAGCGCATCTCGGACATCATCGGCGTCATCGACGGCATCGCGTTCCAGACGAACATCCTGGCGCTCAACGCCGCGGTCGAAGCGGCACGCGCCGGCGACCAGGGCCGCGGCTTCGCGGTCGTGGCGACCGAGGTGCGCAACCTCGCGCAGCGCAGCGCCGGCGCCGCCAAGGAGATCAAGACGCTGATCACCGACAGCGTCGGCCAGGTCGAGGCCGGCAGCCGCCTCGCCGCCGACGCGGGCACCGCGATCGACGAGGTGGTGCGCCGCGTGCACGCGGTCAACGACCTGATCTCCGGCATCAGCACCGCGTCGCAGGAGCAGTCGAACAACGTCTCGCAGGTCAACCAGGCGATCGGCCAGCTCGACCAGGCCACGCAGCAGAACGCCGCGCTGGTCGAGGAGAGCGCGGCCGCAGCCGAGAGCCTCGCCGAGCAGGCGCGCCAGCTCGCCGACACGGTCGCGGTGTTCCGGCTGCCCTGACGGCAGCGCCCCCCGGCCCCGCGGCCGAATGCGGAACGTCGCGCTGCGCGGCGTGGGCTAAGCTGCGCCGATGAGGTGGCGCGACGGGTTCGAGCTGTGCGTGCTGGCGCTGCTGTGGGGCAGCGCGTACCTGTTCATCCGCTCGGCCGTGCCCGAGTTCGGGCCGGTGCCGCTCATCGCGCTGCGGCTCGGCATCTCGGCGCTGGTGCTCGCGCCGCTGCTGGTCGGGCGCGGCGGCCTGCGCGCGCTGCATCGCAACGCGCGGCCGCTGCTGGTGCAGGGCGTCGCGTTCAGCGCGATCCCCTTCGTGCTGCTCGCCTGGGCGTCGCTGTCGATGAGCGCCGGCCTCACCGCGATCCTCAACGCGACCTCGCCGCTCTTCGCCGCGATCGTCGCGCACCTGTGGCTCGCCGAGCGCATCGGGCGGTGGCGCGCGCTCGGCCTCGCGATCGGCTTCGCCGGCGTGCTCGTGCTGGTGTGGGGCGGCGTCGACTTCCGTCCCGGCGGCACCGGCTGGGCGCTGGTCGCGATGCTGGTCGCGTCGTTCCTGTGGGGCGTCGGGGGTCACTGGACGCGCGTGAAGCTCGGCGGCACGAGCCCGGTCGCGATCTCGGTCGGCACGCTCGCGGTGTCCGCGCTGCTGCTCGCACCGTTCGCGGTCGCGACCTGGCCGTCGCAACCGCCGAGCGCGCGCGCGTGGGCCGAGGTCGTCGTGCTCGGCGTCGCGTCGTCCGGGCTCGGCTTCCTGCTGTACTACCGGCTGGTGCGCAACATCGGCGCGGTCCGCGCGACCTCGGTGACCTTCCTCAACCCGCCGGTCGCGATGATCGCGGGCGCGCTGTACCTGGGCGAGGGCGTCACGCTGCAGATGCTCGCCGGCACCGCGACGATCCTCGCGGGCACGGGCCTGGCGCTCGGGCTGATCGGCCCGCGCGCGGCGCCGGTGCCCGCGGCGGTGGCGCAGGCGGTGCGCCGATGAAGCGCACGCCCGCATCCTCCGCGACGGCCTGCCCCTGCGGCCGCGCGGCCACCTACGCCGAGTGCTGCGGCCGCTGGCACGACGGGCCGCTGCGGCTCGCCGCACCCGACGCCGAGGCGCTGATGCGCTCGCGCTATTCGGCCTACGTGCTCGGCCTCGTGCCTTACCTGCTCGACACCTGGCACCCGTCCACGCGTGCGGCCTCGCTCGAGCTCGACGTCGCGGGCACGACCTGGCTCGGGCTCGAGGTGCGCGCGCACACGCGGGTCGACGCCACGCACGCCACGGTCGAGTTCGTCGCGCGCAACCGCGTCGGCGGTCGCGGCCACCGCCTGCACGAGACCAGCCGTTTCGTTCTCGAGGCCGGGCGCTGGTTCTACGTCGACGGCACGCTGCGCTGAGGCGTCGCTGCCCTATCATCGGCCGAGCCGACGCGCGGCGCGCCCGATGCCGCGCGCGAACCGAGGAGACCCGAATGACCCGCCCCCCGACCCACGCCGGGCGCCGCCGCGCGATCGCGACGCTCGCCGCGCTGCCCGCGCTCGCCACCACGCCGGGCGCCCGCGCGCAGGCCTTCCCGGCGCGCCCCGTGAAGATCGTCGTGCCGCACGCGCCCGGCGGCAACTCCGACGCGTTCGCGCGGATCGTCGCGCAGCGCCTGTCCGAGCGGCTCGGCCAGTCGGTCGTCGTCGAGAACCGCACCGGCGCGGGCGGCACGATCGCCTGCGCGAGCGTCGCGCGCTCGCCGGCCGACGGCTACACCGTGGTCGTCGCCGACAACGGCACGCACGCGGTCGCGCCGCAGCTCTACGGCTCGCGACTGCAGTACGACGTGTTCAAGGACTTCACGCCGGTGTCGCTGGCGGCGACCTTCCCGAGCGTGCTGCTGCTGCACCCGTCGGTGCCGGCGAACACGCCGCGCGAGTTCGTCGCGCTGGTGAAGGCGCAGCCCGGCAAGCTGACCTACTCGTCGGCCGGCACCGGCAACGGCTCGCACCTCGCGCAGACGATCTTCCTGCACGCCGCCGGCGGGCTCGACATGATCCACGTGCCCTACAAGGGCGGCGCGCCGGCGATCCAGGCGCTGATCGCGGGTGAGGTCCAGATGACCGCGGTCAGCGTCAACACCTCGCTGCCGCACATCCGCTCCGGCCGCGCGAAGCCGCTCGCGCTGGCGTCGAGCAAGCGCTCGCCGGCGCTGCCCGACCTGGCGACGCTCGCCGAGTCCGGCATCACCGGCGCCGAGGCCGACAACTGGCTCGCGGTGCTCGCGCCGCCGAACCTGCCGGCCGACGTCGCCGCGACACTGACGCGCGAGTTCAACGCCACGCTGACACTGCCGGATGTCAGGGAAAAACTCGGGGGCCTCGGGCTCGAGGTGGTCGCGGGCGGACCGCAGCCCTACCTCGACCTGCTCAAGGTCGACGTGGCCAAGTGGACGGAGGCGGTCAAGCGAAGCGGGGCCGTGGCCGAGTGAGCGGACCGGCCGGTGGCCGACCGCAGGGACGGCGAATCCAAGGCCGAGAGTGCCGTGTCGCGTTGCAACAGACGGAACGTAGACCCTTTATCCTAGTCGGGATGCGGGTCTTCGGGCCTATGGCGGATGTGCACGACGTTCGCCCGAAAGTTTATGTTGCAACGCACCAGCAACCCGGGTAGCATCCGGGCTGTCTCCTCCACCTCCTCAATGGTGGTTTCAGCCCGCACCGTTTGGTGCGGGCTTTTTCTTTCCGGCGTCCGTTTCGCGATGCCGGGCCGGCGTCCGCGGCGACCGCCCTGCCCCCGACCTGCGCGCTCGAGCCTCGCCTCGACAAACACGCCCTCTCCGATCAGGGCCTGTCCGGATGTGGACGACGATGGTTTGTCCAGGCCGCCCGGATCGGACTCGAGTCGACCGCGCCGAGCGCGGCCGTCGTCGCCGGCGCGCTCGGCGTCCGCGAAACTGACGATGCGCACCCGCGACCGGCCGCGCAGCATCGCGGACTCCCGCCACCGGTTCCGATGGAGTCCAAGATGCCTCGCCTGCCCACCCTGCCCACCCTGCCCACCCTCGCCGCGATCGCCGCGATCGCCACGATCGCGCTCGGCGGCTGCTCGACCGTCACCGAGCAGTCGCTCACAGAGAAGGGCGTCAAGCCCATGACCGGCGCCGAGATGCAGGTCCAGTACGCGACCCGGGTGCGCACGCTCGAATGGACGAACGCCCGCAACGAGACCGGCACGATCCGGTACTCGCCCGACGGCACGGCCTTCCTGCAGTGGCGCGGCGGCAACGCGCAGGGCCGGTGGCGAATCGACGGCGACCGGTTCTGCACCCGCTACCCGGACCTGCGCGGCAACCAGGAGACCTGCAGCCGCATCTACCGGACCGCCGACAACGAGTTCACGTCGTTCCCGCCCGAGGGCACCGCGCGCGGGCGCTTCATCGACTGACCGGCAGGGCGTCCGGCGGGTGCCGGTCCCACCACCCTGTGGCGGCCCTCAGCCCCGCCGCGTCGTCCGATGCAGGTCGTGGGTGACGAACGGCTCCGCCGGCCGGTCGAGCCAGTCGGGGTGATCGAGCGTGCCGCGCAGGTCGGCGAGCCCGCGCGCCCAGTGCCGGCGCATCGACAGCGCCGAGAACTGGTAGTCCTTGAAGTGGCCCTCATTGTCGTCGTCGTCGTAGATCAGGTGCACGACGTTGACGCGGCGGTCGTCGGCGAGCTCGGCAGCGCGCCTCGCCACCGGGTGGTCGCGGTGCTTCGCGGGCACGAGCTCGAGCAGCTCGCGCAGCAGCGCCGCGGTGCGCTGCTCCGCCTGCAGCCGGTCGGTGACCCAGCGGGTGCGGCTCGAGAACTGGATGTCCTTCTGCCGGTTCGCGACCTCGGCCAGGTCGCGCGGCGCGGCGCCCTTCGCGCTCCAGAGGTCGACCTGGAACGCGAGCACGTCCTCGCCGCGCGGCGCGCCGTCGAGCACAGCCTGCAGCGGCGTGTTCGACACCAGCCCGCCGTCCCACCACCACGCATGGCCGACGCGCACCGCGCCGAAGCCCGGCGGCAGCGCGCCCGAGGCCATGAAGTGCTCGGGCTCGAGCCGCTCCTCGGTGCTGTCGAAGTACCTGAAGTTCCCGGTCTCGATGTCGACCGCACCGACCGACACGCGCGGCGCGTGCTTCGACGCGATGCGGTCGAAGTCGACGAAGCGCTCGAGCGTCTCGCGCAGCGGCGCGGTGTCGTACCAGCTCGCCGCGTCCGGACCCGGCCGGTGCAGCGTCCACGGCGGCGGCACGCGCGGCCGGAAGAAGCCGTTCTGGCCCTCGGTCAGCGCACGCCACGCCTCGCCCGCGTAGAGCGCAGCCATGCCCTGCTCCCATGCGTGCAGCCAGGGCTCGAGCATCGCGGGCACCGCGTTCAGCGGCGAGGCCGGCAGCACCGGCGGGCGGCAGATCGTGTCCCAGAACGCCTGCAGCCGCTCGACGCGGCGCTCGGGCGGGTTGCCCGCCCACACCGCCGCGTTCAGCGCGCCGATCGAGATGCCGGCGACCCAGTTCGGCTCGACGCCGGCCTCGGCCAGCCCCTCGACGACCCCGCCCTGGTACGCGCCGAGCGCGCCGCCGCCCTGCAGCACGAGGGCGACGACGGGGTAGCGCGCGGCGATCTCGGCGCAGTGCTTCACAGGCCGCTCAGCACGGCATCGACCGCATCGACCAGCACCGCGCTCGACGCCCGCAGGTTCGCGACCGGGCGCCCCAGCAGCTTCGCGGGGATGCCCGCCATCTCGTGCGGGTACATGACCACCTCGACCCCCTGCACGTCGAACGACGGACACAGCCGCCTCGGCGCGGACTTCATCGTGTCGTCGCGGACCCGCAGCGGCGCGACGAGTCGCGTCGGCAGGTCGGCGAGCAGGTCGGACTGCAGGTCGACGACGTAGGGCACGCGGTCGCGGGTCGCCGGCTCCGGATTGCGGTGGACGTCGAACTGCGCCATCGCCGTCAGAACGCGCGCAGCGTCGCGCCGAAGGTGCCTTCGCGCTCGACCTGCTCGCGATAGGCGTCGAGCCACTCGCGGTGTGCTTCGACGAACTGCCTGCGGCGCGCGCGCAGGCTCGCGCCCGAGGGGCGCGTCACCGACTCCCACTGCTCGAAGGACACGATCACGGTGTCGGGCCGGCCGTCCTTCTCGACGATCACCGGACCCCGTTTCGCCTCGCTGCAGACCTGGCCGAACCGGTTCTTCGCGTCGGTCGCGCTGATCCTCATGCCCGCCTCGTGGTGATGGCCAGATTGGCCATCATACATCCCGGCGACCGGCGCCGGACCGCCCGTGCGCCGGGCCCGGGCCGCCGCTCAAGCCGCCCGCTCGCGCGCGAGCCGCGCGCCCTCGACCAGCGCGCGCAGCTTCGCCGCCGCGATGCCGCGGTCCATCGGCGCCATCCCGCAGTTCGTGCACGGGAAGATCCGGTCGACCGGCACGTAGCGCAGCGCGCGCCCGATGGTCTCGGCGACCTGCTCGGGCGTCTCGACCGCGTCGTTCGCGACGTCGATCACGCCGACCAGCACGTCCTTGCCCTTCAGCAGCCCGAGCACCTCGTCGGGCACGCGGCTGTTGGCAACCTCCAGCGAGACCTGCTGGATGCGGCTCGCGGCGAGCGCCGGGAAGATCGCCTCGTACTGCGTCCAGCGCTCGCCGAGCGAGGTCTTCCAGTCCTTGTTCGCCTGGATGCCGTAGCCGTAGCAGATGTGCACGCCGGTCGTGCAGGTCAGCCCCTCGATCGCGCGGTGCAGCGACGCGATGCCCCAGGTCGGCACGTGCTCCATGAACACGTTGTAGGCCGGCTCGTCGAACTGGATCACGTCGACCCCGTCGGCCTGCAGCGCGCGCGCCTCCTGGTTCAGCAGCTCGGCGAACGCCATCGCGAGCTTCTCGCGCGAGCCGTAGTGCGCGTCGGCGACGGTGTCGACGATCGTCATCGGGCCGGGCAGCGTGAACTTGATCTTCTTCGTCGTGTGCGCGCGCATCAGCCGCGCCTCGGTCGCGTGCACGCGGCCCTTCAGCCGCAGCGGGCCGACCACCTGCGGCACCATCGCATCGTAACGGTTGTTACGGATGCCCATCTTCACCTTGTGCTCGAAGTCGATGCCCTCGACCGCCTCGAGGAAGCCGTGCACGAAGTGCTGCCGGCTCTGCTCGCCGTCGGTGACGATGTCGACGCCCGCGTCCTCCTGCTCCTTGAGCCAGAGCAGCGTCGCGTCGCGCTTGGCCTGCGCGAGCGCGTCGCCCTCGGCCTTCCAGGTGGGCCAGAGCTTGTGCGTCTCGGCGAGCCAGGCGGGCTTGGGCAGGCTGCCGGCGATGGTGGTGGGGAACATGCGGGTCTCCTCGGGTCCGGATCAGGCCGCGATGGTAGTCCTTCGGGTGCCGTCGAGTCGCGCAATCCCCATCACCGCCGCGGATGCGGCGAAGCCCGCGCCGACCGCGACGATCGCGGCGCCCGTGCCCCAGCCTTGCGCGATCGCGCCGCCCGCGAGCGCGCCCAGCGGCCTGACGCCGTACACCGCGAGCTGGATCGTCGCCGAGGCGCGGCCGAGCAGCGCGGCCGGCACCCGCTGCTGCGTGAGCGTCGTGCGCTGCACCTGCCAGACCATCGGCCCGAAGCCCACCAGCAGCTGCGCGACGAAGGCCGCCGCGGTGCTCGGCATCGTCGCCAGCAGCACCGCGGCGAGCACCGCGCAGCCGGGCCCGCCGACCAGCAGCACCCGCGGCGGCAGGCACGCCATCAGCCGCGGGGCGGCGGCCGCACCGGCGAGCAGGCCGACGCCGTAGCCGGCCTGCGACAGGCCGACCCCGGCGGCGTCGAGCCCGAGCACGCCGAGCGCGTGCGGCACCCAGATCGCGACCAGCGCGAAGAACGCGAGGTTGAACAGCACCGCGCAGGCCGCGATCGCCCGCAGCAGCGGGTCGGCGAGCACCACGCTCGCGCCCGCCCGGATCGCCGTCCCGAACGGTTCGCGCGGCGCCACCGTCGCGTCGGACACCGGCAGGCGGCGCACGGCCGCGAGCGCCGCGACGGCGGCGAGCAGCGCGAGGACGAGCGCCGCGATCGCCGCGCCGCGCTGCGCCAGTGCGCCCGCGGCGAGCGGCGCGACCAGCGTGACCGCGGCCCGCGCGAGCTCGAGCCGCGCGTTCGCGGCCGGGCGCCCGGGCTCCGGAATCGCGGCGCGGATCGCCGGCACGACCGACAGCACGAACAGCACCGTGCCGGCGGACGCGACGAACGCCGCCGCCGCGAGGCCGCCGCCGCTTCGCGCGAGCGTCGCGCCGACCGCGCCCGCGAGTCCCACGCAACCGATCGCCTGCGCGCGGCGCATCGTCGCCGACGGCCCCGCACGGTCGACCCAGACCCCGCCGGGCAGCGTCAGCACCAGCCACGCCGCGCCGTGCGCCGCGACCAGCGCGCCGACCGTCGCCGGCGACGCGTCGAGCACGAGCACGGCGAGCAGCGGCAACGCGGCGAGCGCGAGCTGGTCGGCGAGATGCACGCCGCATGCGGCGGCGACGAAGGCACGGAGCGGCGGGGTCGGCATCGGGCGACGATCGCATCGCCCGTCGGCGCGTGCGTCCCGGTTCGGGACATCACGCGCACGCGCGCCCGGTTCAGCGCACGTTCAGCGCGGCCCCGAGCCTGCGGCGCCACTCCGACACCAGCTGCGGCTGCGCGCCCGCGAGCTCGAACACCTGCACCATCCGCTTGCGCCCGACGTCGTCGTGGAACGCGCGGTCGCGCTGCACGATCTCGAGCAGCTGCTCGAGCGCCTGCGGCCACTCCTTGTACTCGATCCAGTACTCGGCGAGGTCGAGCCGCGCCTGCAGGTCGCCCTCGTTCGCGCGCACGCGCTCGAGCAGGTCGTGCGGCACCGGCGGCTTCGCGGCCTCGACGGCCGCGGCGACCTGCTGCGCCAGGCCCTGCACCTGCGGGTCGGCCTTCGCCTGCGCCGACAGCGCCTCGAGCTGCCCCTGCGCGGCCGCGGGCTCGCCGGCGCCCAGCAGCAGCTGCGCGTACAGCAGCCGCGCCGAGTCGTTCGAGGGATCGAGCGCGATCGCCTTCTTCACGTGTTCGGTCGCGGCGGCCTGGTCGCCGCGATCGAGCGCAGCGCCGGCCTGGTCGAGCTCCAGGTCCGACGGGTTCGGCATCAGCCGGTCGATGAACTCGCGCAGCTTGCCCTCGGGCAGCGCGCCCTGGAACTGGTCGACCGGCTGGCCGCCGACGAACGCGTAGACGGTCGGGATCGACTTGATGCGGAAGTGCTGCGCGAGCTGCTGCTGCGCGTCGGTGTCGACCTTGACCAGCCTGAATCGCCCGCCGTAGGCCTGCTCGAGCTTCTCGAGCATCGGGCCGAGGGTCTTGCACGGCCCGCACCACGGCGCCCAGAAGTCGACCAGCACGGGCACCTCCATCGAGGCGTCGATCACGTCGGCCTGGAAAGTCTGCAGGGTGGTGTCGGTGCTCATGGCGGACTCGCGGGGAGGGGCGGCGGAAGACCCACGATTCTAGTCGGTCCGCGTGACGGCGCCGTGCGACGCCGGCTCGGCCGTGCGGGTGCTAGCATCGCCCGCAGGGAGGAAGTCGCGATGATCGTCATGGTGCTGGGCCTGGTGCTGTTCCTCGGCGTGCACTCGGTGCGGGTCGTCGCCGACGACTGGCGCGCCGCGCAGATCGCCGCGCGCGGCGAGGGCGCCTGGAAGGGCGTGTACTCGCTGCTGTCGCTCGCGGGCCTGGTGCTGATCGTCTACGGCTACGGCCTGACCCGTACGGCGCCGGTCGAGCTCTGGAGCCCGCCGACCTGGACCCGCCACGCCGCGGCGCTGCTGACGCTCGTGTCGTTCGTGCTGCTGGCCGCCGCGTACGTGCCGGGCACTCGGATCAAGGCCGCGGTGGGCCACCCGATGGTGCTCGGCGTCAAGACGTGGGCGTTCGCGCACCTGCTCGCGAACGGCCGGCTCGCCGACGTCGTGCTGTTCGGGGCGTTCGTCGCCTGGTCGGTCGTGCTGTACGCCGCGTCGCGCCGCCGCGACCGCCGCAACGGCACCCGCTATGTCGCCGGGCCGGCATCGCGCGACGCGATCGCGGTCGTCGCCGGCGTCCTCGCCTGGGTCGCGTTCGCGTTCTGGCTGCACGCGTGGCTGATCGGCGTGCGGCCCTTCTCCTGAGGCGCCGCTCGGCCGCCGATCTCGACGTGCTCGGCTTCGGCCGCCGGGGCACGTCGCCGCGCCCCTGAGCGGCCGCGCGCCCCGGGGAGCGGCCTCAGCCGCCGAGCTCGACGACGATCTTGCCCGGCGCCTCGCGCCGCTCGAGCGCAGCCAGCGCGTCCTTCGCGCGCTCCAGCGGGAACGTCGCGCCCACCAGCGGCCGGAACACGCCCTCGGCCGCGAGCCGCGCGATCGCCGCGCGGATCGCCGGCGCCTCGGCCGGCCGTTGCCGGGTCCACTCGCCGGCCCGCACGCCCACCACCGCATAGCTCTTGATCAGCACGTGGTTCGCGGCCACGGTCGGGATGCGCCCCGCCGCGAAGCCGACCACCAGCAGCCGTCCGCCGAACGCGATGCACTTCGTCGAGCGGTCGAACACGTCGCCACCCACCGGGTCGTAGATCACGTCGGCACCGCGCCCGCCGGTCAGCGCCTTCACCTCGGCCGCGAAGTCGCCGCGCGAGGACAGCCGGTGCGCCGCGCCGAGCGGGCGCAGCCGCTCGAGCCAGTCCTCGCGCGTGCCGGTCGCGATCACGGTCGCACCGAGCGCGGCGCCGAGCTGCACCGCGGCCGCACCCATGCCGCCGGTCGCGCCGTGCACGAGCAGCGTCTCGCCGGCGCGCAATGCGCCGCGCACGACCAGCGCCACGTAGGCGGTGAGCGCGCCGACCTGCCAGCCGGCCGCGCTCGCCCAGTCCCAGCCCGGCGGCACCGGCGACAGCGCGTGCGCGGGCACGACCGCGCGCCGCGCGATCGTGCCGGTCTTGTCGGACACGCAGACCGCGTCGCCGGGCGACCATCCGGTGACGCCCTCGCCCACCGCCTCGACGGTGCCCGCGCCCTCCATGCCGATCGTGTACGGCAGCTCGGGCCGGTGCTGGTAGCCGCCCCGGGTCATCAGCAGGTCGGGGAAGTTCAGTGCGGCCGCGCGCATCGACACCGCGACCTCGCCCGGGCCGGGCGCGCGCGCGTCGATCGCCTCGAGCGAGACGCCCGACAGGTCTTCGGACAGGCGGGTGCAGCGCAGCGCGAGGGTCGTGGGCATCGGTCGCTCCGTCGCGCCGCGGGGCGCGCTGTCCGTCGATGGGTCAGTCGAAGATCGCGGTCGTCTGGTGGCTGACCGCGACCGGGCGGCGCGCGTCGTCCCAGACGCGCGCGGTCTGGCTGGTGTAGCCGGCCGCCGCGTGTCGGGTCTCGGTGTGCAGCATCAGCCAGGTGCGCGGATCGACCGTGCGCGGATCGGCGAGCAGCTCGAGCAGCCAGGTCAGCGACGCGCCCGGCGCGCGCTTCGAGAGCGTCGCCATCACCGGCGAGGGCGGCAGGTCGCACAGCGCGACCACGTTCGCCTCGCGCGCCTCGGGCGCGTCGAGCGGGGCCGGCAGCGGCGCGCTGCCCGGGCCCGGGTCGTCGCCGTCGGTGGACTCGCGCAGCCGTGCCCACATCGACGCGGGCTTCATCGGCGAGCCGCTGTACGGAATCGCGCCGCCGGCCCAGCGCTGCCGGTAGTGCTGCAGGAAACCCGGCATCCGCTCGGGCAGGTAAGGCGCCTCCCGCAGCTCGGCGGGCATCCGCAGCGCGTCGGGCATCGGCATGTCGGCGATCGCCTTCGACTCGCGCGATGCGCCATACATCCCGACCACCACTGCGGCCGGCCGCCCGCCGCTGTGCAGCGTGCACTGCACGTGGGTGATCGCGCGGCCGCGCCGCAGCACGACCGCCTCGGCGCGCGCCTCGCCCGGGTCGACCGACGCGACGAAGGTCATCTGCAGCGCGCGCAGCGGCAGCTCGGGGCCGACCGCGGCGCGCATCGCGAGCGCCGCGAACGCGCCCTGGATGCCGCCGAAGGCGACGCGGCCCTGCAGCCAGTCGGGAGTCACGTCGGCGACGAAGGCGGCGCGGTCGCCGTCGGCGCGGGCCGGCCGCGAGACGATCGTGGAGAAGGTCTGCATCGGAGGAAAAGGCATGAGCTCGTGCCGGGCGCGCGGGGCGCCCCGAGGCGCTCGAGGATGCCACAATCGCCGCCCCGCCCCGTTCCGTTCCCCTCCTGGAGACCGCATGCGCATCGAGACGCTCGCCGTGCACGCCGGCTACTCGCCGGACCCGACCACCAAGGCGGTCGCCGTGCCGATCTACCAGACCGTCGCCTATGCGTTCGACAGCGCGCAGCACGGCGCCGACCTGTTCGACCTGAAGGTGCCGGGCAACATCTACACGCGGATCATGAACCCGACCGAGGACGTCCTCGAGAAGCGGCTCGCCGCGCTCGAGGGCGGGATCGCCGCGCTCGCGCTCGCCTCGGGCATGGCCGCGATCACCTACGCGATCCAGACGATCGCGGAGGCCGGCGACAACATCGTGTCGGCCTCGCAGCTCTACGGCGGCACCTACAACCTGTTCGCGCACACGCTGCCGCAGCAGGGCATCCAGACCCGCTTCGCCGACGCACGCGACCCGGCCTCGTTCGCGAAGCTGATCGACGACCGCACGAAGGCGGTGTTCTGCGAGTCGATCGGCAACCCGCTCGGCAACGTGACCGACTTCGCCGCGCTCGCCAAGGTCGCGCACGACGCGGGCGTGCCGCTGATCGTCGACAACACCGTGCCGAGCCCGTACCTGTGCCGGCCGTTCGAGCACGGCGCGGACATCGTCGTGCACTCGCTCACCAAGTACCTCGGCGGCCACGGCAACAGCGTCGCCGGCGCGATCGTCGACTCCGGGAAGTTCCCGTGGGCCGAGCACGCGAAGCGCTTTCGCCGGCTCAACGAGCCCGACGTCTCGTACCACGGCGTCGTGTACACGCAGGCGCTCGGGCCCGCCGCCTACATCGGCCGCGCGCGCGTGGTCCCGCTGCGCAACACCGGCGCGGCGATCTCGCCGATGAACGCGTTCCTGATCCTGCAGGGCATCGAGACGCTCGCGCTGCGGATGGACCGCACCTGCGAGAACGCGCTCGCGATCGCGAGGTACCTGCAGGCGCACCCGAAGGTCGAGTCGGTCAACTACGCAGGCCTGCCCGACCATCCGGAGCACGCGCTGGTGCAGCGCTACATGGGCGGGCGCGCGAGCGGCATCCTGTCGTTCACGCTGAAGGGCGAGGCCGGGCGCGAGGGCGGCGCGCGCTTGCTCGATGCGCTGGCGCTGTTCACGCGGCTGGTCAACATCGGCGACGCGAAGTCGCTCGCGACCCACCCGGCCTCGACCACGCACCGGCAGCTGAACCCGCAGGAGCTGGCGAAATCGGGCGTCTCCGAGGGCATGGTGCGGCTGTCGGTCGGCATCGAGCACGTCGACGACCTGCGCGAGGACCTCGAGCAGGCGCTCGCGGCCGTCTGAACCGACCGATCGACCGGCCGTCCCGATGTGACCGTTCCGAGACCGAAGCGCCGCGCAAGCGATCCCGTACCGACCCGGGATCGATCCGCGGCGCGGCCACACTGGCTCCGTCGACGCCACGCACGGTGCGCGGCGTCGGACCCCCACCCACAGGAGCCCAGCATGAAGACCTTCGCCAAGATCGCCGCCCCCGTCGCCCTCGTCCTCGCGTCCTTCGGCGTGCACGCCGGCGAAGGCCCGGCGCAGATCGAGATCCAGCAGCCCGTCGTGCAGTCGAGCGCCCCGGCGCCGACCGTCAAGGCCACGGCGCAGCAGCAGCCGATCCTGCCGGGCGCCTGACGCCCGCCGCGGCCGGCCGCGCGCCGGCACGCACCGACCGACGCCCGCCGCGCTCGCGCGCCGCGGGCGTCGTCGCGTCCGCGGCCGCCCGCGTCGGATGACCTTCGACGTCATCGACGGCGCGCGGCACGGCGCGCAGCATCGGGGCATCGATCCACGACCGGAGAACGACGATGTCCCCCGCCACCTTCGTGCCCCTCGCCTGCGGGCTGATCATCGGCCTGGGCGCGCTCGGCGCCTGCGTCGGCATCGGCGTGATGGGCGGCCGCTTCATGGAGGGCGCGGCGCGCCAGCCCGAGCTGATGGAGCGGCTGCAGACCAGGATGTTCCTGCTCGCGGGGCTGATCGACGCGTCGTTCCTGATCGGCGTCGGCATCGCGATGATGTTCGCGTTCGCCAATCCCTTCGGGGGCTGACGCGTCCGGGCCGCGACCCCTCCGGCCGCGGCGCGACCCGTGCCCACGTGACGCCCCCGCCGTCCGCGTGCGAGCATCGGGTCGCACGATGGAGGCGAGCGCGATGGGCGACAGCACGAAGGCCGGAAACGGGAAGCGCGTCAAGGCGCGGACGGGCGTACCGCAGGACCGGGTGCACCTGTCGAAGAAGGACTACGAGGCTCGCCTCGAGCCGCTCGAGGTCGAGCTCAATCGGCTCGCTCGCTGGGTGCAGGCCACCGGCGCGCGCCTGCTGGTGATCTTCGAGGGCCGCGACACCGCCGGCAAGGGCGGCGCGATCAGCGCGATCTCGGACGTCCTGAACCCGCGCCAGTGCCACGTCGTCGCGCTGCCCAAGCCCGACGAGGTCGAGCGCACGCAGTGGTACTTCCAGCGCTACGTGCCCCACCTGCCCGCGGCCGGCCAGATCGTGCTGTTCGACCGCAGCTGGTACAACCGCGCCGGCGTCGAGCGCGTGATGGGCTGGTGCACCGACGAGGAGTACCGGCGCTTCCTGAAGCAGGCGCCGGCGTTCGAGAAGCTGCTCGTCGACGATGGGGTCCTGCTCGTCAAGTACTGGCTGACCGTGGACCAGGCGCGCCAGGAGGAGCGCTTCCGCGAGCGGCTGGAGGATCCGCTCAAGCGCTGGAAGCTGTCGCCGATCGACCTGAAGTCGCGCAAGAAGTACCGCGAATACGGCAAGGCGCGCGACGCGATGCTGAAGGCGACCCACACGAAGCACGCGCCGTGGACGCTGGTCGACTTCGACGACCAGCGCCTGGGGCGCCTCACGCTGATCCGCGACCTGCTCGACCGGCTGCACGACGTCGACGTGCCGCCCGAGGCGATCGAGTTCCCGCCGCTGTCGGGCCCGCCCCAGCGCGAACGCTTCGGCGGACCGCTGAAGCCGATCCCGCCGGCGCGCTGAGGCGCGCGGCGGCGCGCCGCTACAGCCGGTTGTGCGTGCCGTCGCACAGCGGCGCGCGCGCCGAGCGCTTGCAGCCGCAGAACCAGACCTTGCCGTCGTGGGCGGCGGTGTACTTCACCGGTTCGAAGCCTGTGCCGCGGTGGCTGCCATCGCAGAACGGCTGCTTCGCGCTGCGCCCGCAGGCGCACCACCAGTAGTCGGTGCCCGCCTTCACGTCGACGGCGATCGGCTGGGTCGTCGGGGTCTCGGGAGTGCTCATGGCGGCCTGCGGCGATCGCCCCGGGGGTCGGGACACGCGCGGAGTCTAGCCGCGTCCGGCGCGCGGCCGTCCGTGCCCGAGTCGCCCGCACGGGCATCGCGGCCCGGCGTCGACGCGCCGGATTGACGCCGGTCAAGCAAGCAGCGCGCCCGTCACGCCCGCCACGGCGGAGTTGCGCTCGATCAAGTCGCGCGGGCGCGACCGGCGCGACGCTCCACCACGAGCCCCGATCCCACCCTGACGAAGGAGCCCTCGTGGACCTCTCCCCGACCGTGTTCGATGCCCTGCGCCGCCGCGTGCTGGCACCGCTGGCGCTGATCCTCGCCGCGACCGGATGCGTGCAGGCACCGCCCGCGCCCGGCTCGCCGGCCGCACCCTCCGCCGCGACGCCGGCCGTCGCGCCCGCCCCCGCGACGCCGGCCGTCGCCTCCGCCTCCGCTGCGCCGGCGCCCGCGCCCACGCTGCCGCCTTCGGTGCTCGCCCTCGGGGCGGCCGCGAAGCGCCAGGTGCCGATGCTGGACGTGCCGGGGCTCAAGGCCGCGATCGACGGCGGCCGTGCCGGGCTCCTCGTCGACGTCCGGGAACCCGACGAGTACGCGGCCGGCCACCTGCCCGGCGCGATCAACATCCCCCGCGGCACGATCGAGACCGCGATCTGGCCGCGCGTCGGTGGCACGTCGACGCCCGACCTCGCGCGGCCGATGACGCTGTACTGCGGCACCGGCCTGCGCTGCGCGCTGGCGGCGCGATCGCTGCGCGAGCTCGGGTTCACCGCCGTCTCGGCGGTGGAGATGCGGTTCCCGGCGGACTGGGTGAAGGCGGGGCTGCCGATCGAGCGCTCGCCCGACCCGGTGTGGGTCGTCGCGCGCGAGGTGCGCCTGCCCGCGCCGGCCGCGACCGTGTGGGCGACGGTGAGGCCGTTCGACCGGCTGCACGCGTGGCACCCGGCGATGGCGTCGACGCGGATGGACGGCGATGCGTCGCGGCCGGGCGCCGTGCGCGAGCTGACGACGAAGTCCGGGGCCGTCGTGCGGGAGGAGCTGCTGTCGCTCGACGACGCGGCGATGACGGTGCAGTACCGGATCCTCGAGTCGCCGCTGCCGGCCCGCGACGTGATCGCGACGCTGCGGGTGATCCCGGTCGCCGAGGGCTCGCTCGTCGTCTGGAGTTCGAGCTTCCGCCCTCGCGGCGAGGCGAAGCAGGAGCCCGCCCGGGCGGCGGTCGCGTCGATCTACGAAGCCGGCCTGAAGGGCCTGCGCGACACGGTGCGCTGAAGGCGCGAACCGCGCGTCTGCGTGCGCGCGCGCCGCGCGGGCGGAGCGGCTCGCCCGGTTGACGGGGTCGGTGGCCCGTGCGATCGTCGGCGGCCTTCCGCCCCCGAGCCCGCCGCGCCATGACCGCTCCCGACGTGCGCACCGACCCGAGCTTCCTCGCCGACTTCGCCGCCGCGTGGAACGCGCACGACGTCGATCTCCTGATGACGTTCATGGCCGACGAGTGCGAGTTCCGCACCGGCGCCGGCCCCGAGGCCTGCGGCGCGCGCGCGGTCGGCCGAGACGCCGTGCGCGCCGCGTTCGCGAAGGTGTTCGAGCGCATCCGCGACGCGCACTGGGGCGGCGATCGCCACCTCGTCGCCGGTGACCGCGGCCTGTCCGAGTGGACGCTGACCGGGGTGCTGGGCGACGGCAGCCGCATGGAGGTCGACGGCGTCGACGTGTTCACCTTCCGCGATGGCCGCATCGCGCTGAAGGACTCCTACCTGAAGACGCGCGTCACCCCGAAACCCTGAGACCCGCTTCCCGACGACATGAGCCGAATCCTGATCACCGCCGCCGGTCGCCGCTTCGTGGCCGAGACGAACCCCGATGCGCCGAAGACCGTCGAGGCGTTCATGAAGCTGCTGCCCTACCGGCAGAAGATCATCCACGTGCGCTGGAGCGGCGAGGCCTGCTGGATCCCGCTCGGCGACTTCGAGCTCGGCGTGGGCTTCGAGAACCACACCTGCCACCCGTCGGTCGGCGACGTGCTGTTCTACCCGGGCGGCTTCAGCGAGACCGAGATCCTGCTCGCCTACGGCTCGTGCTCGTTCGCCTCGAAGATGGGCCCGCTCGCGGGCAACCACTTCCTCACCATCGTAGAGGGCAAGGAGCAGCTGCGCCCGATGGGCGTCGAGGTGCTGTGGGAAGGCGCGAAGGACATCGTGTTCGAGAAGCTCTGACCCACACCGATCGAGGAGACGCCGCATGCTGAAGTTCTGGTACAACAACGCCCCGAATCCGATGAAGGTCGCGCTGATGCTCGAGGAGCTCGGCGTGCCCTACGAGCCGATCCCGGTCGACACCCGCAAGGGCGAGCAGCACGCCGACGCGTTCCGCTCGGTCAACCCGAACGCGAAGGTGCCCGCGATCGAGGACGACGGCGTCGTGGTGTTCGACAGCAACGCGATCCTGCTCTGGCTGGGCGACAAGCACGGCCGCTTCGTGCCGACCGACGCGTCCTCGCCCGCGCGCGCCGAGATGCTCAGCTGGCTGATGTTCGTCGCGAGCGGCATCGGCCCGTACTCCGGCCAGGCGGTGCACTTCCGCGTCGCCGCCCCCGAGCCGAAGGCCTACGCGCTGAACCGCTACGACTTCGAGGCGCACCGCCACTGGAAGATCCTCGACGACCGGCTCGCCTCGCGGCGCTGGCTCGCCGGTGACGACTACGGCATCGCCGACATGGCGTTCTGGGGCTGGGCGCGGCTCGTGCCCTTCGTGATGGGTGTCGAGAACCCGTGGACGCAGTACCCGAACGTCAAGCGCCTGCTCGACGAGATCTCGGCGCGTCCGGCGGCCGCGCGCGTCGAGGCGCTGCGCAACCGCCACCAGTTCAAGACCGAGAACGACGCCGAGGCGATGCGGGCGATGTTCCCGCAGAACGAGCGGTTGAAGAGCGCGGGCTGAAGGCCCGGACGCGGGCCGGTCCGCCGCTCGGCGGGCCGGTGCACGCGGGCGCCCCGCGCGACGCCGTTCAGCGCGCCGCCGCCGCCCGGACCGGCTCGCAGCGCAGCGAGCGGCGCGCCGCCTCGGCCGCCTCGCGCTGCGCGGCGCCGCCTTCGAGGTGCACCCGCATCAGCAGCAGCCCGCGTGCGCTCGGCGAGTCGACGCGCGTCGCGCCGCCGGGCAGCGCGACCGTGTCCGCACCGGCCCGCGCGACGACCAGGTCCACCGGCCGTCCGGCCGCGCCGCGGTCGTTCAGCACGAACCAGGTGTCGGTGTCCGACGCGTACAGCGCGATCGACCAGTAGCCCGGCGCGCCCGGCTCGGCGCGCACGCGCAGCGGCGCGGCCGACACGTCGTACGCGCACAGTGCGTACAGCAGGTCCGGGTTCGGCAGCACGACCCGGCGCGCGCCCGCGTCGACCGGCGGCGGCCGCAGCACGCCGTCGCCCGCCTCGGCGACCACGCCCGAGATCACCCGCTGCATGATCGCCCGCGGCACCGCCCACACGGCGAGCAGGTGGACGGTGACGACGAGCGCGACGAACGCCGCGACGCGCACCGCGCGGCCGCTCACCGGCACGCTCCGATCGGCTCGATGCGCGGCAGCGCGAGCGCATGCGGATCGCGCGCGACCGACGCGTCGGGCATGTAGAGCCGCAGCACCAGCACCAGGCCGCGGTCGCCCGGTGTCGGCAGCCACGCGCGCACCGCAGGCTCGGGCGCGACGGGGCCGGTGACGATCTCGAAGCGAGCGCCGTCGGCCGCGTCGGCGCCGAACGCGTGTCGGCCGGCGTCGTTGGCGAACAGGAAGTGGTCCTCGGCGTAGGCGGCGACGCTCCAGAAGCGCGCGCCCGGCACCGGCCCCGCGATCCGGTAGCGGCAGCGCGAGCGCAGCGGCGCACCGTTCGCGTCGGTGCGCGCGAGCCAGTACATCGTCTCGTCGCGGCCGAGCGCCAGCAGCCCGCCGATCGCGACCAGCGCGCGCACGTACGGGCCGGCCTGCGCCGTGCCGACGCGCTCGTCGAAGACCCAGCTGTCGCGCGTCGGCAGCGCGCGGGCGGTCCACAGCGTCGCCGCGGCGCTGGCCACGCCGAGCACGACCGCGAGCGCGAGCCACGCGAGCGCGCGCAGCGTGCGTCGCCCGCGCGACGCGCCGGCGATCGCGGCACTCACCGTGCGCGGGCCCGGGCGCGCTTGGCGAACGCGGTGATCCAGGCCGAGGTGCGCCCGGGCGCGAGCCGCGCGATCAGGTCGCCGAGCCGCGCGTCCGCGCCGATCAGCAGCCGCGTGTCGCCGCGCTCGAGCGCGCGCGCGATCGCCCCCGCGGCGTCCGCGGGCGAGGTCCGCGCCATGCGCGCGAACTGCGCGGCGAGGTCCTCGGGCGAGTCGGCGATGCCGCCCAGGTCCACCACCCGCGCCGACTCGGCGATCCGCGTGCGGATCCCGCCGGGCAGCACGACGAGCACCTGAACGCCCGCGTCGCGCAACTCCTCGCGCAGCACGTCCGAGTACGCGCGCACCGCGGCCTTCGACGCCGCATACATCGACTGCGTCGGCGTGGCGCCGAGCGCGAACACGCTCGCCACGTTGACGATCGCGGTGTCGGGCCGGCGCACGAGCTGCGGCACGAACGCGCGGCAGCCGCGGACCACGCCCCAGAAGTTCACGTCCATCTGCCAGCGCGCGTCGGCCTCGGGCATCGTCGCGGCCGGCGCGACGACCGACACGCCGGCGTTGTTCACGACGAGATCCGCGCCGCCCCAGCGGGCCTCGGCGCGCGCCGCGAGCGCGTCGGCGGTCGCCGGGTCGACGACGTCGCAGGCGAGCGCGTCGACGTCCGCGCCGCGCCCGCGCAGCGCCGCGGCCACCGCGTCGAGCCGCGCCGCGTCGCGGTCGGCGAGCAGCAGCTTCGCGCCGCGCGCCGCGAGGGCGCCGGCGAGCGCCTCGCCGATGCCGGACGCAGCGCCGGTGACGACCGCGCCCCGGCCGTTCAGCGAACGCATCGGGACGCGCGACCGGTCGGCGCGGATGCGCTACGGTGACGGCCTTCGGAGGGGGAGCACACGATCATGGCGGCAGCATCGACGGACCAGGTGGACTTCGTCAACGGAAGCACCCGTCTCTTCGGCATCGTCGGCGACCCGATCGCGCAGGTGCGCTCGCCGGAGATGGTCACCTGGGCGCTGCGCCGGCGTGGCCTCGATGCGGTGCTGGTGCCGATCCACGTGCGCGAGGCCGAGTTCGACGCGGTGCTGCCGGCGCTGATGCGCGTCGCGAACCTCGACGGGCTGGTGTTCACCATCCCGTTCAAGCAGCGCGCCTGCGCGCTCGCCGCGAGCCTCGGCGCGCAGGCGCGCGCGGTCGGCGCGATCAACGCGCTCGCGCGCGGCGCCGACGGCCGCTGGCACGGCGAGATCTTCGACGGGCTGGGCTGCGTCGAGGGGCTGCGGCGCGCCGGCGTGAAAGTGCGCGGCGCGCGCGTGATGCTGGTGGGCCTCGGCGGCGCGGGCACCGCGATCGCCGCGGCGTTCGCCGCCGAGCGACCCGCGTCGATGCGGCTCTTCGACCTCGACGCGACGCGCTGCGAACGCGTCGCCGCGACGGTCCGCGCGGCGAGCCCGTCGACCGAGGTCGAGGTCGGTGCGCCGGTCGTCGACGGCGTCGACCTGCTGGTCAACGCGACGCCGGTCGGCATGCTCGACGACCCGTGCCGCCCGATCGACGCCGCGCGCCTGCCGTCCTCGCTCGTCGTGTTCGACGCGATCGTGAAGCCGGAGGTCACGCCGCTGCTCGCGTTCGCCGCGTCGCAGGGCTGCCGCGCGATCGGCGGGCGCGAGATGATGCGCGGGCAGATCGCGCGGATCGTCGACTTCTTCGAGGCGACGCGGCGAGGCTGATCCGGGCGAGGTCAGGCGCGCCGGGGCGCCGCGCGCCCGCCCGCGCACAGCGCGGCCGCCGCCACCTGCATCGCGAGGCACGCGGCGATCGTCGGCGCCGGGGAGCCGGCCGCGGCGAGCAGCGCGCCGGCGCCGAGCGGGCCGAGCGCGAAGAGCGTCTGCCCGACCGTCCACACGCGCGCGACCACCGCCCCGTAGCGCTCCGGCGCGAACTCGCGCTGCGCGAAGATCGCCGGCAGCATCACCACGTTGCCGACCGACAGCCCGAAGAGCACGCAGCCCGCCAGCACCGCGGCCGGCGCGTCCGACACGAGCAGCAGCGCCATGCCGGCGGCCTGCAGCAGGAAGCTCGCCGCGGTCGCCGCGCGGTGGTCGACGCGGTCGATCACCACCGACAGCATCAACCGGCCGGCGAGCGAGGCGGCTGTGGTCGCCGCGACCGCCGCGGTCGCGCTCGCGACGCCGACCTTCGGCACCAGCAGCGGCATCTGCTGCGCGAGGAACGCGACCTGCGCGAGCCAGCCGATCGCGAACAGCGCGACGGTCCGCGCGAGCGGTCCGTCCGCCGCGGCCCCGTTGCCCGCGTGCGCCGCCGCGGCGCCCCCGCCCGCGCCGGGCGCCGGTCGCGCCCCGCCGCCGCGCCGCGCCGGCTCCGGCAGGTTCCACGCGACGCCGACCACCGTTGCCGCCGCGAGCACCGCCGCGACCATCGCAAGCCCGTCGGCCGCGCCCCAGCGCGCGACCGCCCACGCCATCGGCGGGATCACCAGGAAGCCCGACGCGCTCGCGCCGGTCAGCGCGAGGTTCAGCGCGAGCCCGCGCCGCGCGTCGAACCACGCACCGATCACCTGCGTGATCGCGGTGCCCGAGGTCGCCGCCCAGCCCGCGGCCATCGCCGCGTAGGCGAGCGCGAGCGCGACCGGATGCGCGACGCGCGGCAGCGCCGCGACGCCGCCGGCGAGCAGCAGCGCGCCCGCGATCGCGACGCGACGTCGCCCCCAGCGCGCGGCTGCGCGCTCGACCGGTCCGATCGCGGCGGCCCCCAGCAGGAAGTAGCCGGTGGTCGCGGCCGACAGCATCGCGGTCGGCCAGCCCGCCTCGCCCAGGTGGTGGACGTACAGCGACAGCGAGTAGAAGCCCAGCCCCCAGGCGAACACCGCGAGCCAGAACGCGATCGCGACGACGCGCCAGCCCGCGATCGGCCGCGGCGTGCGGAACTCGTCGGTCGCGCCCTCGACCGCGCTCACGCGGCGGGTCCGCGACAGGGGCGGTGCGCCGTCATCGCGACGCGCCCGTAGGCGACGGGCTCATCCGAGCGCGAGCGGGCCGGGCGCGAGCGCAGCCGCATCGCGCCCCGCGCGGAACAGCCAGGCGTCGTGCGGCCCGTGCAGCGCGACCGCGCCGTCGCGCACCGCGAGCCAGTCGCCCTCGGGCAGCCCGATCACCGTGTCTCGAGGCGACAGCACCAGGTACTCGGCGAGCCGCTGGCGGCGCGTCTCGCCCTGGTGGCCGGGCGGCATCGCGTCGGTGTAGTGGCAGTTCAGCTGGAACGGCACCAGCGCGAGCGACTCGAGTCCGCCCGGATCGACGATCGGCATGTCGTTGGTCGTGCGGATCGTGGGCCCCGCGAGCACCGAGCCCGCGCTCCAGCCCACGTAGGGCATCCCGCCCGCGGCCGCGTCGCGGATCGGCCCGAGCCAGCCGCGCCGGCGCGACTCGTGCAGCAGGCGGAAGGTGTTGCCGCCGCCGACCAGCACCAGCTCGGCCGCGGCGAGCGCGGCTGCGGGATCGTCGGCGCGGTGCGCGGTGGCGATCTCGAGGCCGAGCGGCGCGAGCGCCTCGCGCACGTTCGCCGCGTAGTCGTCCCACGGGATTGTCGTACCGGCGAACGGCAGGAACAGCGCACGGCGCCGGCCCGCCGCGGTCTCGGCGATCGCATCGAGCGCGTGCGCGAGGTAGCGGCCGTCGGGCATCCGCGAGTTGGACAGCAGCAGCAGGTTCATCGCGACGGGGCGGTGGGCGACGACGCGCAGTGTAGGCCAGCGCGGCCCGTGCGCGCCGGCCGGGGTGCGCCGCCCGTCGCGGAACACCCCCGCGCCGCCCGGCCGCGCGATCGCGTACACTGCGCGCCTCGCGCGGGGCCTGCCCGCGCGGACTGCTGGGGGTGCCGTGCCCGCGCGCGTCGCGGATCGCGGCTGAGAGAGTCCCCTCGAACCTGATCGAGGTCATCCTCGCGTAGGGAAGCACGCCATGTCGACGTCCGTCGTCCGCAATTCCGCGCTCGTCCCCGTTCCCGCCGCCGACCGCCCGTTCGGCTGGCGCGACCACGCCTCGCTGTGGCTGAGCCTTGGCGTCGGCCTGCTGGTGATGCAGGTCGGCTCGTTCCTCGTGCCCGCGATGGGCACGCGCGACGCGCTGCTCGCGATCGTCGGCGGCTCGGTGCTCGGCGCGGGCCTGCTCGCCTGGACCGCGAAGATCGGCTGCGACAGCGGCCTGTCGAGCGCCGGCCTGATGCACGCGACCTACGGCAGCGCGTTCGCGCGGCTGCCGATCGTGCTCAACATCGTCCAGCTGGTCGGCTGGACCACCTTCGAGCTGGTCGTGATGCGCGACGGCGTGGTCGCGATCCTGCGGCAGGCCGGCCTGCTCCCGCCCGCGGGGCCCGCCGCGCCCGAGGCCGCGCTCGCGCTCACCTCGCCGTGGTCGATGCCCTGGCCGGCCACGGTCGCGACGCTCGCGTTCGGCACGGTGCTGGTGCTGCTCGTCAACGGACAGATGACGACGCTGGTGCGCCGCTTCATGAGCCGCTTCGGGCTGCCGCTGGTCGTGCTGTCGCTCGCGTGGCTGACCTGGCAGTTCCTGGGCCGTGCGCAGGCGCAGGGCTGGGAGGCGATCTGGAACCGGCCCGGCACGGGCGGCATGAGCACGCTCGGCGCGCTCGACCTGGTGATCGCGATGCCGATCTCCTGGCTGCCGCTGGTCGCCGACTTCTCGCGGCACGGCCGCGACGGCCGCGGCGCGCTTGCCGGCACCTGGCTCGGCTACGCGATCGCCAACGCCTGGTGCTACGCGCTCGGCGTGCTGGTCGCGCTCACCACGCCGTCGACCGACCTCGTCGCCGCGCTGCTGCTCGCGCAGGGCGGGCTGGTCGCGCTCGGGCTGATCCTGATCGACGAGCTCGACAACGCCTACGGCGACGTCTACTCGGGCGCGGTCGCCGGCCACAGCCTCGCGCCCGGCGGCAGCGTGCGACGCTGGGGCGTCGTCATGGCGATCGCCTGCACCGCGCTCGCGCTGGTGCTGCCGATGCACGGCCTCGAGCCGTTCCTGCTGTTGCTGTCGTCGGTGTTCGTGCCGCTGTACGGCACGATCCTCGGCCGCCTGGGCGGCGTGCGCGACGTCGCCGGGCGCGTCGGCGCGACGGCGGTCGACTGGGGCGCGGTGGCGATCTGGGTCGCCGGCGTCGCGCTGTTCCATGCGCTGCCGAAGCTCGCGCCGGCGCTCGGCTCGGCGCTGCCGACGCTCGCGCTGACCTTCGCGGCGGCGCGCGCGACGCGACGCTGACCGCTGCGGAGTCGCGCGCGACCGGGGCCTTCCCCGGCAGGAGGCCCGCGGGTTCGAACCCGCGGATCACCGTGTTCGCAGCCCGGGCGGCGACCACCGCGAGCGACACGTCGAGCTCGCCGCCCCATGCGCCCTCGAGCCCGGCCTCCCCGTGCAGCTGCGAGTCGAGGTGGTAGCGGTACCGCTCGCTGCTGCGTTCCTCCTGGGAGGCCTCGGACAGGCTCTCGTAGAAGTCGCTGGAGGTGGCCTCGTCCTGGGACTGCAGGAGACTCTGACTGAACGTGCTGCCCACCGCGGACCAGATGGACGTGCCCGAGCGCGTCCGGCCGAGCGTCATGGAACGCAACGTCCACGCCGGTGGTGAGCGCCGTCCCGTCCGTGGACCCTAAGCCCTCCTGGCGCAACGGAATGAACGGATTCACGGTCCAGGTGTCGGACGCGACCCGCACCACGAGCCCCCCCCCTTGAAGACCCAGTGCAGCGAGGGATACTGCGGGCCACCCCACTCGGCGAGCGGCGTCGGGCCGTCCTCGAACTCGCGCCGTCGCAGGTTGCAGAGAAGGCACTCGCCGCCGCGGAACAGCCACACGCACGCCGGGAATCGCGGGCCGCAGTGCACGCCCGCGTCGAAGGGGATGTTGCCCGTGCCCCCGCCCGGCGGGGTCCGGAAGGCCTGCGCCGGGAGCCCCAGCGAGGTGAACACCGGCCGCATCGCGAGCCGGTTGACGAGACGCATGGGTTGCCCCGGCATGTCCTCTTGCGCCTCGATGACCCACGCAGGCGGGCGTCGCGCCATGGACGCACGCGACGGAATCGCGCGAACGCGGGATCGACCGCACGTGGACCGGTGCGAGAGGCGACCCGGGCAGGCGAGCGCCCGGTCAGTACCGCATCGAGATCGCGAGCCTCGCGGTCTGCCCGACCGCGACCGTGAAGCGGCTCGCCTCGAAGGTGGGCGCCGTCATCCGGGGCAGCACGTTGTTGCTGACGCCGACGCCCTCCGTCGGCATGCCCAGCAGGTTGGTGTCCGCCTCCTCGTTGCCGTTGGCGTCGTGCACGACGGCGATCGCGTAGTCGCCCGGCGCGATCCGCTCGAACACGCAGCGGGCCGTGCCGTTGACCGGCGTGACCCGGAGGGTCGTGAGCGCGTGCTTCCTCGACTGGAGCGGAAACCCGGTCGGGGACCCGAACAGCGCACAGCCGACGAGGCCCGGCGCGTTCGAGACGCCGGAGACCGTCGCCTCGATCCGGCCGTCGCCGGCGGCTCGTGCGGGGCCCGCGGCGAGGCCGATGACGGCGATCGCGGCCGCCAGCGTCGCGGCGCCGGCCGCGGGGGTGATCGTGTCGAAGCGAAGCGTGCGGGTCATGGTCGATCTCCTCGGAGAAGTCGGGGGTGGGGTGGTCGAAGGGAGACGGGGAAGGGGCGGACGCTAGCGAGGCGTGAGCAGCAGGCCCGAGAGCCGGGCGAGGAGCCCGCGCGGCGCCAGGCGGGCCGACTGCGCGAACAGTCGGTTGCGCCAGCCGACGACGAAGGTGGGGCCGCGGGCGTCGAGCGCGGCGAGGCAGCTGCGAACCACCGCGTCGATCGTCAGCGGTGCGCTGAAGACAGGGGTCGAACGCACCGCATCGCCCATCGCGTCGATGAAGGGCGTCTCCACCGGTCCGGGGCAGACGGCGGCGACGTGCAGGCCGCGCGCGCGGTACTCGGCCCACAGCGCCTCGGAGAAGGACAGCACGAACGCCTTGGTCGCGCCGTACACGCTCATGAACGGCGCGGGCTGGAACGCGACCGTCGAGGCGACGTTCAGCACGGCGCCCCGGCGCGCCAGCAGGGACGGCACGAACAGGCGGGTGAGCTCCGCCAGCGCCACGACGTTGACCTGGAGCTGGTCGGCGAGGTGCTCCGGCGACTCGGACTCGAACGGGCCGTGGAAGCCGAATCCGGCGTTGTTCACCAGCACGTCGACCTCGAGCCCGAGGGCACGGACCTGCGCGTGCAGTTGCGCGGCGGCGCCGGCGCGGGACAGGTCGGCCGGCAGCACGGTGGCCGTGCCGCCGTCGCGGCGCAGGCGCTGCGCAAGCGCCTCCAGCCGCGCCGTCGAGCGCGCCACCAGCACCACGTGCGTGCCGCGCGCGGCGAGCGCCGCCGCCAGCGCCAAGCCGATGCCCGAGGAGGCACCGGTCACCAGGGCGACGCGTCGGGTCGCGGAACGATCGTGCATCGAGAGCTCCTCGGTCGGGGTTTCGGTTCGGATTCGGATTTGGGCTTGGCCGGGCCGCGGCAGATGCACCGGCCCGGCGCGGTCGCCGCGTCAGTGGCCGACGCCCCGCGCCATCAGCACGGCGAGCAACGGCAGGCCCGCGAAGAGCGGAACCTGGACCGCCACCCAGCGGCGCAGCCGCGCGACCTCGGCGCGACCGGGCAGCGTGCCGTCCGCCCGGGCTTCGCGCCGCCAGCGCAGGTAGCCCAGGGTCGGGATCACTGAGATCAGGCCGATCAGCACGAACAGGCCGAGCTTCAGCCAGAAGACCGGGTTGTCCGCATAGAAGGCCGGACCCTTGATCCCCCAGAGCACC
Source organism: Burkholderiaceae bacterium (assembly GCA_044371545.1). Classification (GTDB taxonomy): domain Bacteria; phylum Pseudomonadota; class Gammaproteobacteria; order Burkholderiales; family Burkholderiaceae_E; genus UBA4615. The sequence goes on from JBILTM010000006.1 coordinate 39,593, forward strand.
CGCGCGATCCCGGCGCACAGCGCGGCCGCGGCCGCGATGCCGTAGCCGAGGTCGATCCGGGCGAGCAGCTCGACCCAGGCGGGGCCGGGCGACAGCCGCAGCAGGGCCAGCTCGGCGAGCAGGCAGCCGAACACCGCGAGGAGGGCGAGGTGGTGGAGGACCGCGAGGACCGGATCCGGATTCGTCAGCATCGATCTGCTCCTGTCGGAGAACCTGCATCGGGCGGGATCGGCGATGTGTACATCGCCCACATCGGCACGTTACCTGGGCTTGTGTACGATGTCAACATTGCTGCGTCCCCCCTCCTTCCCCGCGACCGGAACTCCCATGAACAAGCCCTACCACCACGGCAACCTGCGCGCCGCGCTGCTGCAGGCGGCCCGTGCCCGGCTGGCCGAGGCGGCCGAGGCCGAGCTGAGCCTGCGCGACCTTGCGGCACGCGTCGGCGTGAGCGTCAACGCGACGTACCGGCACTTCGAGAGCAAGGAGGCGCTGCTGATGGAGCTGGCGACCGAGGGCTTCGACGCGCTGCGCGACCGGATGCTCGCCGCGATCGCCGGCTGTGCCGGGGCGTCGCCGGCGGCACGGCTGCGGGCCGCCGGCGAGGCCTACGTCGCCTTCGCGGAGGAGGACCCCGCCCTGTTCCGGCTGATGTTCGGCCGCGGCGGACGGTTCACGGCACAGCCGCGCTACCTCGACGCCGCCGGCTCGGCCTTCGGGGTCGTGAAGGCCTGCGTGGCGGCGATCCGGGGCGCGGCGCAGGATGCCCCGGAGGTCGGCAAGGCCGCGGTCGCGGCCTGGTCGACGGTGCACGGCTACGCGGTGCTGCGGCTGGGCGGCTACCTGCAGGGCGTGCCCGAGGCGCGGCGGCCGAGCGTGCGCGAGGTGTTCGGACTGCTCGCGCTCGACGCGGACCGATCGCCCCCTTGAACGCGGGCCGGCGGCGGGGCTGCACCCGGCCGAGGTGCCCGGACCTGCCGCCGTGCCCCGCGCTGCTGCACAATGGCCGATCCCGACCGACGAGCCGAACCATGATCCCGCTGTCCGTCCTCGACCTCGTTCCCGTCCGGGTCGGCGACACGCCGGCCGACGCGCTGCGCAAGTCGCTCGACCTCGCCCGCCACGCCGAGCGCTGCGGCTTCACCCGCTACTGGGTCGCCGAGCACCACAACATGACCGGCATCGCCAGCTCGGCCACCTCGGTGGTGATCGGGTACCTGGCTGGCGGCACCTCTACGATCCGCGTCGGCTCCGGCGGCGTGATGCTGCCGAACCACTCGCCGCTGGTGATCGCCGAGCAGTTCGGCACGCTCGAGTCGCTCTACCCGGGCCGCATCGACCTCGGCCTCGGGCGCGCCCCGGGCACCGACCAGACGACGATGCGCGCGCTGCGCGTCGACCCGCGCGCGGCCGAGCACTTCCCGGACGACATCGCCGCGCTGCGGATGCTGTTCGACGAGGCCGAGCCCGGCCAGGCGGTGCGCGCGGTGCCCGGCGCGGGCCTGAAGGTGCCGCTCTGGATCCTCGGCTCGTCGCTGTACGGCGCGCAGGTTGCCGCCTACTTCGGGCTGCCCTACGGCTTCGCGTCGCACTTCGCGCCCGACGAGCTCGACGCCGCGCTGCACGTCTACCGCGGCCATTTCAAGCCGAGCGCGCAGCAGGCGCGCCCGCACGCGATGCCCTGCATCAACGTCGTCTGTGCCGACACCGACGACGAGGCGAGGCGGCTCTTCACCAGCCTGCAGCAGCGCTTCGTCGACATGGTCCGCAACCGGCGCGGCCTGCTGTCGCCGCCGATCGACGACATCGAGACCTACTGGACGCCGCACGAGAAGGCGCACGCGATGCGGATGCTCGCCTGCTCGTTCGTGGGCTCGCCCGAGACCGTGCACCGCGAGCTGCAGCGCTTCGTCGAGCGCACCGGCGCCGACGAGCTGATGGTGAGCGCGGCGATCTACGACCACGACGCGCGCAAGCGCTCGTACGCGCTGCTGGCCGAGGTCGGCCGCGCGCTCGAGCCGGCGCGCGGCGCCGCGTTCGAAGCCGCCTGAGTCCCCGCGAGGCCGCGGCGCGTCCGCGGACCTCCTTCACCATCACGTCCGGAGGGTTCACGTCGTGTCGGATCGCAGCTTCGAGTTCTTCTTCGACGTCGCGTCGGCCTACAGCTGGCTCGCGAGCACCCAGGTCGAGGCGCTCGCCGCGCGAACGGGCGCGCGCGCCGTCTGGCGGCCGTTCGTGCTCGGCTTCGCGTTCCGGGCGACCGGCAACGAGACGCCGGCGCGGATCCCGGCCAAGGCCGCGTGGATGAAGGCCGACCTCGGACGGTGGGCGCGCCGCCACGGCGTGCCGTACACGTACCCGTCGCGCTTCCCGATCGCCTCGATGGGGGCGCTGCGGCTGCTGGTCGCCGCGCGCCGCCTCGAGGGCGACGCGGCGGTGCCCAGGCTCGCCGCGACGCTGTTCGACGCCGCCTGGGGCCACGACCGCGACATGACCGACCCGCTCGTGCTCGCGCGCTGCGCGCAGGAGGCGGGCCTCGACCCCGAGCCGCTGCTCGCGGCGCTCGAGGCGCCCGAGACCAAGGCCGAGCTGAAGGCGAACACCGACGACGCGATCGCCCGCGGTGTCTTCGGCGCGCCCGCGTTCTTCGTCGACGGCGAGCTGTACTGGGGCAACGACCGGCTCGACTTCGTCGAGGACGCGCTGCGCCGATGACCCCCGGCGGCGCGGCGCGCACGACGCTCGTGCTGCTGGCCGCGGCGCTCGCCGGCTGCGCCGCGGTCGGGGGCGCCACGGCGCCGGACCTCGCGGTCCGCGGGCGCCTCGACTATCCCGCGCGCATCGCGACGCAGCCCGGCGCACGCGCCGTCGTGGAGCTGCGCGAGAGCGGTGCCGACGCGCGCGTCGTCGGCGAGACGAGCCGCACGATCGACGCCGCGCAGGTGCCCACGCCGTTCGAGCTGCGCGTACCCGGTGCCCGCCTCGACCCCGCCCGCGGCTATGTGCTGCGCGGCGGCGTGACCGTCGACGGACAGCCGACCTGGGCGAGCGGGACGGTGTCGGTGTCGGGCGCGGCCGGCGAGGTCGACGTCGGCACGCTGCGGCTCGCGCCGATGCGCCCGATCGCGTTCGCGAGCACGCTGCGATGCGGCGATCGGATCGCGACGCTCGGCGTGCTGCGCGAGCGCTGGACGCTCGTCGTCGACGGTCGCGAGATCGCGCTGCGCGAGACGAGGACGGCGTCGGGCGCACGCTGGGAGGCCGACGGCGACCCGCGCACCTGGGTCTGGAACCGCGGCGAGCGCACGCAGCTGACGCTCGACGGCGTCGCATGGCCCGAGTGCGCCGCGACGCCGCCCGGCGCGGGCGCGCCGCCGATCGCCGTGCCCTTCGTCGCGCGCGGCAACGAGCCGTTCTGGCGGCTCGACCTCGACGCACGGCGCATCCGCTACGTGCCGAACCTCGACGCCGCGGCGGTCGAGGCGCCGACGCCCGCGCCGCGCCCGGCCGGCGCGGGCCGCCGCTGGGACGCCGACGCCCCCGGCGGGCGCCTGTCGGTCGTCGCGACCGAGCGCGTCTGCCAGGACACGATGGCCGGCATGCCGCATCCGGCGACCGTCACCGTCGAGTGGGCGGGCCGGCGCCACGAGGGCTGCGGCGGCGAGCCGGCGAGCCTGCTGCGCGGCCCCGAGTGGATCGTCGAGGACCTCGACCGCGGCGGCGTGATCGACCGCTCGCGCGCGACGATCGCGTTCGGCGCGAACGGCCGGGTCTCCGGCCGCGCCTCGTGCAACGACTACACCGGCCGCTGGACGCTCGACGGCGAGTCGCTGCGCATCGCCGAGATCGCGTCGAGCGCCCGCGCCTGCGCGCCCGCGCTGATGAACCAGGAGGCACGCTTCCTCGAGCGGCTGCGCACGGTGCGCCGCTTCGAGCTCGCGCCCGACGGCGCGCTGGTGCTGCGCGACGACGGTGCGGGCCGCGTGCTCGCGCGGCGCTGACCCGATCCGTTCCAACCCCAGGAGAGCCGACATGGCCAAGGAGTACCCGCAGCTGATCGCCGACATCGGCGCGATGACCAGGAAGATCCGGGCCGAGGCGCCGGGCACGATGGCCGGCTTCGACGCGATGGCCAAGGCGACGATGGCCGACGGCGCGCTGACGCACGGCACGAAGGAGCTGATCGCACTCGCGATCGGCGTGGCCACGCGCTGCGACGGCTGCATCGGCTACCACGCGAAGGCGCTGGTCCGTGCGGGCGTGCCGCGGGCGCAGCTGGTCGACATGCTCGCCGTCGCGACCTACATGGGCGGCGGCCCCTCGCTGATGTACGCGGCCGACGCACTGCGCGCGTACGAGCAGTTCGGCGGCCCGGCCGAGTGAACCTGCACGCTCCGGGCACTGCGAGGCGATGACCCGCGCCGACTCGGGCCTGCGCGCGCTCGCCTCGACCTTCCCGCGCGCGGGACGGCTCGAGGCGATCGTTCTGCGCCCCGCGCGCGGCGAGCCGGCGCGCCGCGTCGAGGGCACGCTCGCGATCGCGGCGCGCGGCCTCGACGGCGACCGGGGCGCGCTGCGCGCGTCGCGCGCGCCCGGCGGCGGCGCGCGGCAGGTCACGCTGATCCAGGCCGAGCACCTGCCGGCGATCGCCGTGCTCGTCGGGCTCGACGCGATCGCACCCGAGGTGCTGCGGCGCAACCTGGTCGTCTCGGGCATCAACCTCGTCGCCGCGCGGACGCTCTTCGCCGACGTGCCGCTGCGGCTGCGTCTCGGTGATGCGGTCGTGCTCGAGGTGACCGGCCCTGCGGAGCCGTGCTCGAAGATGGAGGCGGCGCTCGGTCCCGGCGGCTACGGCGCGATGCGCGGCCACGGCGGCGTCACCGCGCGGGTGCTCGAGGGCGGGGCGCTCCGGATCGGCGACGCGGTGCGGGTGACGGTCGGCTGAGCCTCAGCCCTCGGTGCCGAGGTGCCGGCGCGCGGCGCGGTCGAGCGCCACGTCGAAGGTGACCAGCGGGGCGCGCAGCTCGGCCGCGAGCCACAGGTAGGCCGCGTCGTACGGCGTGATGCCGTAGCTCATCGCGAGGCCGGCGATCGCCGCCGGGTCGACCGGCGCGCGCTCGATCGCGAGCGCGCGGAAGTCGGCGAGCCCCTGCGCGGCGACCTCGCCGAGCCCGGCCGCGGCCTTGCGCGTGGCGACGCTCGCGATCTCGTAGTCGACCAGCCACGGCGCGTGCAGCGTCGTGCCGGCGAGCGCGCGCAGCGCGTCGTCGCGGCCCGGCTCATCGAAGAGCACCGCGGCGAGCACCGCCGCGTCGACGACGACCGGGTGGCGCGCGCGCAGCGCGAGCGACGGCTCGGCGACGCGCACCCGCGCGGTCCGCGCGCCCGCGCTCACCGCCCGCTCCGTTGCGCGCGCAGCAGCTCGGCCGCGCGCGGTCCGCCGCGCACCGGCTTCGGCCGGCGGGCGAGGTGCTCGCGCGCGATCTGCTCGATCGGGCGCGCATCGGGCCGGGGCGCGCGCACCGCGGGCGCCGCCCAGCCGAGCGCGGGCGAGGCGGCCGCCTCTTCCGCCGCCGCCCGCTCGACGATCGCCATCAGCTCGCCCTGCAGCGAGCGGTGGTGGCGCGCCGCACGCTGGCGCAGCGCGGCTGCGATCGACTCGGGCACGTCCTTGATCGACAGGTTCGGCATCGGCGCTCCGCGCGAGGTATGGCGCCATTATGGCTCCATTCCGGAACCGTTGCGGGCCGCCGCGCGACGCGCCGAGACTCGGCCCTCCTTCCGATGGAGCCGCGCCATGCAGCCCGTCCCCTCCCCCTCCGGCGACGACGCCGGCCCCGAGCACGTCCGCACGATCACGCTCGGCCGGGCGAAATCGCTGATCCGCGCGATGGCGCACGAGCAGAGCCTGCTGCTGCTCGCGCCGCCGGGCATCGGCAAGTCCGACATCGTGTTCGAGGCGGCGCGCGAGGCGGGCCTGCCGTGCCGCTCGCTGCTCGGCACCCAGATCGCGCCCGAGGACGTGAGCGGCGTGCCGCGGATCGTCGGCGAGCGCTCGGTGTTCTGCCCGCCGCGCACGCTGCTGCCCGAGGACGGCCGCCCGTTCTGCCTGTTCCTCGACGAGCTGCCCGCGTGCGCGCCCGACGTGCAGAAGGCGTTCTATTCGCTGCTGCTCGAGCGTCGGATAGGCGAGTTCGCGCTGCCGCCGGGCAGCTGGGTGGTCGCCGCCGGCAACCGCGTGCAGGACCGCGCGCTGGTGCGCTCGATGAGTTCGGCGCTGGTGAACCGCGTGACCGTGCTGAACCTGCGCGCCGACGCCGGCGAGTGGCTCGGCTGGGCGGCCGCGCACGGCGTGCGGCCCGAGGTGCGTCGCTTCGTCGCCTGCCTGCCCGAGTCGCTGGTGCGCCCGGTGCCGGACGTGCCCGCACCGTTCTCGACGCCGCGCGCGTGGGCGGCGTTCTCGCGCGCGCTCGACCTCGCCGAGGCGCGCGGTGCGCTCGACGCCGACTCGCGCCGCGCCCTCGCGTTCGGGCGCCTCTCGCCGCGCGACGCCGCGGTGTTCTGTGCGATCGCCGACGAGACCGCCGCGCCGCTGCGCGAGCTCGGCGACTACCTGCTCGAGCCGGCCACGCTGCCCGAGGGCCTGTCGGCGCGCTGGTTCGTGCTCGACTGCATCCGCCAGCACCTGAAGGCCGGCTCGCTCCCGGCCGTCGAAGCGCCGGTCGTCGATCGATTCCTGCGCGCGCTGCCGGACGAGCACCAGCTCGCGGTCGTCACCGACCTGGTCGAGCGCTGGGCCGACCTCGGCGGCGAGGCCGCGATGCACGCGCTGCTCGCCCGGGTCGCTGCGCTGCCGTCGCGCGAGTCGCCGGACGGCGGCGCGGGCGCGGACGGCGCCGATCCGGCCGCCGGCGCCACGACCGCGAACGCGCCCGAGCCGGCCACGACCGCGCCCGCCGTCCCGCTCGGCGCGGGCGACCTGCCCCCCTGGTCCGCCGCGTGAACGCGCCGCCCGCGCTCCCCGACCGCGACGCCGAGCGCCGCCGCGTCGAGCGCGCGCTGCGCCGCGCGACGGTGCCGTTCCCCTACCTCGCCGGCCTCGCCGCCGAGGCGCGGGTCGCGATCGACGAGCGCGTGCCGACGATGGGCGTGTTCGCATCCGGCCGGATGGTCGCGAACGCCGCGTTCGTCGCGCGGCTCGGCGACGCGGACCTGCTCTTCGTCGTCGCCCACGAGCTGCTGCACCTCGCGCTGCGCACCCACCGGCGCGCGGTCGGCGCCGACCGCATGCAGTTCAACGTCGCGCACGACTACATCATCAACGACCTGTTGCGCGAGGCGCTCGGCACGACGAGCATCCCCGCCGGCGGCCTCGACATGCCCGGCGCGCGGCTGCGCTCGGCCGAGGAGGTGCTGCTGGAGATGCGCCGCGAGGCGCGCGCGCGCGGCGCGGGCGACGACGCGCCGCG
>JBILTM010000306.1:0-4337 GCA_044371545.1 Burkholderiaceae bacterium
AGCACGGCAGGTGTCCGGTGGCGCCTCGCGTCGGATGCGGGCCGCCGGACCGCCGGGCCCGTGAGGCACATCGTGCCCCTTCCCACGGTGGGAAGGTCGATGCCCGGGATCGGCTCAGGGTCCGGTCGGGGTCCGACCGGGCTCCCCGCCGCCGGCTCAGCCGAGCGCGGGCAGCCCGACCGGCGCGACGGCGTCCACGAAAGCGCCCGAGGCGACCAGCCCGATCGCCTCGGCGAGGTCCGGATGCAGGTGGCGGTCCTCGACCAGCGTCGGCACACGCGAGCGCAGCAGCGCACGCACCGACTCGAGCGGCGCGCTCGAGGCGAGCGGCGCGTGGAAGTCGCAGGCCTGCGCCGCCGCGAGCAGCTCGATCGCGACGATCGCGCGCGCGTTCGCGGCCATCTCGCCGAGGCGTCGGGCACCGTGCGCGGCCATCGACACGTGGTCCTCCTGGTTCGCCGAGGTGGGGATCGAGTCGACGCTCGCGGGGAACGCGCGCTGCCGGTTCTCGGCGACCAGCGCGGCCGCGGTGACCTGCGGGATCATGAAGCCCGAGTTGAGCCCCGGGCGCGGCGTGAGGAATGCGGGCAGCCCCGACAGCGACGGATCGACCAGCATCGCCACGCGCCGCTCGGCGAGCGAGCCGATCTCGCAGACCGCCATCGCGATCGTGTCGGCCGCGAACGCGACCGGCTCGGCGTGAAAGTTGCCGCCCGACAGCGACTCGTCGGTGTCGGCGAGGATCAGCGGGTTGTCGGACACGCCGTTCGCCTCGATGCCGAGCGTGCTCGCCGCCTGGCGCAGCAGGTCGAGCACCGCGCCCATCACCTGCGGCTGGCAGCGCAGGCAGTACGGGTCCTGCACGCGCGGGTCGCCGACGAGGTGCGACGCGCGGATCGCGCTGCCCGCCATCAGCGCGCGGTAGACGGCCGCGCACTCGATCTGCCCGGGGTGGCCGCGCAGCCGGTGGATGCGCGCGTCGAACGGCGTGTCGGTGCCGCGCGCGGCGTCGGTCGACAGCGCACCCGCGACCATGGCCGCGCCCAGCAGCGCCTCGGCCTCGAAGAGCCCCGCGAGCGCGTAGGCGGTCGAGAACTGCGTGCCGTTCAGCAGCGCGAGCCCCTCCTTCGCGTCGAGCTCGAGCGGCGCGAGGCCCGCGCGGCGCAGCGCGTCGGCCGCGGGCAGCCGCCCCTCGGGCGTGTCGACGTCGCCGGTGCCGATCATCGTCGCGGCCATGTGCGCGAGCGGCGCGAGGTCGCCCGACGCGCCGACCGAGCCCTGGCACGGCACCACCGGCACGAGCCCGCGCGCGAGCATCGCGCCGAGCATCGCGACGGTCTCGGGCCGCACGCCCGAGGCGCCCTGCGCGAGGCTCGCGAGCTTCAGCGCCATCATCAGCCGCACGACCTGCGCCGGCATCGGCTCGCCGACGCCGGCCGCGTGCGACAGCACGATGTTCCGCTGCAGCGTGCGCAGGTCCGCGTCGTCGATGCGCACGCTCGCGAGCCGGCCGAACCCGGTGTTGATGCCGTAGACCGGCGCGCCCGCCGAGACGATCCGGCGTACCGCGGCCGCGCCGGCGGCGATCGCCGGCGCGCTGCCCGGATCGAGCGCGACCTCCGCACCGCGCAGGATCGCGCGCCAGTGACCGAGCGGCACGCGGCCGGGCTCCAGCACCACCTCCATCGCTCGCCCTCCTCCCGACGCGCCCCGCGCATCGCCAGCCGCGATCGTAGCCGAGCCGTGTCCGCGTTATGCTGCGCCGTCACCGAGACCGGCCTTGACCCCGCTGATCGCGTCGATCCTGCTGATGTTCGCGACCGCAGCGCAGCCCGCGGCCACGGCCGAGCTCGTGCTGGTCGACGGGCTCGGTGCGACCTCGCTGCGCGGCTTCGACTGCACCGCGATCGCCCGCAGCGCGCTCGTCTCGAGCGTCTGCCACGATCCGACCCGCGACCTCGCGATCGCGATCGTCGGCGGCCGCGCGCGCGCCTACTGCGGCGTGCCGAGGCCGCTCGTCGACGCCTGGCTCGCCGCGCCGTCGATGGGTCGCTTCCACGCCGAGCGCATCGAGCCGGCGCACCACTGCGACTGATCCGCGCCACGGTGCGCCGGACGCGCGGATGGCTAAGCCCCGCCTTAGGTGCTACCCTCGCCCCCTTTCCCTCAGGTTCCGATCCGATGACGACCAAGAGCCAGCAAGCCGCGAAGGCCGCCGCGCCCCCGCGCCGCGGCCGTCCGCCGCGCCGCGTCTACATCAACGTGCTGGTGAAGGCGACGACCCGCGAAGGCCTGACGCGCCTGAAGGCCGACGGCCAGCTCGCGAGCCAGGGCGAGGTCATCGACCAGCTCGTCGCTCAGGCCCTCGCCGCGCGCCCGAAGCGAGGCGAGTAGCGCAACCGCGGCCGCGCGCCGCTCAGGCGCGCGCCGCCCGCAGGAAGTCGAGCAGCAGGCGCACGACCTCGCCGGGCCGCTCCTGCTGCACCCAGTGCCCGGCGCCCTCGACGAGTTCGCAGCCGAGCATCCTCGTGCACGCCCGCGTGCGGGTCGCCTCGAGCGCGCCCGGCACCTGGTGGATGCCCCAGTCGCTCGCGCCCGCGACGAACAGCGACGGCACGTCGATCGTGCGTCCGGCCCAGGTCTGCTCCTCGGCGAGGAAACGGCCGGTCGTGCGGCAGCGGTACCACTGCAGCCCGCCCTGGAAGCCGGTGCGCGCGTACTCGCCCGCGTAGACGCGCAGCGCGTCGTCGGGCAGCCAGCGGCACGCGGCGATCGCCTCCGGTGACGGCATGTGCGGCGCCACGGTCGCCGCCATGTCCGCGTCGAGGTCCATCACGTAGTAGGTCGGCAGCTTCGCCAGCTCCTCGGCCTCCCACGCGCGCAACGGGAACGGGCGGTTCTCCGGCCAGTCGGCGCTCTTGTGGTGGTAGTAGGCGCGCAGGAACGCGTGCAGGCCCTGCGGCGCACCGACCATGTCGGCGTCGGCCTCGGGCATCGAGTAGTACCACTGGTAGTGCTTGCGCGGGCGCGGCAGCGCCGCGAGCGCGCGCAGCGCGGGCTCCGGGTCGCGCGGGCCGCGCTCGCCACCGAGCGGCGGCATCGGCGGCGGCCCCGAGAACGGCGAGCTCATCATCGCGACCGCGCGGAACACGTCGGGGCGCATCAGCGCGCACCACGCGGCGACCGGCGAGCCGAAATCGTGGCCGATCACCGCGTCCACGTGCGTGCGCCCGAGCGCGGCGACGAGCCCGAGCGCGTCGCGCACGAGGTTGACCATCCGGAACGGCGCGAGATCGGCGTCGTAGGCGCGCGTCCAGCCGGTCGTGCGGCCATAGCCGCGCTGGTCGGGCGCGACGACGTGCCAGCCCGCGTCGGCGAGCGCCGGCATCGTCGCGCGCCAGCTGTAGGCGAGCTCCGGGAAGCCGTGCAGCAGCAGCAGCATCGGCCGCGGGCCGCCCTCGTGCCCCGCCTCGAGCACGTGCATCCGCAGCCCGTTGACGCCGTCGACGAAGCGCGCGCGCACGCCGTCGGGCAGCAGCGCCGCATCGAGCGGCGGCAGGTCGGGATCGATCGCGCCATCGGCACGCATCGTGGTCATCGTGTCAGCTCCCCACCCGGCGGCTCGACTGCGCGTCGAACCAGTGCAGCTGCGCCGGGTCGATCGCGAGGCCGACGGTCTGCCCCGCGCTCGGCGGCACCAGCGTGCCGTCGATCCGCACGGTGATCGCCGCCTCGCCGAGCCGTCCGTGCACCAGCCGCTCGGCGCCGAGCATCTCGACCAGCTCGACGCGCATCGGCCAGCCGCCCGGCGCGAGCGTCAGATGCTCGGGCCGCGCGCCCAGCACCAGCTCGCCCGAGCGCGGCGCCGGCGCAGGCAGCGCGATCACCGCGCCCGGCAGCTCGAAGCGCGTGCCCTCGGTGCGGCCGGTCACCAGGTTCATCGGCGGCGATCCGATGAAGCCCGCGACGAAGATCGTCTCGGGCCGCGCGTACACCGCCTCGGGGGACCCGATCTGCTCCATGACGCCCTTGTTCATCACGATCATCCGTTGCGCGAGCGTCATCGCCTCGACCTGGTCGTGGGTCACGAAGAGCGACGTCGTGCCCAGCTCGGCATGCAGCTTGCGGATCTCGATGCGCGTCTGCGCGCGCAGCTTCGCGTCCAGGTTCGACAGCGGCTCGTCGAACAGGAAGACCTGCGGCTGGCGCACGATCGCGCGGCCCATCGCGACCCGCTGGCGCTGCCCGCCCGAGAGCTGGCGCGGCTTGCGTTCGAGCAGCTGCCCGAGCTCGAGGATCCCCGCGGCCTTCCTCACGCGCGCCTCGATCTCGGGCTT
>JBILTM010000129.1:0-14787 GCA_044371545.1 Burkholderiaceae bacterium
TGGACTTCCGCGCGACCTTCCGCAAGGACGTGGTCGTCGACATCGTCTGCTTCCGCAAGCTGGGCCACAACGAGCAGGACACGCCGGCGCTGACCCAGCCGCTGATGTACAAGAAGATCGGCCAGCACCCGGGCACCCGCAAGCTGTACGCGGACAAGCTCGAGGCGCAGGGCGTGCTGCAGCCCGGCGAGGGCGACGCGATGGTCAAGGGCTTCCGCGCCGCGATGGACGCGGGTCGCCACACCGTCGACCCGGTGATCTCGAACTTCAAGAGCAAGTTCGCGGTCGACTGGATGCCGTTCCTCAACCGCAAGTGGACCGACGCCGCCGACACCGCGGTGCCGATGGCCGAGCTGCGCCGGATCGCCGACAAGATCACCACCATCCCGAGCACGCTGAAGCTGCATCCGTTGGTCGAGAAGGTCGTGGCCGACCGCCGTGCGATGGGCCACGGCGACCTGCCGCTCGACTGGGGCATGGGCGAGCACATGGCGTTCGCGACGCTGCTCGCGTCGGGCTACGCGGTGCGGCTGTCGGGCCAGGACTCGGGTCGCGGCACGTTCACGCACCGTCACTCGGTGCTGCACGACCAGAACCGGGAGCGCTGGGATTCCGGCTACTACATCCCGCTCGAGCACGTCGGCGACAACCAGGGCCGCTTCACCGTCATCGACTCGGTGCTCTCGGAGGAGGCGGTGCTCGGCTTCGAGTACGGCTACGCGACCGCCGAGCCGAACGCGCTGGTGATCTGGGAAGGCCAGTTCGGCGACTTCGTCAACGGCGCGCAGGTCGTCATCGACCAGTTCATCTCGTCGGGCGAGACCAAGTGGGGCCGTGCCTGCGGCCTCACGATGATGCTGCCGCACGGCTACGAGGGGCAGGGCCCCGAGCACTCGTCGGCGCGGCTCGAGCGCTTCCTGCAGGCGTGCGCCGAGCACAACATGCAGGTCTGCCAGCCGACGACGCCCGCGCAGATCTTCCACCTGCTGCGCCGGCAGATGATCCGGATGTTCCGCAAGCCGCTGGTGATCCTGACGCCGAAGTCGCTGCTGCGGAACAAGGAGGCGGTGTCGTCGCTGCAGGACCTCGCGCGCGGCGGCTTCCAGACCGTCGTCGGCGAGACCGACGCGTCGATCGACGGGAAGGCCGTGAAGAAGGTGGTGCTCTGTACCGGCAAGGTCTACTACGACCTGCTGGTCGCGCGCCGCGAGCGCGAGCTCAAGGACGTCGCGCTGCTGCGCATCGAGCAGCTCTATCCGTTCCCGCACAAGTCGCTCGAGGCGGAGCTGAATAAGTTCCCCGCGGCGACCCAGGTCGTCTGGTGCCAGGACGAACCGCAGAACCAGGGCGCCTGGTTCTTCGTGCAGCACCACATCCAGGACGCGCTGAAGGACGGGCAGCGGCTGTCGTACGCCGGCCGCCCGGCGTCGGCCTCGCCTGCGGTCGGCTACTACGACAAGCACTACGCCCAGCAGAAGGAGCTGCTCGTCGCGGCCCTGGGCGACGCTCCGAAACCGAAAACCAAGAAAGCCTCCTGAGCAACCCCATGGCCCTCATCGAAGTCAAGGTCCCCCAGCTCTCCGAGTCGGTCGCCGAGGCGACGCTGCTGCAGTGGCACAAGAAGCCGGGTGACGCGGTCGAGCGCGACCAGAACCTGATCGACATCGAGACCGACAAGGTCGTGCTCGAGCTGCCCGCGCCCGAGTCGGGCGTGCTCGCCCGGATCGTCAAGGGCGACGGCGGCACGGTGGTCTCCGGCGAGGTCATCGCCGTCATCGACACCGAGGCCAAGGCGGGTGCGGGCGCCGCGCCGGCCCCGGCCCCGGCTGCGGCGCCGGCCCCCGCGGCCGCGCCCGGCATCGGCGCCGCGCCGGCGCCGGCCGGCGGGCCGAAGGGCGACGTCGCGATGCCGGCGGCCGCGAAGCTGCTGGCCGAAGCGGGCCTGTCGGCCTCGCAGGTGCCCGGCAGCGGGCGCGACGGCCGCGTGACCAAGGGCGACGTGCTGGCCGCGACCGCGGGTGGCGCGAAGCCGGCGGCGGCCCCGGCCCCGGTCGCGCCGGCGATCCCGACCGGCGCGCCGACGGCGGGCCTGCCGTCGGTGCCGGCGCCGATCGACCCGAACAAGCTGATCGAAGGCCGCCCGGAGCAGCGCGTCGCGATGTCGCGCCTGCGCCAGCGGGTCGCGGAGCGCCTGCTGCAGTCGCAGGCCACCAACGCGATCCTGACGACCTTCAACGAGGTCAACATGCAGCCGGTCATGGACCTTCGCAAGAAGTACCAGGACCGCTTCGAGAAGGAGCACGGCACGCGGCTCGGCTTCATGAGCTTCTTCGTGAAGGCGGCGGTGCACGCGCTGAAGAAGTACCCGGTCGTCAACGCGTCGATCGACGGCACCGACATCGTCTACCACGGCTACTTCGACATCGGCGTGGCGGTCGGCTCGCCGCGCGGGCTGGTGGTGCCGGTGGTGCGCAACGCCGACCAGATGACCTTCGCGCAGATCGAGAAGCAGATCGGCGAGTACGGCAAGAAGGCGCAGGACGGCAAGCTCGGGCTCGAGGAGCTGTCGGGCGGCACCTTCTCGATCTCCAACGGCGGCGTGTTCGGCTCGATGCTGTCGACGCCGATCATCAACCCGCCGCAGTCGGCGATCCTCGGCGTGCACGCGACCAAGGACCGGCCGGTCGTCGAGAACGGGCAGGTCGTGATCCGCCCGATCAACTACCTCGCACTGTCCTACGACCACCGGATCATCGACGGCCGCGAGGCGGTGCTGTTCCTGGTCTCCATCAAGGAGGCGCTCGAGGATCCGTCGCGCCTGCTGCTGGATCTCTGAGAGCGACGACATGGCGAGCGAACGGTACGACGTCGTCGTGATCGGGGCCGGCCCGGCCGGCTACATCGCGGCGATCCGCGCGGCGCAGCTCGGCCTGAAGGTCGCCTGCGCCGAGAAGTGGACGAACCCGAAGGGCGAGCTGGCGCTGGGCGGCACCTGCCTGAACGTCGGCTGCATCCCGTCCAAGGCGCTGCTCGCCTCGAGCGAGAAGTACGAGGAGGCGCTGCACCACCTCGACGAGCACGGCATCGAGGTCGGCTCGGCGAAGATCGACCTGGCGAAGATGCTGGCCCGCAAGGACGGCATCGTCACCAAGATGACCAAGGGGATCGAGTTCCTGTTCCGCAAGAACAAGATCACCTGGCTGAAGGGCCACGCGCGCTTCACCGGCGAGAACGACGGCATGTACGGCCTCGAGGTCCTGACCGCAGAGGGCGTGCAGCTGGTCGACGCCAAGCACGTGATCGTCGCGACCGGCTCGAAGGCACGGCACCTGCCGGGCCTCCCGGTCGACAACGAGATCGTCTGCGACAACGTCGGGGCGCTCGCGCTGTCGTCGGTGCCGAAGAAGCTCGCGGTGATCGGCGCGGGCGTCATCGGGCTGGAGCTGGGCTCGGTGTGGCGCCGGCTCGGGTCCGACGTCACCGTGCTCGAGGCGCTGCCCGGCTTCCTCGCCGCCTGCGACGAGGCGGTCTCGAAGGAGGCCTGGAAGGTCTTCACCAAGCAGGGGCTGAAGATCCACCTCGGCGTGAAGATCGGCGAGGTGAAGACCGGCAAGAAGGGCGTGTCGATCGCCTGGACCGACGCCGAGGGCGCCGCGCAGGTGCTCGAGGCCGACCGGCTGATCGTCTCGGTGGGCCGCGTGCCGAACACCGAGGGGCTCAACCTCGAGGCGATCAACCTCGCGGTCGACGAGCGCGGCTTCATCCCGGTCGACGACCACTGCGCGACGAAGATGCCGAACGTCTACGCGATCGGCGACGTGGTGCGCGGCCCGATGCTCGCGCACAAGGGCGAGGACGAGGGCGTGATGGTCGCCGAGCTGATCGCCGGCCAGAAGCCGCACATCGACTACAACACGATCCCGTGGGTGATCTACACCTCGCCCGAGATCGCGTGGGTCGGCAAGACCGAGCAGCAGCTCAAGGCCGAGGGGCGCGCCTTCAAGGCCGGCCAGTTCCCGTTCATGGCCAACGGGCGCGCGCTCGGCATGAACGCGGCCGAGGGGTTCGTCAAGGTGCTCGCCGACGCGGCCACCGACGAGGTGCTCGGCGTGCACATCGTCGCGCACGGCGCCTCCGACCTGATCGCCGAGGCGGCGGTCGCGATGGAGTTCAAGGCGTCGTCCGAGGACATCGCGCGCGTGTGCCACCCGCACCCGTCGATGTCCGAGGTGATGCGCGAGGCGGCGCTCGCCGTCGACAAGCGCGCGCTGAACATGTGAGGCCCGCCGGCCCGCCCGGACGGCGCGTGCGCCGCCCGGCGCGGCGGGCCGGACGCCGACCCGGATGAACGTCCTCGACCGCTACTCCGAGCAGCTCGCGCAGCGCGGCTACGTCGAGGACCCGGCGCAGCGCGCCGCGGTCGAGCGGCTGCAGCGGATGCACGACGAGTGGGTCGACTACAAGGCGCGCCGCTCGAACCGCCTGAAGAGGCTGATCAACCGACCGGCGATCCCGCGCGGTGTCTGGATGTGGGGCGGCGTCGGGCGCGGCAAGAGCTTCCTGATGGACGTCTTCTACGAGACCGTCCCGCTGGTGCGCAAGACGCGGCTGCACTTCCACGAGTTCATGCGCGGCGTGCACCGCGAGCTGCGCGAGCTCAAGCAGGTGCAGGATCCGCTCGACGAGGTCGCGCGCCGCATCGCGCGGCGCTACCGGCTGATCTGCTTCGACGAGTTCCACGTCTCGGACATCGCCGACGCGATGATCCTCGAGCGGCTCCTGCACGGGCTGTTCGACAACGGCGTCGCGTTCGTGATGACCTCGAACTACCGGCCCGACGACCTGTATCCCGATGGCCTGCACCGCGAGTCGGTGCTGCCGGCGATCGAGTTGCTGAAGGCGAACCTCGACGTCGTCAACGTCGACGCCGGCGTCGACTACCGTCGCCAGACGATGGCGAGCGTGCCGGCCTACCTGGTGCCCGCGGGGCCGCAGGCCGATGCGTCGCTGACGGCGACCTTCTCGCGCCTCGCCGAGACCGCCGACGAGGATCCGCGGATGACCATCGAGCACCGCGAGGTCCGCGCGAAGCGGCGCGCGGGCGGCGCCGTCTGGTTCGACTTCGCGACGCTGTGCGGCGGGCCGCGCTCGCAGCTCGACTACCTCGAGCTCGCGACACGCTTCCACACGGTGATCCTGTCCGACGTGCCGCGGATGACGCCGGCGATGTCCTCCGAGGCGCGCCGCTTCACCTGGCTGGTCGACGTGCTCTACGACCAGAAGGTCAAGCTGCTGGTCTCGGCCGAGTGCCCGGCCGAGCAGCTCTACGTGCACGGCGCGATGGCGCACGAGTTCGCGCGTACGGTCAGCCGGCTGGTCGAGATGCAGTCGCGCGAGTACCTCGAGGCGCCGCGGCGCGGCGTGGCCGAGAAGCTGGCCTGAGCGCACGGCGCCGGCCGGCGGGCGCCTGCCGCGGCTGTGCCACAATCGCCCGCGACGGAGGACGCCCCGTGGGACCCGACTCGCACCCCGACCGAACAGACCCGCCGCGGGCGGCGATCCGCGCCGCGCTCGCGCGACTCGCCGCCGGCCTGGTCGGACGCGACGAGCAGGCCCGCTGCCTGCTGCTGGCGGCGCTGTGCGGCGAGCACGTGCTGCTGATCGGCCCGCCGGGCACCGCCAAGAGCGCGCTCGCGCGCCGGCTGCGCGCGCTGGTCGGCGGGCGCTACTTCGAGCGGCTGCTGACACGCTTCACCGTGCCCGAGGAGCTGTTCGGGCCGCTCTCGCTCGCGGCGCTCGACGAGGGGCGCTACGTGCGCGAGGTCGACGGCTACCTGCCGACGGCGACGGTCGCGTTCCTCGACGAGGTGTTCAAGGCGAATTCGGCGATCCTGAACGCGCTGCTGACGCTGCTCAACGAGCGCGCGTTCGACCAGGGCGCCGAGCGGATCGCGGTGCCGCTCGCGACGCTGGTCGCGGCGAGCAACGAGGTGCCGACCGACGAGTCGCTGCGAGCGTTCCTCGACCGGTTCCTGTTCCGCTGCACGGTCGCGCCGGTCTCGGGCGACGCGTTCGAGGCGCTGCTGCGCAGCGAGGACGGCGGCGGCGTCGACGACCGCTGCGGCGAGCCTGCGCTGTCGGTCGGGCTGCGGCACGAGGTGGAGGACGCGGCCGCGCGGGTCGCGCTGCCCGCGTCGATCGTCGCGGCGCTCGGCGAACTGCGCGGGCTGCTCGCCGAGGCCGCGGTCGAGACGAGCGACCGGCGCTGGGTGCGCACCGTGCGCGCCCTGCGGATCGCCGCGGCGACCGAGGGGCGCGATGCGGTCACGGAGACCGACCTGTGGCTGCTGCGCTGGCTGCTCGCGCTCGATGCCGGCCAGGCGGCGCGCATCGAGACCTGGGTCGCGGACCGGCTCGGCGGCGCGCGCGCGCTCGAGCCGGCGCGGCTCGCCCGCGTCGCGCAGGCCTGGGACAAGCAGCTCGAGATCGAGCAGAGCGCGACAGAGCTCGCGTTCGACGACAGCGGCAAGCTCGCGCTCGCGAAGGGGCTGGGCGGCGCGGACGAGGGCACGATGTCCGACGCGGCGCCGAGGATGTCCGCGTTCAGCCGACGGCGGCGCTTCTCGGCCACGCACGTGCGCGCGCGACTCGCGCAGCTCGACGCGCTGCTCGCGGCGACCGAGGCCTGGCTCGACGGCGCTGCCGCGCACCGCACGTCGGTGGCGAGGTCGCTCGACGGCGCGCTGTGGATCGACCCGGGGTTCGCCTCGACGGTGCTCGGGCGACTCGAGGCCGGCGAGCGCGCGGTGCACGTCCTGCGCGGGACGATGGCCGGCACTCGCGCGGCGTTCGCGGCGCTGCCGCTGTCCGAGACCGACGATGGCCGGGTTCCCGAGCCGGTTCCGGCCTGACGCGCTCGAGGCGCGGCTCGCGCCGCTCGACGCGCTGCCGCGCACGCTGTGGCTGCCCGCGGTCGTCAACAACGAGGGCGATCCGTTCGCGCGCCTCGCCTGGGTCGACGCGGCGCGCGCGCGGCTGCTCGCCGGCGCGTCGCCGCTCGACGGGGTGCCCGAGGACGCGCTGCCGGCCGACCTCGCGCGCGGCTTCGCGCCGTCGTTCGAACGGCTCGCGCTGCCGGCACTGTGCCGCTCGCAGCCCGCGGTCGCCGAGCAGGTGCTGCGCTCGCTGCTGTGGCACGTCGACCAGGTCGCGCGGGTGGCGGGCGGCCTGCCGCGGCCGGTCGCGATCGAACGCGTCGCACGCTCGTTCGACCTCGAGTGGGTCGAGCGCGGCGAGGCGCTGCACGAGGTGATGCGGCTCTTCGAGTCGCTCGACGGCGTCGCCAACTTCGCGCGCTGGAGCGAGCTGCAGGGGCTGCTGCGCGCCGAGTCGTGGCAGCGGATCCTCGAGGCGCGCGAACTGATCGAGCGCATGCCCCGGCTCGCCGAGCTGATCCGCCGCCTCGGTCGCGTGCGGCCGCGCGAGGAGGAACACATCGAGTTCGACGAGGCGGCCGGCGGCGGCGGGCCGGACACCTGGGTGCGGCAGCTGCGCGAGACCGAGCTGCCCGGCACGCCGGTCGAGATCGAGGGTGTGCGCCGCTCGGGCGATCCCGCGCGGATGCTGCCGATCGAAGCGCTGTGGCGCTCGAGCCGGCTCGCGCCGACGCGCGCGCGACGGCTGCGGCGCCTGTTCGCCGCGCGCCTCGCCGAGCAGGCGCTGCTCGGTTGGCAGCACCGCGACCGCTGGTCGGAGCCGACCTGGGTGCCCGCGCCGGGCGCGCGGCGCGTGCCCCGCGCGGTGCGCCGGCCGGTGCTGGAGGCGGGCCCGATCGTCGTCTGCGTCGACACCTCGTCGTCGATGGCCGGTGGCCCCGAGCGGGTGGCCAAGGCGATCGTCGTCCAGGCGCTGCGGACTGCGACGGCCGAGCGGCGGCCCTGCTACGTGTACGCCTTCAGCGGCGCGCGGCAGGTCGCCGAGTGCGAGCTGTCGTCGGACCTCGACGGGCTGCGGCGGCTCGCCGACTTCGTCGCGGCCAGTTTCCACGGCGGCACCGACGTGGTCGAGCCGATCGAGCGCGCGATCTCGCGCGTGCGCGGCGAGGGCTGGCGACAGGCCGACCTGCTGATCGCCTCCGACGGCGAGTTCGGGCCGACGGCGGCCACCGTCGAGGCGGTCGAGTCCGCGCGGCGCGAGCTGGGCCTGCGGGTGCAGGGCGTGCTGATCGGCGACCGCGAGACGCGTGGGCTGCGCTCGATCGTCGACGACACGTTCTGGGTCCGCGACTGGCGCCGGTACGGCGTGCGCCATGGGCAGGTCGACGCGCCGGTGCACGACCGCAACCTGACCGGGCTGTACTTCCCGAACATGGCGGCCGCCCCGGGCACCGGCACGCCGCTGCCGGGCATGGCCCCGGCACCGCCCGCGGACACGGTGCGTGACGATGGCCGGGAGTAGGGCGACGTGGGCGCGGGCAGCGCCGGTCCATCGCCTCGCGTGCCTGGCGCTCGTCGCGGCGCTCGCCTGCGCGGGCGCGGCGCACGGGCAGAGCGAGGGCGGCACGGAGCCGTTCGACGACGCCTCGGCCGCGCGCGGCGCGTCGACGGCACTGCGCGCGCAGGCGATCCTGCCCGGCGTCGACGCGAACGCTCCGATGGACGTCGCCCGGGCGCGCGCGCTGCAGGACGCGGTGAAGATCGCCCGCGAAGATGCCGACGACACGCTGACTCGGGAGCGGATCGCCTGCTACCGGACGTTCTTCGTCAACCGCTGCCTCGCCGGCGTGCGCGTCCGGGAGCGGCAGATCGAGTCCCGCCTCGACCGGATCGAGGTCGCGGTCAACCGGACGCTGCGCGAGGCCGACGCGCTGGATCTCAACCGGCGCGCGGCGCAGGCGCTGGCCGAGCGCGACGAACGGGCCGATACCGACGCGGCGCGTCGCGAGGAGAACCGCCGGGCGTACGAGGCGCGCACCGCGTCCGCGGAGGCCGAGCGCGCGCAGCGCGAGGCGGAGGCGCCGGAGCTCGAGCGGCGTACGGCGGCGAACCGGGCCGAGCGGGAGCGCCGCGAGGCCGAGAACGCGAAGCGGCGGGTCGACGCCGAGCGGCGGGCGGGCGATGACCCGGAGCGGGCCGCCGCCCGCGAACGCGAGCTGGAGGCGCGACGCCGCGAGACCGAGGCCCGCGAGGCGCGTGATGCGACGCAGCGCGCACGTCGTCGGGAGGAGGCTGCCCGCCGTGAGGAGGAGGCGGCACGGCGCGCGGCGCAGCGCGAGACGTCCGGGCGGCGCCCGGTCGGCGGGGCGAAGGCGGTGGAGCCGGTCGTGCCGGTGCGGTGACGTCCGGCGTCGGGGCGCGCGTCAGTCGCCGACCGGCTCGAGCTTGAGCAGCACCATCGAGCAGTTGTCGCCGTGCCCGTCGGCACGCTCGCGCGCCGTCTCCAGCAGCGTGGCGAGCGCGTCGCGCGGTGGCGAGCCGCCGATCGCCTGTCCGATCTCCTCGTCCGACAGTTCGCTCCAGGCGCCGTCCGAGCACAGCAGGAAGGCGTCGCCCGCCCGCGGGTCGCGCAGGCCGCCCACCGTCGGCACCGGGAGCCGGTTGCCGCCGAGCGCCTGGGTGAGCAGCGCCTGCGACGGGTGCAGCCGCGCGCGCTCGGCCGTCAGGCGCCGGTCGCGCAGCAGTCGCTCGCCGAGCGTGTCGTCGACCGTGCGGTGCGCGATGCGGCCGTCGCGAACGTGGTAGAGGCGGCTGTCCCCGACGTGGCACCAGTCGACCCGCCCGGCCTGCACCAGCGCGGCGACCAGCGTCGAGTGCGGCTGGAGCGACGCGGTCGTGCCCGCGAGCTGGAGCACGACGTGCACCTCGGCGATCAGGTCCTCGAAGAAGCGCTCGACCGGTTCGTCCGGCCCGTGCTCGTCGAAGCGGCGCTGCGCGGTCGCCACGACCTGCTCGGACGCGAGCGCGCCCCCGGTGCGCCCGCCGACCCCGTCCGCCAGCAGGGCGAGGACGCTGCGCGGCGAGCGGCGACCCCGCAGGATCGCGACGCGATCCTGCTGTTCGGGGCGGTCGCCGCGGTGCTGCGCCGAGCAGCCTGCGACGGTGAACGCGAGGGGTGCGGTTTGGACGAGGATCATCGAGCGGCTTATCATTCCACGGCCCGCGCGGGGGCGGGAACGACCATTCATCGGCACGGACGACGATACGACGCATGCGAGACCCTGAGGCCCTGAAGCGCCGGATCGCCGAGCTGCAGATCGAGCACCGCGGCCTGGACGCCACGATTGCCGCGCTGGTCGACGTGCCGCCGGTCGACGAGCTCCAGGTCCGTCGCCTGAAGAAGCGCAAGCTGCAGATCAAGGACACCATCGTGCTGCTGCAGATGCAGCTGACGCCGGACGTGCCGGCGTGAGCGGCGCGCCCCGGCCGACCCCCTCAGACGCACCCGACCTCGCCGCCGCTGCCCGCGACGCGCTCGCCGACGGCGGTGCGCTCGCCCGCGCGATGCCGGGATTCCGGCCGCGCGACGGCCAGCAGGCCCTGGCCGCGAGCGTCGCGCGGGCGGTCGCCGAGTGCGGCACCCTGGTCGCGGAGGCCGGCACCGGGACCGGCAAGACCTACGCATACCTGGTGCCGCTGCTGCTCGCGGGCGGCAAGGCGATGGTCTCGACCGGCACGCGCCACCTGCAGGACCAGCTGCACGCCCGCGACTTGCCGGCGGTGCGCGCCGCGCTCGGCGTGGACGTGCGGACCGCGCTGCTGAAGGGTCGTGCGAACTACGTCTGCCACCATCACCTCGAGCGCCACGTGGCCGACGGGCGGTTCCCCGACCCGGGCACGCCGGTCAAGCTGCGGCGGATCCACCGGTTCGCCGCCTCGAGCGCCACCGGCGACCGGGCCGAGTGCGCCGGGCTCGCCGAGGACGACCCGGCCTGGGGCTGGGCCACGTCGACCCGCGAGAACTGCCTCGGGCAGGACTGCCCCGATCTGTCGCGGTGCTTCGTGTTCCGGGCTCGCCGCGAGGCGCTCGCGGCCGACCTGGTGGTCGTCAACCACCACCTGTTCTGCGCCGACCTCGCGCTGCGCGAGGACTCGATCGCCGAGCTGCTGCCGACGGCCGACGTGGTGGTGTTCGACGAGGCGCACCAGTTGCCTGACGCGGCGACCGAGTTCTTCGGCGAGTCGGTCTCGACGCGGCAGCTGCTCGACCTCGCGCGCGACGTCGTCCGCGCGGGGCTGGTGTCGGCGCCGGACGGCGCGGACTGGCGCTCGCTCGCCGATCGGCTCGAACGCGCGAGCCGCGAGCTCCGTCTGGCCTTCGAGGCGGGGGCGCCGCCGGCCGCGCGCGGGGCTCGGGGCCCGGCCCGCGGCGGCGCGGCGCGCCGCTGGACTGCCGAGCAGCTGCGCACCCTGCCCGAGCTCGACGACGCGGTGGACACCGTGGTCGCAGACCTGGTCTCGATCGGCGCGATCGTCGCGAACAACGCAGGGCGCGGCCCGGACCTCGACCGCTGCGGGCTGCGTGCGGGCGAGCTCTGCGAGCGCCTGCAGCGCTGGTGCGCCGCGCTGCTCGCCGATGGCGCCGCCGCGGCCCGCGCGCACGCGCCGCAGTCGCACGACCCCGAGGACGGCGTGGTCGACGGCCCCGACGACACCGACGACCGGTCGGGCGCCGTCGGACGCGAGCCCGCCGACGAGCCCGCCGTGGTCTGGGCCGAGACCGGCGCGCAGCACGCCACGCTGCGGCGCACGCCGCTGTCGGTCGCCGCGACCTTCGAGCGGCATCGCGCCGGGCCGCCGCGCGCGTGGGTCTTCGTGTCGGCGACGCTGTCGGTCGGCGGCGCGTTCGGCCACTTCGTCGACGCGCTCGGCCTGCACGACGCGCGCTGCGAGCGCTGGGACAGCCCGTTCGACTTCGCGCACCAGGCCGCGCTGTGGATCCCGCGCGGCCTCGGCGAGGCGTCGGCGCCCGGCTTCGCGCAGCGCGTCGCGCAGGCCGCGTGGCCGCTCCTCGTCGCGAACCGCGGGCGCGCCTTCTTCCTCTGCACGACGCTGCGCGCGATGCGCGAGATCGCCGAGCGGCTCGCCGAGCTCGACGCCTCCGGGGGCCTCGGGCTGACGCGGCTGGTGCAGGGCGACGCGCCGCGCGCCGAGCTGCTCGAGCGCTTCCGCAGCGAGCCGCGCGCGGTGCTGATCGGCAGCGCGAGCTTCTGGGAGGGCGTCGATGTCGCCGGCGACGCGCTGTCGCTGGTCGTGATCGACAAGCTGCCGTTCGCGCCGCCCGACGACCCGGTGGTCAAGGCGCGCGGCGAGGCACTGCGCCGCGCGGGCCGCGATCCGTTCGCGCACGAGCAGCTGCCCGCCGCCGCGCTCGCGCTGAAGCAGGGCGCGGGCCGGCTGATCCGTTCGGAGCGCGACCGCGGCGTGCTCGTCGTCTGCGACGAGCGCCTGGTCACGCGCGGCTACGGGCGACGGCTGGTCGCGAGCCTGCCGCCGTTCGCGCGCGTCGAGCGCTGGGAGGACGCGGTGCCTTTCCTGCCGCGCGTGCAGTCGTCGTGAGCGACGTGCGGACGCGGCGCGGTGCGGCTCAGCGCCAGACCTGCCACCAGCGCCGGTTGTCGACGCGCAGGCCGTTCGCGTAGAGCTCGGAGTCCGGGAAGTTCAGCTTCATCACCCGCTCGGTGTCCGCGCGCAGGTCGTCGAGGCCGAGCTTCTCGTAGCCCTTCATCATGATGAACAGGGCCTCCTCGACCGCGGGCGCGCCCTGGTACTGCTGCACCACGCCCTGCGCGCGGTTGACCGCGGCGAGGAAGGCGCCGCGGTTGTAGTAGAAGCGAGCGATGTGCACCTCGCCGCCGGCCATCGAGTTCACCAGGTAGCGCATGCGAGCCCGCGAGTCCTCGGCGTAGCGGCTGTCGGGGAAGCGCACGAGCACCTGCCGGAACGCCTCGAAGGCCTCGCGCGCGGCCTTCAGGTCGCGCTCCGAGAGGTCCTGGCCGCCGATCGCCGACATCGCGCCCGGGTCCTCGTTGAAGTTGACCAGGCCCTTGAGGTAGTACGCGTAGTCGAGCTGCTCGCTGGTCGGGTACAGGCGGATGAAGCGCTCGATCGTCACCAGCGCCTGCGTGCGGTCGTTGTCCTTGTAGTAGGCGTAGGCCTGGTCGAGCTGGGCCTGCTGCGCCCAGGCGCCGAA
Organism: Burkholderiaceae bacterium; assembly: GCA_044371545.1. GTDB lineage: Bacteria > Pseudomonadota > Gammaproteobacteria > Burkholderiales > Burkholderiaceae_E > UBA4615. The sequence goes on from JBILTM010000129.1 coordinate 13,189, forward strand.
CGGGTAGCGCGACTCGAGCTTCACCAGCAGCTTCGCGGCCTCGCCGTACCGGCCGGAGGACATCTGGTCCTTCGCCTCGGCGTAGATTTCCTGCGGGCTCATCTTCGCGGTACGATCGATCTCGCCCTTGCCGAAGATGCCGCAGCCTCCGAGACCGGCCAGGCTCGCGAGCACGAGGGCCGCGGCTGCGCCGCGCCATGAGCGGACGCGCTTCGAGTTCGCCATCACCACTGCCGTCCATGCAGAACCATCCGGCCGATTATAGCGAAGGGGGTTCGGCCGACGCCGCGCTCGCCGACGGCGACGCGCCTGACGCCGCCGAGGGGGCCGCCGAGCCGCTGCGCCTCGACGCGCGCGCCGGCGCCGGCCAGCGCCTCGATCGGTTCCTCGCGGCCGCGATCGACGGCGTCTCCCGCACGCGGATCCAGCGCTGGATCGCACTCGGCGCGGTCGTGGTCGACGGCGCGCCCGCGCTGCCGAGCCGCAGGCTGCGCGGGCTCGAGTCGATCGAGGCCTGGCCGCTGCCGACCGAGGCCGAGCGCGCGTTCGAGCCGGACGCGATGCCGCTCTCGGTCGTGCACGAGGACGCCGACCTGATGGTGATCGACAAGCCCGCCGGCCTCGTCGTGCATCCCGCGCCCGGCCACTGGCGCGGCACGCTGATGAACGGCCTGCTGCACGCGCGCCCCGACTCCGCGAAGCTGCCGCGCGCCGGGATCGTCCACCGGCTCGACAAGGACACCAGCGGGCTGATGATGGTGGCGCGCAGCGAGCGCGCGTTCGAGCGCCTGACCGCGGCGCTCGCGGCGCGTACGGTCGGGCGCCGCTACCTCGCGGTGGTGGAGGGCGTGCCGCCGCCGCGGTTCACCGTCGATGCCCCGATCGGCCGCGACCCGCGCGACCGGCTGCGGATGGCGGTCGTGGCGCCGGAACGCGGCCGGCCCGCGGTCACGCACGTCGAGCGGCTCGCCGCGGTCGAGCGCGCGGCGACGCTCGAGTGCCGGCTCGAGACCGGCCGTACGCACCAGATCCGCGTGCACCTCGCGCACCGCGGCCATCCGCTGGTCGGTGACGCGCTGTACGGCGGCCGCGCGCGCGCGGGCTTTGCGCGGCAGGCGCTTCATGCGTGGCGGCTCGAGCTCGAGCACCCGGCGAGCGGGGTGCCGATGGCGTTCGCGAGCCCGCTGCCGGACGACCTCGTCGCGCTGCTCGTCGCGCTCGGGCTGCCGCTGCCCGTGCAGGCGGCGCCGGGCGGTCGCGCATGACGGCCGCGATGCCGCCGCCCCGCCTCGTGCCCGACTGGGCCGCGCCCGCGAGCGTGCGCGCGCTCGTCACCATCCGCGCGGGCGGCGTGAGCGCCGGGCCCTTCGGGCTCGACGGTGGCGAGCCCGGTGGCCTGAACCTCGGCGACCACGTCGGCGACGACCCCGACGCCGTGAGGGAGAACCGCGCGCGGCTCGAAGCCGCGGTGCCCGGCCCGATTCGCTGGTTGCAGCAGGTGCACGGCACCGCCGTGCACGACGCCGACACGCCGTGGATCGGTGCGGCGCCGCCGGTCGCCGACGCGGCGGTCGCGACGCGGCCCGGCACCGTGCTCGC
>JBILTM010000130.1:0-14781 GCA_044371545.1 Burkholderiaceae bacterium
GCCGCCGGCGTGGCCGTGCGGGTCGCGGACCTGGACCTGCCCGCCGCCGAGGCGGTCGCCGCGGCGCTGCGCACCGAGGGCGCCCGGGCCGCCGCACTGGCGCTCGACGTCGGAGCACCCGACTCGGTCGCCGCCGCCTTCGCGCGCGTCGCGGACGAGGACGGTCGCTGCGACATCCTCGTCAATTGCGCGGGCATCGCCAAGGTGTTCCCGTTCCTCGACTTCCCGCTCGAGAACTTCGTCGCGACGATGAACGTCAACGTGACCGGCACGCTGCTCTGCGCGCAGCACGCGGCGCGGATGATGGTGCGCGAGCGCTGGGGGCGGATCGTCAACATCTCCTCGGTCGCGGGCCTGCGCGCGGTGGGCACCGGCCGCACCGCCTACGGCACCTCGAAGGGCGCGGTGATCGCGCTCACCCGCCAGATGGCGGTCGAGCTCGCCGAGCACGGCATCACCGCGAACGCGGTGTGCCCGGGCCCGGTCGACACGCCGATGACGCGGGTGCTTCACACCGACCGTTTCCGCGAGGAGTACGCGCGCGCGATCCCGATGGCGCGCTACGGCACGACCGGCGAGATCGCCGCCGCGGTGATGTACCTGGTCTCCGAGGAGGCCTCGTACGTCTCGGGCATCGCGATGCCGGTGGACGGCGGCTTCCTCGCCTCGGGGGCGCGCGGCCTCTGAAGCGTGGCGCGCAGCCCCGCTTCAGATGAACTGCAGGTAGACCTCGCCGTTCGATTCGATCGCGCGCAGCAGGAGCGCGAGCTCGGAGTCGGCCTCGCGGGTCGCGGCGAGCGCCTGCAGCCTGGCCAGGTGCTCGGCCGTGCAGCAGCGCTCGTCGGGCGACATCATCGCCTCCAGCTCCCGACGGGCCTGGTCGGAGACCTGGATCAGGGTCCGGCAGCCGAGCGAGCGGCGCTTGGGCAGGAGGTCCTGCCGGGTGTGGGCGAAGGCCAGGATGGGCATGGGATCGTGGGCGGTTCGACGCGTGCGCCCGGCGGAACGGCCGTCCTCGCGGAGGCGCCGGCCACCAAGCGCGGTCCAGCGTACCCAGTCGGCCGCGGCCAAGCCAAGCCGGGCTGGAAAGGCCCTACTGCGCCAAGGCGCACAATGCGGACATGAAACCCCCGAAACGCCTGCTCCCGCTGGTCGACGAAGGCCTCGTCGACGAGGTCCTCAGCCAGCTGATGAGCGGCAAGGAAGCCAATGTCTACGTCGTGCGCTGCGGCGACGCCATCCGCTGCGCGAAGGTCTACAAGGAGGCGACGCACCGCAGCTTCCGGCAGGCCGTCGACTACACCGAGAACCGCCGCGTCAAGAACTCCCGCCAGGCCCGCGCGATGGAGCGCGGCACGCGCTACGGCCGGCAGGCCCGCGAGGAAGCGTGGCAGAACGCCGAGGTCGACGCGCTCAACCGCCTGTTCGCGGCGGGCGTGCGCGTGCCGCATCCGTACGGCTTCTACGAGGGCGTGCTGCTGATGGAGCTGGTCGTCGACGAGGACGGGCACGCGGCGCCCCGGCTGAACGACGTGCTGTTCGAGCCGGAGGACGCGCGTCGGCACCACGCGGCGCTGATCGCGGAGGTGGTCCGCATGCTCGGCGCCGGGGTCGTGCACGGCGACCTGTCGGAGTTCAACATCCTGCTCGCCGCCGACGGGCCGGTCGTCATCGACCTGCCGCAGGCGGTCGACGCGGCCGGCAACAACCACGCGAGCCGGATGCTGCTGCGCGACGTGGCGAACCTGCGCAACTTCTTCGGGCGGTTCGCGCCCGAGCTGCTCGACACCGCGTACGGGCCCGAGATCTGGGACCTCTACCGGCGCGGTCGGCTGACCAGCGCGACGCCGCTGACCGGGCGGTTCGTGCCCGACGAGTCGACGGTCGACCTCGCCGCGGTGATGCGCGAGATCGACGACGCGCGGCTCGAGGAGGCCGCCCGGCGCGCCCGGATGGCCGAGGCGCAGGCCGAGTGAGCGCCACGCGCTCCTCCGCGCCCCCTGGTGAACGACCTGAGCCGACGATGACGACCCTCGCCGACCTCGACACGCCCGCCGCACTGGTGGACGTCGCGCGCCTCGCCCGCAACCTCGAGCGGATGCAGGCGCGCGCGGACGCGCTCGGCGTCGCCTTCCGCCCGCACGTGAAGACGACGAAGTGCCCGGCGATCGTGGACGCCCAGCGCACGGCCGGTGCGCGGGGCATCACCGTCTCGACGCTGAAGGAGGCCGAGCGCTTCCTCGAGGCCGGCGTGACCGACATCCTCTACGCGGTCGGCCTCGCGCCGGCGAAGCTCGGCCAGGTGGCCGCGCTGCGCCGGCGGGGCTCCGAGCTGAAGGTCGTCACCGACAACCTCGACGTCGCTCGCGCGATCGCGGCGTTCACCGCGCGCGAAGGCATCGCGCTCGAAGCCTGGATCGAGATCGACACCGACGGGCACCGCTCGGGCGTCGAGCCCGAGGACGCGCTGCTGCTCGAGGTCGGGCGCGCGCTCCACGAGGGCGGCGCACGGCTCGGCGGCGTGATGACGCACGCGGGCTCCAGCTACGACTGCGACGACGACGAGGCCCTGCGCACGCTCGCCGAACGGGAGCGCGCCGGCGTCGTGCGTGCCGCGCAGCGGCTGCGCGCCGCGGGCCTGCCCTGCCCCGCGGTCAGCGTCGGCTCGACGCCGACCGCGCTGCGCGCACGGCACCTCGAGGGCGTCACCGAGCTGCGCGCCGGCGTCTACGCGCTCCTCGACCTGGTGATGCACAACGTCGGCGTGTGCGACATCGACGACATCGCCCTCAGCGTGCTGACGACCGTCGTCGGCCACCAGCGCGACAAGGGCTGGGCGATCGTCGACGCCGGCTGGATGGCGATGAGCCGCGACCGGGGCACGCAGCGCCAGCGGCGCGACTTCGGCTTCGGGCTGGTCTGCGACGAGGCGGGCACGCCACTCGACGGCTGGTTGGTCACCGGGGCGAACCAGGAGCACGGGATCGTCTCGCTCGCCGAGGGTGCGCACCCCGACGTCGCCGGCCGATTCCCGGTCGGCACGCGGCTGCGGATCCTGCCGAACCACGCCTGCGCGACCGGTGCGCAGCACGGCTGCTACCACCCCGTCGGCACCGCGGGCGAGGTGCTCGACGCGTGGCCGCGCTTCTCGGGCTGGTGAGCCGACCGGGCGGCGATCGGGCGGCGGCGGGTCGGCATCAGGCCTGGACCACGTGCGTGTCGTCCCGGCCGCTGCAGCGGGCCGCGCTGCCCCAGGTCTCCACGCAGCGCAGCAGCGCCTCGATCGTCAAGGGCTTCGGGAACGCGGCCTTGACGCCCCCGCCGCGCGGCAGGTCGGCGAGTTCAGCGACCGAGGACACCACCACCACCGGCACCCCGGCGTACGACGGCATCTCGGCGAGCCTGCGGCACAGCTCGAAGCCGCTCATCCTCGGCATCGTCAGGTCGGTGAGCACGAGCGCGGGCGGGTCGGCCATCGTGCGCATCACGCGCAGCGCGTCCACCCCGTCGCGCGCCTGCAGCACCCGATAGCCCTCGGACTCCAGGATCGTCGCGAACGCCTCCGCGATCTCCCGCTCGTCCTCGACCAGCAGGATGTAACGCCCCGGTGCGGTTGCCATGAGTCGTGTCCCTTCGAGGCATGCCCCCTCACGAACGGTGCCCGAAGCGTGGCGGGCGCACGGACGAGGCGGACGGGGATGTCCGGGGCAGCGTTTGCACGGGCGGGTTGCAAGAACCGCCGATCGGTCCCCGCGCGCCGGGCCCGGTAGACTCCGGGCCCATGCCCGCCCCGGCCTACAACCTCGCCCGCTTCGACTTCGTCTCGATCCGGCTCGCCGTGGCCTGCGCCCGCACCGGCAGCCTGACCGAGGCCGCGCGCGAATGCCACCTGGTGCTGCCTGCGGCGAGCCGGCGGCTGCGCGACCTGGAGCGGGCCGTCGGCGGGCCGCTGTTCGACCGGCATTCGCGCGGCCTCGCGCCGACCGCGCTGGGCCGGGCGTTCATGGCGCGCGGGATCGCGCTGCTGCAGGAACTCGATGCATTGATGGGCGAACTCGCCGACGCGCGCAAGGGCGTGGTCCGGCACGTCCACGTGTGCGCGAGCACGGCCGCGATCACCCAGTTCCTGCCGCCGCTGCTGGCCCGCTACGGCGAGGCGCGGCCCGAGGTCCAGGTCGAGCTGGAAGAGCAGGTCTCGGAGCTGGCCGCCGGCGCGGTACGCGAGGGTCGCGCCGACCTCGGCGTCTTCGTCGCCGGCCCCGACATCCGCGGCCTCGAAGTGAGCGACTTCCGGCGCGACGAGCTGGTGCTGATCCTGCCCGCCGGCCACCGGCTGGTCGGACACGGTGCGATCGCCTTCGCCGACACGCTCGAGGAACCGTGGATCAGCCTGAACGCCGGCGCGGCGATGCTGCAGGCCCAGCAGCGCGCGGCGATGGCCGCGGGGCGGCCGCTGAAGCTGCGGATGCAGGTGCGCAGCTTCGACGCGGTCGGCCACATGGTGGCCTCGGGACTCGGCATCGCGGCGCTGCCGAAGGCGGCTGCCCGGCCGATCGTGCGCGCGATGGGCCTGAAGTGGCGCGCGCTGTCGGATGCGTGGGCGCAGCGGCAGCTGTGCGTCGCGATCCGTCCCGACGCCGACGCGGCGGTCGTCGCGCTGCGCGACTTCCTCGTCCAGCCTTCGCGCAATGCGAAGGCTCCCGCCGCCGCAATCTAATGGACGGGCCGCGCCGCGGCCGGGACACTGTCCCGATGGAGACCCCCGTCCGACCCGACGCCGCGCCGGCCGCGCTCGCCGGCCTCAAGGTCCTCGAGCTCGGCCAGCTGATCGCCGGCCCGTTCGCGGCCAAGACGCTCGCCGACTTCGGCGCCGAGGTGATCAAGATCGAGCCGCCCGGCGCCGGCGATCCGCTGCGCCGCTGGCGGATGCTGAAGGACGGCACCTCGGTCTGGTGGCAGGTCCAGTCGCGCAACAAGCGCTCGCTCGCGCTCGACCTGCGCACGCCCGAGGCGCAGGACCTCGTGCGCCGGCTCGCGGCCGAGGCGGACGTGCTGATCGAGAACTTCCGGCCGGGCGCGATGGAAGGCTGGGGGCTGGGGCCCGACGCGCTGCTCGCGGCCAACCCGCGGCTCGTGATGCTGCGGATCAGCGGCTACGGACAGACCGGCCCCTACCGCGACCGCCCGGGTTTCGGCGTCGTCGCCGAGGCGATGAGCGGGCTGCGCCACCTCACCGGCGAGCCGGGCCGCGTGCCGGTGCGCGTCGGCGTCAGCATCGGCGACACGCTCGCCGCGCTGCACGGCGTGATCGGCGTCCTGCTCGCCCTGCAGCACCGGCACGCGACCGGCCGCGGCCAGGTGATCGACGTGGCGCTCTACGAGGCGGTCTTCAACTGCATGGAGAGCCTGCTGCCCGAATACGGCGCGTTCGGCGCGGTGCGCGGCCCGGCAGGCAGCGCGCTGCCCGGCATCGCACCGACCAACGCCTACCGCTGCCGCGACGGCGGCTACGCGCTGGTGGCCGGCAACGGCGACAGCATCTTCCGCCGCCTGATGACGCTGATCGGGCGCGAGGACCTCGCGAACGACCCGGCGCTCGCCGACAACGCCGGCCGCGTCGCGCGGGTCGACGAGCTCGACGCGGTGATCGGCGCCTGGACGGCGGAGCGGACCGTCGACGAAGTGCTGGCCGCGCTCGACGCCGCGTCGGTGCCCGGGGGCCGCATCTACACGGTCGCGGACATCGCCGCCGACCCGCACTACCTGGCGCGCGGCATGATCGACGCGGTGCGGATGGACGACGGCACCACGCTCCCGGTGCCGGGCGTCGTCCCGAAGCTCTCCGAGACGCCGGGCCGGCACCGCCGCAACGCACCCTCGCTCGGCCAGGACTCGGACGCCGTGCTGGCCGAGCTCGGCCTCACGCCCGCCCAGGTCGCCGACCTGCGCGCCCGCGGCATCGTCCACTGAGGCATCCGGCATGCAACGCATCTTCTTCAACGAGGTCGTCACCCGCGACGGCTTCCAGATCGAGCCGGCCTTCGTGCCCACCGACGCGAAGGTGGCGCTGGTCGACGCGCTGAGCGCCTGCGGCTACGCGAAGATCGAGGTCACTTCGTTCACGTCGGCCAAGGCGATCCCGATGCTGCGCGATGCCGAGGAGGTCATGGGCCGCATCCGCCGCGCGCCCGGCATCGAGTACACGGTGCTGGTGCCGAACGTGCGCGGCGCCGAGCGGGCGCTCGAGTCGCGCGCCGACGAGCTGAACCTGGTGATGTCGACCTCCGAGACGCACAACCTCGCGAACCTGCGGATGCCGCGCGAGAAGAGCTTCGCGGGCCTGGGCGAGGTGATCGCGATGGCGCGCGGCCGCGTGCCGGTCAACGTGTCGCTGTCGACCTGCTTCGGCTGCCCGATGGAGGGCGAGGTGCCGCAGGACGAGGTGCTGCGCTGGGCGGACCGGTTCGCCGCGCTCGGTGTGCGCGGCCTCACGATCTGCGACACCACCGGCATGGCGCACCCCGCGCAGGTCGAGCGCATGTGCCGCGCGCTGCGCGAACGCTTCGCCGGCCTGCAGCTGACGCTGCACTTCCACAACACGCGCGGCATGGGCCTCGCCAACGTGCTCGCCGCGGCGCGCGCGGGCATCGAGCGGTTCGACGGCTCGCTCGGCGGGCTAGGCGGCTGCCCGTACGCGCCCGGCGCGAGCGGCAACATCTGCAGCGAGGACGCGATCCACATGCTGCAGGCGATGGGCCACGACACCGGCATCGACCTCGGGCGGCTGCTCGAGGTCGCCCGCGGCCTGCCCGCGATCGTCGGGCACGACGTGCCCGGGCAGGTCGCGAAGGCCGGCCTGATCACCGACCTGCATCCCGCCCCACCCTCCGTCGCCGAGCTCCGGCGCACCCTCGGATCATGATCGACCACCTCGACCACCTCGTCCTGACCACCTCGCGCCCCGAGGCCTGCATCGACTTCTACGAGCGCGTGCTCGGCATGCGCGTCGAGCGCTTCGTCGGCAGCACTTCGCCGGTCGAGCGCATCGCGTTCCGCTTCGGCGACCAGAAGATCAACCTGCACGTGCAGGGCTCCGAGTTCGAGCCGAAGGCCCACCTGCCGGTGCCGGGCTCGCAGGACCTGTGCTTCATCGCGACGGTGTCCGCCGACGAGGTGGTGCGGCTGCTGAAGGAGCGGGGCTGGCCGATCCTCGAAGGTCCGGTGATGCGCACCGGGGCCACGCGCAAGATCCGCTCGGTGTACGTGCGCGATCCCGACCTCAACCTGATCGAGATCTCCGAGCTCGCCTGAAGCCGGAGCACGACGAGGAGACGAAGATGGACCGTCGACAGACGCTGCGTGCGCTCGCCGCCGCCGCCGCCGCCGGGCTCGCCGGCCCGGCCCGCGCCCAGGCGAAGTATCCCGACCGCCCGGTGACGCTGGTGGTGCCGAGCGCCCCCGGGGGCACCACCGACTTCACCGCCCGGCTGATCGCCGAGCCGCTGTCGAAGGCGCTCGGCCAGCCGGTGGTGGTCGACAACAAGCCGGGGGCGTCGGGGAACATCAGCAACCAGTTCGTCGCCAAGGCCAAGCCCGACGGCCACACGCTGCTCGTCGCCTACAGCGGCTATCAGGTCGGCAACCCGCACCTGTTCGCGAAGGCGGGCTGGGATCCGATCAGGGACTTCGCGCCGGTGGCGATGGTGACCCGCGCCCCGCAGCTGGTGACGGTCCGCGGCGACCTGCCGGCGAACACGATCCAGGAGCTGGTGGCCTTCGCGAAGGCCAACCCGGGCAAGCTGAACTACGCCTCCTCCGGCAACGGCTCGATCCAGCACATCGCGGGCGAGCTCTTCAAGCAGCTCACCGGCACCTTCATCACGCACATCCCCTACCGCGGCGCAGGCCCGGCGGTGCAGGACCTGATGGGCGGCCAGGTCGACCTGTTCATCACCACCCCGGCCTCGGTCGTGCAGCAGATCAAGGCCGGACGGCTCAAGGGGCTCGCGGTGACCGGGCCGGCGCGCCTGTCCGCGCTGCCGCAGGTACCGACCGCGGCCGAGGCGGGGCTCAAGGGCTTCGCGCTCGACTCGTGGTTCGCGCTCTACGCGCCGGCGGGCACGTCCGCCGACATCGTGCAGGTGCTGAACACCGAGGTCGGTCGGATCATCGCCGCGCCCGAGACCCGCCGCAAGGCGGAGGAGTCCGGCACCGCGGTGGAGCAGATGAGCCCGGCGCAACTCGGCGAGTACATGCGCAAGGAGCTCGAGGAGTGGGGCCGCGTGATCCGGACCGCGAAGATCACGGCCGACTGAGCCGGCGATCCTCGGGCGGTGCGCTGCGCGGAACGCCCGTTGCGATGCGGCGCACGAGCCCGTAGGCTCCCGGTTCCACTCGAACCGGAGACACCCGCATGTTCTCGCACGTGATGATCGGCACCAACGACCTGCCCCGCGCGAAGGCGTTCTATGACGCGCTGCTCGGCGCCATCGGCGTCGCACCCGGCGCCGTCGACCGCCACCGCGTGTTCTGGCGCACGCCGACCGGCCTGTTCTCGGTCAGCCTGCCGATCGACGGCAAGCCGGCGACGGTCGGCAACGGCAGCACGCTCGGCTTCGCGTGCCAGTCGTCCGAGCAGGTCGACGCGTTCCACGCGGCCGGCATCGCGAACGGCGGCACGACCTGCGAGGACCCGCCCGGGGTGCGCGAAGGCGCCGCCGGCAAGCTGTACCTCGCCTACCTGCGCGACCCGGACGGCAACAAGCTCTGCGGGCTGCACCGGATGCCGCGCGGCTGACCTCATCCGGCGGCGAGCGCCGCGGGTCCGCGCCGGCGCGGTGCGGCGCTCAGCGGCTCCCCGGCTCCGCCGCCAGGATCCTCAACCGCTCCACGACCTTGTCGTGCAGGTCGTCGCGGCCCTGCTCGGCGTGGATCGCCCTGAGGTTGTTCAGCATCCGGATCAGGATCTGCCGCGCCGACGCGGGCTGAAGCAGGCGATCGGCGCCGACGCCGTGCGGCGCGGCGCGACGCTCGAGCTCGTCGCGGCCGAGGCTCGCACCGCTGAACGGGTCGATGACGACGATGCCGTCGTGCAGGTTCGCGCGCACGAGGAAGTGGCCGGGGAACGCGACCCCGTCGACGTCCAGGCCCACGTGGCCGGCGAGTTCGGCGAACAGCACGGACAGCGTGATCGGGATGCCGCGACGGGTCTCGAGCACGCGGTGCAGGTAGCTGTTGTCCGGGTCGTAGTAGGCGCGCGCGTTGCCCGCGAAGCCCTCGGTCACGAAGAAGAAGCGCATCGTGCGCTGCAGCCGCGCGGTCTCGGTCGAGGCGCCGCGGCAGGCCTCGGCGAGCCGGTCCGCGAGCCGGTCGAACGCCGCGAGGTGCGCCTGCAGGTCGAGCTCGGGGTAGGCGTCGAGCGCGAGCGAGGCGGCGGCCTCGAAGAGCGGGATCGACTCGGTGTCGTCGACCAGCATCCGGAAGTAGTCGAGCGCGCTGACGGGCCGGTACATGGCGGTGGAGGCTCGGAGTCGGGCCAGTATGCCGCAACCGGCGCGCGGGACGTGCCCGCCGCGTGCGCCGCGGGCTACGCGCGGCCCAGCTGCTCGAACGCCTTCGTGAAGAAGTCCGTCGTGCCGAAGTTGCCGGACTTGAGCGCCAGGTGGACGGTCTCGCCGGGGCACGCCGCGGGCTCGACCGCCGTCCAGGGCACGCCGGGATCGATCTGCGGGCCGATCGCCATGCGCTGGACGCCGAGCGCCTGCACGACCGCGCCCGAGGTCTCGCCGCCGGCGACCACCAGCCGGCGCACGCCGGCCTCGACCAGCCCGCGCGCGACCGCGGCGAGCGTGCGCTCGACCAGCTCGCCGGCCTGCGCGACGCCGAGCCGCGCCTGCACCGCTCGGACCGCGTCGGGCGCGGCGGTCGCGTAGACCAGCACCGGACCGTCGGCGATCCGCGCACGCGCCCAGTCGAGCGCCGCGGCGGCGACGTCGGTGCCCGACGCGATGGCGAGCGGATCGACGGCGAACGCCGGGCGGCCCTGCTCGCGCCAATGCGCGACCTGCGCGTTGGTGGCGCTCGAGCAGCTGCCCGACACCACCGCTGCGAGCCCGCCCGCGGGCGGCAGCGCATCGGCACGCGCGCCCTCGGCGAGCCGGCCGCGCACGATCCAGTTGCGCGGCAGCCCGATCGCGACGCCCGAGCCGGCGGTGACCAGCGGCAGGCCGGCGAGCGCCTCGCCGAGCCGCATCAGGTCGGCGTTGCCGATCGCGTCGACGACCGCGACGCCGATGCCCTCGCCCTGCAGCGCGGCGAAGCGCGCGCGGATCGCGTCCGGCCCGGCAGCGACGGTCTCGTAGGTCACGAGCCCGACGCGCCGGCGCGTCTGCGACTGCATCACGCGCACCAGGTTCGCGTCGGTCATCGGGGTCAGCGGGTGGTCGCGCATGCCGCTGTCCGACAGCAGCACGTCGCCGACGAACAGGTGCCCCCGGAAGATCGTCCGGCCGTTCTCGGGGAACGCCGGGCAGACGATCGTGAAGCCGCGGCCCTCGCCGTGCAGCGCGTCGAGCAGCGCGTCGGTGACCGGACCGATGTTGCCGGCCGGCGTCGAGTCGAAGGTCGAGCAGTACTTGAAGTAGAACTGCTCGCAGCCGGCCGCGCGCAGCCAGCGCAGCGCATCGAGCGACTGCGCGACCGCATCGGCGGCCGGGATCGTGCGCGACTTCAGCGCGACGACGACCGCGTCCGCGTCGATCGTGGTGCCCGCGGCCGGCACGCCGATCGCCTGCACCGTGCGCATGCCGGCACGCACGAGGTTGTTCGCGAGGTCGGTCGCGCCGGTGAAGTCGTCGGCGATGCAGCCGAGCAGCGGCGCGCTCACGAGGCGTCCCCGCTGCGCTTCGGCGGCAGCCCGATGCCGGGGAAGATCTTGATCACCGCCGAGTCGTCCTCGCGGCCGTGGCCCGCGGTGGACGCCTGCATGAACATCTGGTGCGCGGTCGCCGACAGCGGCAGCGGGAACTTGGTGGCGCGCGCGGTGTCGAGCACCAGGCCCAGGTCCTTGACGAAGATGTCGACCGCCGACAGCGGCGTGTAGTCGCCGGCGAGCACGTGCGCCATCCGGTTCTCGAACATCCAGCTGTTGCCGGCGCTGTGCGTGATGACGTCGTACAGCGCCTCGGGGTCGACGCCTTCGCGGATGCCGAGCGCCATCGCCTCGGCCGCGGCCGCGATGTGCACGCCGGCGAGCAGCTGGTTGACGATCTTGACCTTGCTGCCGGCGCCCGCGCGATCGCCGAGCCGATAGACGCGCGCGGCCATCGCGTCGAGCACGCCGCCCGCCTTCGCGTAGGCCTCGGGGCGGCCCGCGGTCATCATCGTCATCTCGCCCGCGGCGGCCTTCGCGGCGCCGCCGGAGATCGGCGCGTCGAGGTACAGCACGCCGAGCGCGGCGAGCCGGGCCTCGAGCGCGATCGACCAGTTCGGGTCGACGGTGGAGCACATCACGAAGAGGCTGCCCGGCTTCAGGGCCGCGGCCGCGCCGCCTTCGCCGAACAGCACCGACTCGGTCTGCGCGGCATTGACGACGACGCTGACCACCACCTCGCAGGCCGCGGCGACCTCGGCCGGCGTCGAGCAGGCGACGCCGCCGTCCGTCGCGAACGCCTCGGCCGCCTCGCGTCGCACGTCGCAGGCGTGCACCCGGTAGCCCGCGCGCCGCAGCGACGCAGCCATGCCGCGCCCCATCGCGCCGAGGCCGATCACGCCGACCGGGTCGCCGCCCGCCTTCGTTCCGCTCATTCCCGTCGTCTCCCGGAGTCCGTCTGGATGCCTCGCGCCGGGTCCGCCGGCGCACGGCCGGACTATAGCGTGGGCAGCCGGGCCGGCTCGGGAGTCACTGGATCGCGAGCAGCTCGACCTCGAAGGTGAGCGTCGCGTTCGGCGGGATCGCGCCGGGCACGCCACGCGCGCCGTAGGCGGTCTGCGGCGGGCAGGTGAGCTTCGCCTTGCCGCCGGACTTGATCTTCTGGACGCCCTCGGTCCAGCACGGCACCACGCGGTTCAGCGGGAAGCTCGCGGGCTGGCCGCGCTTGTACGAGCTGTCGAACTCGGTGCCGTTCTCGAGCGTGCCGCGGTAGTGGACCGAGACGGTGTCGGTCGCCTTCGGCGAGGCGCCCGCGCCCTGCTTCAGGTGCTCGACGACGACGCCCGAGGGCAGCGTCTCCTTGCCGGACGAGGCGTGGGTGGGGACGGCGGTGGCTGCAGCGAACGCGAGGGTCGCGGCGAGCGTGGCGAGGCGTCGGGTGGGTGCGTTCAATCGGTCCTCCGGGTCGAAGCCCGCGAGTGTGCCACCGTCGGCGGTCGGGCACCGGCCCGGAGCGCGCCTGCCCCGCGCGCCGCAGTGCGGCGAAGGTGCTCATCCGATCGGACGGGCCGATCGCGCACATCGGAACAATCGTCTGGCCGGATCAGGTGCAGGACGTCAAGCTGCGCCATCACGTCGTGCGACGACGCGCCCGACGTCCCGACACGTACCCCCCGCAGACCAGGAGTCGAAGACCATGTCCGATGAAGCGAAGTGCCCGTTCTCCGGCGGCCGTGCCGCCCCCGCGCCGCGTGCGCGCGCCAACCGCGACTGGTAGCCCGAGCGGCTCGAGCTGCAGGTGCTGCGCCAGCACGGCGCGGCCGGCGACCCGATGGGCGGGGACTTCGACTACGCGGCCGAGTTCTCGAAGCTCGACCTCGCCGAGGTCAAGCGCGACCTTGCCGCGTTGATGACCGACTCGCAGCCCTGGTGGCCGGCCGACTGGGGCCACTACGGCCCGCTCTTCATCCGGATGGCCTGGCACAGCGCCGGCACCTACCGCATCCACGACGGGCGGGGCGGCGCCGGCTCGGGCACGCAGCGCTTCGCGCCGCTGAACTCCTGGCCCGACAACGGCAACCTCGACAAGGCGCGCCGCCTGCTGTGGCCGATCAAGCGGACCTACGGCCGCGCGCTGTCGTGGGCCGACCTGATGATCCTCGCCGGCAACGTCGCGCTCGAGACGATGGGCTTCCGCACCTTCGGCTTCGCCGGCGGCCGCGAGGACGTCTGGGAGCCGGGCGAGGACATCGACTGGGGTCCGGAGGCGGAATGGCTCGCCACCAGCGAGAAACCCGGCAGCCGCTACTCGGGCGAGCGCGAGCTCGCGGACCCGCTCGGCGCGGTGCAGATGGGGCTGATCTACGTGAACCCGGAGGGGCCGGACGGCCATCCCGACCCGGTCGCCTCGGGCCGCGACGTGCGCGAGACCTTCGCGCGCATGGCGATGGACGATGAGGAGACCGTCGCGCTGGTCGCAGGCGGGCACACCTTCGGCAAGGCGCACGGCGCGGGCGACGCGGCGCTCGTGGGCGTCGCGCCCGAGGGCGCGCCGATCGAGGCGATGGGCCTCGGCTGGGCGAACCGCTTCGGCACCGGCCGCGGCGTGCACGCGACCACCAGCGGCATCGAGGGCGCGTGGAAGCCGAACCCGACGACCTGGGACACCGGCTACTTCGACATGCTGTTCGGCTACGAGTGGGAACTCGTGAAGAGCCCCGCCGGCGCGCATCAGTGGCGCGCGAAGGACGTGCGGCCCGAGCACATGATCCCGGACGCGCACGATCCGTCGCTGCGCCACGCGCCGATGATGACCACGGCCGACCTGTCGCTGCGCTTCGACCCGGCCTACGAGGCGATCTCGCGCCGCTTGCACCGCGACCCGGCCGCGTTCGCCGATGCGTTCGCCCGCGCGTGGTTCAAGCTCACCCACCGCGACATGGGCCCGCGCGCCCGCTACCTCGGACCCGAGGTGCCCGCCGAGGCGCTGATCTGGCAGGACCCGGTGCCCGCGCTCGACCATCCGCGGGTCGATGCGGCCGATGTCGCGGCGCTGAAGGCCGAGCTCCTCTCGAGCGGGCTCACGGTCCGTGAACTGGTCTCGACCGCCTGGGCCTCGGCCTCGACCTTCCGCGGCTCGGACAAGCGCGGTGGCGCCAACGGCGCGCGGATCCGGCTCGCGCCGCAGAAGGACTGGGCGGTCAACGACCCGGCGCAACTCGCCCGGGTGATCGAGGTGCTCGAGGCGGTCAAGGCGCGGTTCGACGCGAAGGCGGCGGGCGGCAAGCGCGTGTCGATCGCCGACCTGATCGTGCTCGGCGGCGCGGCGGCGATCGAGCAGGCGGCGAAGGCCGCGGGCCGCGCGATCGTGGTGCCGTTCACGCCGGGGCGCACCGACGCGTCGGCCGAGCAGACGGACGCGGCCTCGTTCGCGGTGCTCGAGCCGCGGGCCGACGGCTTCCGCAACTGGTACGGCCCGAAGGCCCGGCGGCTGGCCGAGGCGGAGCTGGTCGATCGCGCACAGCTGCTGACGCTGACGCCGCCGGAGATGACCGTGCTGGTCGGCGGGCTGAGGGCGCTCGACGCCAACGCCGGCCACCCGTCGCACGGCGTGCTGACCGACCGGCCCGGCGTGCTGTCGAACGACTTCTTCGTGAACCTGCTCGAGCCCGGGACCACCTGGACCCCGGTCGCGGACGCGGACGGCGTCTACGCGGGCCGCGACGCGTCGGGCCGCACGCGCTGGACCGCGACGCGCGCCGACCTGATCTTCGGCTCGCACGCCGAGCTGCGCGCGCTCGCCGAGGTCTACGCGAGCGACGATGCGAAAGCGAAGTTCGTCGACGACTTCGTCGCCGCCTGGGCGAAGGTGATGGACCTCGACCGGTTCGACGTCGTCCGCGAGCGGCGTC
>JBILTM010000307.1:0-4305 GCA_044371545.1 Burkholderiaceae bacterium
GCTGTGCAAGGCGCTGGCGAATTTCCTCTTCGACAGCGAGGACCACATGATCCGGATCGACATGTCCGAGTTCATGGAGAAGCACTCGGTGTCGCGGCTGATCGGCGCGCCCCCCGGCTACGTCGGCTACGACGAGGGCGGCGCGCTGACCGAGGCGGTTCGCCGCAAGCCCTACAGCGTGATCCTGTTCGACGAGGTCGAGAAGGCGCATCCGGACGTGTTCAACGTGCTGCTGCAGGTGCTGGACGACGGACGGATGACCGACGGGCAGGGCCGCACGGTCGACTTCAAGAACACCGTGATCGTGATGACCTCCAACCTCGGCTCGCACGAGATCCAGCGGATGAGCGCCGACGGCACCGACCCCGACCTGATCAAGGAGGCGGTGATGGGCGAGGTCAAGCGCCACTTCCGGCCGGAGTTCATCAACCGCATCGACGAGATCGTGGTGTTCCACGCGCTCGCGCAGGAGCACATCCGCTCGATCGGACGGATCCAGCTCAAGCGCCTGGAGCAGCGGCTGCACGAGCGCGACCTCGCGCTGACCGTGACCGACCGCGCGCTCGACGAGATCGCGAAGGTGGGCTTCGACCCGGTGTACGGCGCGCGGCCGCTGAAGCGCGCGATCCAGCAGCACATCGAGAACCCGGTCGCACGTGCGATCCTCGAAGGGAAGTACGCGCCGAAGGACGTGGTGCCGGTGGACTTCGAGGGCGGGCGGTTCGTGTTCGAGAGGACGGTGCACTGAGCTGAGGCGGGAGCGGCCGCAGGAGGGGGTGTGGCACAATCCGCGGCCGCTACCCCCTTCGTTCCTTCCGATGTCCAGTACCTCTCCGAGCGGCGTGTCCGAGCCGGTCTCCGCGGACCCGTCGGTGGCGGCCGGAACCGGGCGCGGGCCACACGGCGCAGTACCGGACGCGGGTGCCGAGCGCCGCGTCCGTGCCCGGATCGCGACCGAGCTCGCGGTCGCACAGTCGCGCGTCGACGCCGCGGTCGACCTGCTCGACGGCGGCGCTACCGTCCCTTTCGTGGCGCGCTACCGCAAGGAAGCCACCGACGGTCTGGACGACACGCAGCTGCGCACGCTAGAGGAGCGGCTCGCCTATCTGCGCGAGCTCGAGGCGCGGCGCGCGACGATCGTCGCGAGCATCGCCGAGCAGGGCAAGCTCACCGACGCGCTCGCAGCCTCGATCGACGCCGCGTCGACGAAGCAGGAGCTCGAGGACCTCTACCTGCCGTACAAGCCCAAGCGGCGCACGAAGGCGCAGATCGCGCGCGAGGCGGGCCTCGAGCCACTCGCAGACGCGCTGCTCGCGGACCGCGACCTCGTGCCCCAGGACGCAGCGCTCGCATACGTGTCGGCCGAGCGCGGCGTCGCCGATGCGAAGGCCGCGCTCGACGGCGCGCGCGACATCCTGTGCGAGCGCTTCGCCGAGCGGCCGGAGGTGCTGAACGCATTCCGGACGTTCCTCTGGGACGAGGGCTCGATCGCCTCGAAGCGCGCCGAGGGTGCCGCAGGGGGCGCCGATGCCGAGAAATTCCGCGACTACTTCGAGCACGCCGAGCCGCTGCGCGGCGTGCCGTCGCACCGGGCGCTCGCGCTGTTCCGCGGCCGACAGCAGGGCGTGCTGTCGCTGTCGATGTCCCTCGGCGAGGAGCGCGACGCACTGGTGCCGCATCCGTGCGTGACGAAGCTCGCCGGCCTCGTCGGCCTCGGAGCGGTGCTGCTCGACGGCTCGATGCACGCCGACCGCTGGCTCGCCGATGTGTTGCGCTGGTGCTGGCGCGTGAAGCTGCAGCTGCACTTCGAGAGCGAGCTCTTCGGGCGGCTGCGCGAGGACGCGGAGGCCGAGGCGATCCGCGTGTTCGCCGCGAACCTGAAGGACCTGCTGCTCGGCGCGCCCGCGGGTCCGAAGGCGGTGATGGGCCTCGATCCCGGCCTGCGCACCGGCGTGAAGGTCGCGGTCGTCGACGCGACCGGCAAGCTCCTCGACACCGCGACCGTGTATCCGCACGAGCCGCGCCGCGACTGGGACGGTACCGTCTCGACCCTCGCGAAGCTCGCCGCACGACATGGCGTCGCGCTGGTCGCGATCGGCAACGGCACCGCATCGCGCGAGACCGACCGGCTCGCCGGCGACCTGCAGAAGCGGCACCCCGAGCTCGGCCTTCGCAAGGTCGTCGTCTCCGAGGCCGGAGCGTCGGTGTACTCGGCGTCGGCGCTCGCCGCCCGCGAGTTCCCGGACCTCGACGTCAGCCTGCGCGGTGCGGTGTCGATCGCGCGCCGCCTGCAGGACCCGCTCGCCGAGCTCGTCAAGATCGACCCGAAGTCGATCGGCGTCGGCCAGTACCAGCACGACGTCGACCAGCGGGGCCTCGCGCGCAGCCTCGACGCGGTCGTCGAGGACTGCGTCAACGCGGTCGGCGTCGACGTGAACACCGCGTCCGTGCCGCTGCTCGCGCGCGTCTCTGGTCTGAACCCGTCGATCGCCGAGCGCATCGTCGCGCACCGCGACGCGCACGGACGGTACGGCAGCCGAGCGGCACTGAAGCAGGTGCCACGTCTCGGCGACAAGACCTTCGAGCAAGCGGCCGGGTTCCTGCGGATCCAGGGCGGTGACGACCCCCTCGACGCGTCTGCGGTCCACCCGGAGGCTTACGCGGTCGTGCAGCGGATCCTCGCGGCGCTCGGCCGTCCGGCCTCCGACGTCGTCGGCAATCGCGACCTGCTGCGCGGTCTGTCGCCCGGCGCGTTCGTCGACGAGCGCTTCGGCGTGCCCACCGTGCGCGACATCCTCGTCGAGCTCGAGAAGCCGGGTCGCGACCCGCGGGGCGACTTCGTCACCGCGACGTTCCGCGAGGGCGTCGAGAAGGTCTCGGACCTGCAGCCCGGCATGGTGCTCGAGGGCATCGTCACCAACGTCGCGAACTTCGGCGCGTTCGTCGACATCGGTGTCCACCAGGACGGCCTGGTCCACGTGTCGGCGCTGTCCGCGAAGTTCGTCCGCGACCCGCGGGAGGCGGTCAAGGCCGGCCAGATCGTCCGGGTCAAGGTGCTCGAGGTCGACCCGCAGCGGAAGCGGATCGCGCTGACCATGCGGCTCGACGACGAGCCGGGCCGCGACGCAGCGCCGCGCCGGCATGCCGATCGTCCTCCCCGCGAAGCAGGGCGCGGTTCGCCGCGTCAGCCGTCGGCCGCGCCGAAGCCCGGTGGCGCCGCGCCGCGCGGCCCGCAGGCGCCGACCGCAATGCAGGCGGCGTTCGCTGCCCTGAAGAAGCGCTGACCTGGACACGAGTCCGGCGCACGCGCCGGGCTCGCGGCCCGCTTCACCGCGTACGGCCAGGAGCCGAGTTCGCCACCCCGTGCACCACATGCCCCGTCGGCCCCGCCGCCGCCGCCGACTCGCAGTGCCGCGTCTGGTCGTCGAAGAAGAAGTCCGGCTCGAACGAGCGCAGGAACGGACCCTTGTCGAGCCCGCCGAGGAACATCGCCTCGTCGACCTCGACCTGCCATGCCATCAGCGTGCGTACCGCGCGTTCGTGCGCGGGCGCGCTGCGCGCGGTGACCAGCGCGGTCCGGATGCGCATCGCGCCGTCGGCTTCGGCGTCGAGCCGCAGCGCGTGCAGCGCGCGCAGCAGCGGCTCGAACGGGCCCGGCATCAGCGGATGCTCGGCGCGCGAGCGCTCGTGGTGCTGGAACGCGTCGAGCCCCTCGCCCTGGAAGACGCGCTCGGCCTCGTCGGAGAACAGCACCGCGTCGCCGTCGAACGCGATGCGCACCTCCTGCGGATGCGAACCGCCGGCGCGTGCCGAGTCCGGGTACACGCGCGCGGCCGGGAAGCCCGCCGCGAGCGCGCCGCGCACGTCGTCCTCGTTGGCCGACAGGAACAGGTGCGCGCCGAGCGCGCCGAGGTAGCCGTACGGCGCGCGCCCGCGGGTGAACACGCCGCGCTCGATCGGCAGCCCGTGGAAGCCCGCCGAGCGGAACACGCGCATGCCGCTCGCCGGGTCGTTACGCGACAGGATCACCACCTCGACGCGGTGCCGACCGCCACGGTTGAAGGCGAGCAGCTTCCTCACGAGCGGCAGCGCGCAGCCGGCCGCTGCCGGCACGTCGAGGCGCTCGAGCTGCAGCCGCATGTAGGCGTGGTCGTCGCCGGCCTCGAACAGCCGGTTCTCCTCCTCGAAGTCGAACAGCGCGCGCGAGGAGATCGCGACCACCAGCTTGTCCTGCAGCGAGATCGGCATCGTGACGCAACGGTGAGGAACCGCCACCGTGGCGGTGGCACGCTTGAGCGGATTCTA
>JBILTM010000131.1:0-14699 GCA_044371545.1 Burkholderiaceae bacterium
CGCCCAGCGCAAGGCCCTCGCCGCGCGCACCGCGCGCGCGGACGCCGTGGCGGCCTCCGCCGTGCGGCCCGACCTCGGCCGGTTCGACCCGGTCTCCTGCCAGGCGATGCAGACCGTGGGAGCGCTGCTGCGCGCCGGCGCGCGGCTCGTCGATGTCCAGCGCGGCCACGTGCTGCTGAGCCGCGGCGATGCGCTGTGCGTCGTCGACGCGGCCGGTCGGCTCGACTGCCGCCCGACCCCCTGAGCCGCCGCGCGCGCGGTGCTAGACTGCCCGCGCCCGCCCGGCGAGCCATGCCGGCCGACGCGCCCGACGCACCACCGATGACCCGCCGCGCCACCCCTTCGAGACCGCTCCGCCGGCACGCCACAGCACTGGCGGTGCTGGTCGCGCTGTGCGTGCTGCTGTCGGGCGTGGCGCCCGCGGTGTCGCGAGCGCTCGCGGCGGCGAGCGCACCCGGCCTGCACGACCTGTGCGTCGCCGACGGCCAACGGCCGGTGGCCCCGGTCGGCCACCACGTCGACGACCACGCCGCCTGCGCGATGTGCTCGGTGCACGGCGGCACCCACGCGGCACCCGGCGGCGCGCCGGCCGCGTCCGCCGACCCGGCCTTCCGGCCGGCGCCCGTGGCCCGTGCGCACGCGTCCGCGCCGCCGCGCGGCGCGCGCATCGCCCCGGAGCCGCGCGGCCCGCCCGCGGCGCCCCCGCTCGCCTGACACGCACGGCCCCGACGCGCCCGGCACCGCCGGCCGCACGCGGTCCGGACCCCGACGATCACGCCGCGGGCTCCCCTCGGGACGCGCCCGCGGCGCACAGGACACTCCGATGAAGCATTCCCTCGCGATCCTCGCCGCCGCGGCCGTGCTGGCCGCCGTGCCCGCGGCATCCGCCCTCGCCCAGGTCGCGGTCGGCGACCCCTGGGTGCGCGCCACCGTCCCGCAGCAGCAGGCCTCGGGCGCGTTCATGACGCTCACCGCCACGCAGCCCTCGCGGCTCGTCGAGGCGCGCTCGCCGGTCGCCGGCGTCGTCGAGATCCACGAGATGACGATGGACGGCAGCGTGATGAAGATGCGTGCCGTGCCGTCGCTGGAGCTGCCCGCCGGCAAGCCGGTCGCGCTGAAGCCCGGCGGCTACCACGTGATGCTGATGTCGCTGAACCGCACGCTGAAGGAAGGCGAGGTCGTGCCGATCACGCTGGTCCTCGAGACCGGCGGCCGGCGCGAGACGCTCGAGGTGAAGGCGCCGGTGCGGCCGCTGAACGCGTCGTCCGGCGGCGGTCACTCGCACAAGCACTGACGGCGCCGACGCCGGCGCCGGCGGACCGCTCAGGTCGCGGGCACCGGCCCGCGCGCCGGCACCGGCGGCACGGGTGCGCACGCGGTCCCGCGACGCGCGACGATCGCGGCCCACGGCCGCTTCGGGTCGGGCAGCAGGCGGCCGTCCTCGGCGATCCGCAGCCGCGTGAGCGCGACCACGTCCGACACGTTGCCGCCGATCGCCTGCGCCTCGCCAGGCTGCACGGCGACGACCAGGTCGCAGTGGTACGCGCCGCGACGCAGCGACGCGAAGGGCAGGACGCCCGCCTGGCGCGCTCCCGCGTCGACGGTGGCCTCGCGCGCGTTGCAGACCAGGTCGCCGGCGCGCGGCGCGTGGCGCAGCGGGTCGCGCGTCTCGAACGCGTCGCCCGGGCGCGGCCGCATGAAGCGCTCGATGTAGTCCCAGTGCAGCACGGTCTGCGGGAACTCGTCGGCGGTGTACCCGGCGCCGCGCGCGAGCCACGAGACGAACGCGGCCGACCACGGCCGCAGCTCGCCCTGCGTGCCGACGATCGGCGAACGGCTGACGCCGTACCAGTAGACCAGCACGCGCGACAGCATCGGCGCGTGCAGCTCGTGCGTCGGCGCGGCCGCGTCGGCGAACGCGACGCGCGCGGCGCCGTCCGGCTGCGCGAGCACCTCCGGCGAGCCGAACAGCGTCCACTCCTGGCGCGCGAGGTGGACCATGCGCTCGCACGCGCCGGGCACCGGGAAGGCCGGCGGCACGCTCGAGGCGGTCAGCGGCGGCGGGCGATCGGGCGTGCGCGGCGGCGGGGCCGACGCGCAGCCGGCGAGTGACGCGGCCAGCCCCGCGGCGGCGAGCGCGCGGCGCGGCCTCACGCGCACCCCGTCCGCGACGGCGCACGCGCGCGGGGCGGCGTCGCCGGCCTCGATCGGGCCGTGGCGTTGCTCGGAGGCTTCAGAACACGTTCCAGACGTTGACCGGGCTCATCGGATCGTACAGGTCGAGCATCCGGCGTTCGAGCTTCGCGGGCGAGCCGGTGTTCGCCCACTGGAACTCCAGGTTGGCGCAGGCCGGCAGCGCGAGCGCGGCGACGAGGGCCGCCGCGGTGCGCACGAGGCGCGCGCGGACGGACGGGGCGGCGAGGCGGTGTCTCGGTTTCATGCCGGCATTGTCCGACGGCCGCGCCGCGCCGCAAAGCCGGCCCGCGGAACGGGCGCTGCGCCGCGGACGCGCCCGGGCGTACCATCGGACGCCCGACGGGAGACAGGGAGCACCCTTGAGCAGCACGACCGCGGCCGCGCCGACCGGCGCCGTCGCCAGCGACGCGGCGCGCCGCGCGGCAACGCTGCGCGGCATGGCCTGGATGGCGCTCGGCGGGCTGCTGCTCGTCTCGATGAACGCGCTGATGAAGCGCATGACCACCGAGATGAATCCGCTGCAGGCGCAGTTCCTGCGCTACCTGTTCGGCCTGCTGGTGATGCTGCCGTGGATCCTGCGCGCGGGCCTCGTCGCGTACCGGCCGAACCGGCTGCCCGGCCAGCTGTGGCGCGGCGTCTTTCACTGCGGCGCGCTGACGCTCTTCTTTCTCGCGCTGCCGCACGTGCCGATGGCCGACATGACGGCGATGATGTTCACCACGCCGATCTTCGTGCTCGCGGGCGCGGCGCTGGTGCTGGGCGAGAAGGTCACCGCCGCGCGCTGGACCGCGGCCGCGGTGGGCTTCGTGGGCATCGCGATCGTCGTCTGGCCGCACCTGAACCACGGCGGGCGCGCGGGCGTCTGGAGCCTGGTGATGCTCGCGTCCTCGCCGCTGTTCGCCGCCTCGTTCCTGATCAACAAGGCGCTGACCAAGCACGACTCGGCCTCGGTGATCGTCACCTGGCAGAACCTGACGGTGACGCTGTTCGCGCTGCCGATGGCGCTGCCGTTCTGGGTCGCGCCGAGCGCATGGCAGTGGGGCGCGTTCCTCGTCTGCGGCCTGCTCGGCAGCGCCGCGCACCTGTGCATGACGCGCGCGTTCACGATGGCCGACATCTCGGCGATGCAGCCGATGCGTTACCTCGACCTGGTGTGGTCGTCGATGATCGGCGCGATCTTCTTCGCCGACCTGCCGACCGCGTGGACGATCTCGGGCGCGGCGGTGATCATCGCCTCGAACGTCTGGATCGCGCGCCGCGAGGCGCTCGAGCGGCGCGCCGCTCAGCCGAGCCGGTAGCCGGGCGCGGGCACGACGCGCCAGCTGCCGTCGCCCGGCAGCTCGAGCACGTCGTGGTGGAAGCGGACGATGCCGGGGCGGTGGCTGACGCTGACCGGCGTCGTTCGCGTCGCCGCGAGCTCGTTGTAGAGCCGCTCCTCGTTGGCCGCGTCGAGCGCGCTCGTCGCCTCGTCGAGCATCGCGTAGCGCGGCTCGGCGAGCAGCACCCGCGCGAACGCGAGCCGCTGCAGCTCGCCGATCGACAGCACCTTCGCCCAGTCCTGCTCGGCGTCGAGCCCGCCGAGCCGCTCCGCGAGCGCGCCGAGGTTGACCCGCTCGAGCAGCGCGCGAAGCGCCGCGTCGTCGACGCGCCGCGCGCGGTCGGGATAGAGCAGCTGGTCGCGCAGCGTGCCGAGCGCCATGTACGGGTGCTGCGGCAGGAACACCATCTGCTCGGGCCCGGGCCGCTCGATGCGCCCGGTGCCGGCGGTCCACAGCCCGGCGATCGCGCGCAACAGCGAGCTCTTGCCGCCGCCGCTGCCGCCCACGACCAGCAGCCCGCGGCCCGGCTCGACCTCGAGACTGAGCTCGATCACCAGCGTGCGCAGCCGGTCTGGCGTGAGCACGGTCACGCGGTCGAGGGCGAGCCGCTGCGCGGCGACCGTCGCGATCCGCGGCCCCGCGTCGGCGCCGTCGTCGGGAGGGGGCGACGCGGCGGTGCGCTCCACGAGCGGCGGGGCCGCGGCCGCGCCGTCCGCGTGCGCGTCGAGCGAGCGCGCGAAGCCGTAGAGACGGTCCACGCCCGCCGACAGCCGCGACAGCCCCTCGAAGTGGTCGACGACGATCGTCATCGCCGCGAGGATCGCGGTGAACGCGCCGCCCGCCTGCACCGCGTGGCCGACCTCGAGCTCGCCCGACAGCACGCGGTTCGCGATGATCGCGCTGGGCAGCACGATCGTGAGGAAGCTGAACGCGTACTGGAACAGGTTGAGCCCGAACTGCATCCGCAGCAGCCGGCGCACGTTTCGGAACACGCGCTCGAAGCCGCGCATCGCGCGATCGGTCTCGTCGCGCTCGCCGTGCGAGAACGCGATCGCCTCGGCATGCTCGCGGATCCTCACCAGCCCGAAGCGGAAATCGGCTTCGCGCCGCAGCTGCCGGAAGTTCAGCCCCACCATCGGCCGCCCGAACACCGCCGTCGTCATCAGGGTGCCGAACACCGCGTAGCCGACGAGGAAGTACACCAGCTCGTGCGAGATCGACCACAGCAGCGCGACGAACGCGGCGAGCTGGATCGCGGCGCCGAGCGCGACCATCAGGAAGTACAGCGACTGCTGCGTGAAGGTTGCGACGTCCTCGGCGATCCGCTGGTCGGGGTTGTCGATGTCGCCGCGCCCGCCGAGCGCGTAGTACGCGCGGTTGCCGAGCCAGGCGTCGAGGAAGCGGCCGGTCAGCCAGCGTCGCCAGTGCAGGCCGAGCGTGTCGCGTACCCAGTAGTAGGTCGCCCAGATCGGCACCGCGACCGCGAGCAGCCCGAGCGTGAACCGGATCGCGGCCCAGAACCGGTCGGCGTCGCCCGCGGCGAGCGCCGAGGTCAGCTCGCCGCTCTGGCGGACGAACTGCAGGTTGAAGGCGGTCTGCCCGAGCAGCAGCAGCGCGAGCAGCGCGATCAGCACGCCCGCGCGCCAGCGCTCCTCGGAGCGCCAGAACGGGCCGGCGATCGCCCAGAAGCGGCGCAGCCGCGCCAGGTCGAAGCGGGCCGGCTCGATGCGCCCCGCGTCGGCCTCGGCGTCGCGCGCCGGCGCGCCGATGGCGGACAATGCGGCACCCGCCTCGCGCCGTCCGGATCCGCCCATGACGCCGTCGTCCTCCCCGCTCCCCGTCGATCTCGGCATCGTCGAAGGCTACTACGGCCGTCCCTGGAGCTGGGAGGCGCGCACCCGCGTCGCCGTGCGGCTGGCCGCGCGCGGCTTCGGGTTCTTCCTGTATGCGCCCAAGGCCGCGACCGCGCTGCGCCGCCGCTGGCGCGAGCCGATGACCGACGACGAGCTCGCGCCGATCGCGGACTTCGCGCGAGCGTGCCGGGCGGCGGGCATGCGCTTCGGGGTCGGCCTGTCGCCGCACGAGTTCGACGGCGCGCCGGGCTCGGCCGACTGGACGCGGCTCGCCGCGCGCGTCGCGACGCTCGACGCCGCAGTCGGCCTCGACGCGCTCGCGCTGCTGTTCGACGACATCCGCGGCGACGACCCGACGCTCGCCGATCGCCAGGCCGCGCTCGTCGCGTTCGTCGCGCAGCGCACGCGCGCCGCGCGCCTCTACGCGTGCCCGAGCTACTACTCCGACGACCCGGTGCTCGACCGCGTCTTCGGCGTACGCCCGCCCGACTACCTCGCGCGGCTCGGTCGCCTGCTCGACCCCTCTGTCGGGGTGTTCTGGACCGGCGAGGAGGTCTGCTCGCGCGAGTACGGCGCGGCGCACCTGACGCGCGTCGCCGAGACCCTCGGCCGCCGCCCGGTGCTCTGGGACAACTACCCGGTCAACGACGGCCAGCGGATGTCGCAGGCACTGCACCTGCGCGCGGCGACCGGGCGGCCCGCCTCGAACGCGGCGCTGCTCGACGGCCACGCGGTGAACCCCGCGCTGCAGCCCGAGCTCGGCTGCATCCCGCTGCTGACGCTCGCCGAGCGCTACCGGATCGGCGACGCGGCCTATGCGTACGGCGCCGCGTTCGCGCGCGCATGCCGCGAGGTGCTCGGCGACGGGCCCCTTGCCGACGCGGTCCGCGGGGACCTGATCCCGCTGCAGGACACCGGCCTCGACCGGCTCGGCGAGGCGCTGCCCGCGCTGCGCGCGAAGTATGCGGCGTTCGAGCACCCGGCCGCGCGCGAGATCGTCGACTGGCTCGACGGCGGGTACCGGATCACGGACGAGATCGTCCGGACCCAGTAGGGCGTCGCGCGGGGCCGGTCAGGCGGTCGGCTTCACCCAGGTGAAGACGCGCATCGGCGGCACGTTCCACAGCTCCCACTCGAACTTCGGCGTACCCAGGTGGGGGCTGGTGAAGTCGGCCACGCGCGGGCGCACCTGGTAGGCGACGAACACGCCGCCCGGGCGCAGCACCTGCGCGACCTGGGCCGCGATCCGCTCGCCGACGTCCTGCGGCATCGTCGAGAACGGGATGCCCGAGACGATCGCGTCGGGCGCGGACAGCCGGCGCGCGGCGAGCATCTCGCCGATCCGCTCGGCGCTGCCGCACTCCACGTGCAGCCGCCGGTCGCGGAGCTGGTCGCCGAGGCGGCCCGCGAAGACCGGGTCGAGCTCGATCGCCAGCAGTCGCGACTGCGGCGACATCGCGTCGAGGAAGGCGCGGGTCGTGCCACCGGTGCCGGGACCGAGCTCGACGACCGTGCGGGCCTCGGCGATCCGTGCGTTGCGCACCAGGCGGCGCTCGAGGCGGTGCGAACTCGGCACGACCGAGCCGACCCCCGCGGGGTCACGGACGAAGCCGAGCAGGAACGCGAGCCGGTCGCCGAGCCCGGACGGGCCGGTGGGCGTGGCGTCGCGCCGCGCGGCCAGGCCGTCGAGGTCGTCGTCGATCGGGCGCGCGGCAGCGCTGGCGTGCGGCCGGTCCGGCTTGCGGGCGTCGGGCATGGAGGGTCCCCCGGGGGTGTCCGTGTGTGTAGGTGTCGTTCGTGCGTCGGGCTGGGCAAGGATAGCGCCCGTCGACCGGGGCCTCGAAGGCGACCCCGGGCGACGGTCGGTCAACGGCCGAGCTCGACCTCCGGTTCGAGCTCGACCGCGGGCGCGTCGGGCGGCGCATCGAGGGGGTCGCGCGGCGCGAGCCGGTGGCGCAGCACGTCGTCGGCCAGCCGGGCGCGCAGCGGCAGGCCGGCGTGGCGGGCCTCCCAGCGCAGGCCGGCGAGCGTCGTCGCGTGGTACAGCGCCGACGCCGCCTGCCGGGCGAGCTCGGCGCGGTCGTCGCGGGCGGCGTCGGCCGCGAGCGCGAACGCGCGCTCGACGCAGCGCGCCTGCAGCCCGGCGAGCGCAGGGTCGCAGGGCGCCCCGTCGGCCAGCAGCGCGTCGACGTGCGCGCGCAACACCGGCAGCGCGTCGTCGCGCTTCGCGGCCCGCAGCACGTCGAGCGCGACGATGTTGCTCGTGCCCTCCCAGATCGAGCCGAGGTGCGCGTCGCGCAGCAGCCGCGCGTCGCTCCACTCCTCGATGTAGCCGCAACCGCCTCGGACTTCCATCGCGTCGCCGGTGACGACGCGCGCGTCGCGGCAGGCACGGAACTTGATCAGCGGCGTCATGATCCGGGCCAGCGTCGCCGCGCGGCCGCCCTCGCGGTCGGCGCGCGCGAGCGCGCCGGCGGTCTGGAACACCATCGTGCGCGCCTGCTCGGTGCGCAGCGCCATCTTCGCGAGTTGACGGCGCATCAAGGGCATCTCGACGAGCGCTCGCCCGAACGCGACCCGGTTGCGCGCGACGTGCAGCGCCTCGGTCAGCGCGCGGCGCATCAGCCCGGCCGCGCGCACGCCGTTCGACAGGCGCGAGTTGTTGACCATGTCGGCCATCTGCTGGAAGCCGCGCCCGCGCTCGCCGACCCGCCACGCGGTCGCACCCTCGAGGCGGATCTCGCCGCTCGCCATCGAGCGCGTGCCGAGCTTGTCCTTCAGGCGCAGGATCCGGTAGGCGTTCGGCGTGCCGTCGGGCAGGCTGCGCGGCAGCAGGAACAGCGACACCCCCTTGAGTCCCGGGTGCGTGACCGCCGGCTCGCTGCGCGCGAGCACCATCGCGAAGCCCGCATCGGGGTTCGAGCAGAACCACTTGTCGCCGGTCAGCGCGAACGTGCCGTCGGGGCGCTCGCGCGCGAGCGTCGCGGTGCCGGCGACGTCCGACCCCGCGCCCTGCTCGGTCATGAACATCGCGCCCTGGTGCAGCGCGTCGAAGTCGAGCGCGGTGACCAGGGGCAGCACCCGCTCCACCAGCGCCGGATCGCCGTAGCGGCGCAGCGTGCGCGCGAGCGAGTCGGTCATCGACACCGGACAGCACAGCCCGAACTCGGCCTGCACAAGCAGGTAGGTCAGCGCGTACTTGGCCGCGGGCGGCATCGGTTCGTGCCAGCCGAGCACGCCGCCGCGGTGCGACATCGCCGCGAGCCCGAGCTCGCAGAACGCGACGCGCTCGAGCTCGACGTAGGCCGGGTGCTTGACGACGCGCGACTCGTCGGCGCCGCGCCGCGTGCGCACCGACAGCGTCGGCGGGTGCTTGTCCGCGACCGACGCGAGCTCGTCGAGGCGCCCGCCTGCGAGCCCGCCCAGCCGGTCGAAGTGCGACGCGAGGTGCTCGAAGAGCTCGCGCGGCAGGTAGGTCGCGAACAGCGGCGCCGCCATCGGGTCGGCGCGGTAGAGGTTGATGCCGCGCGCATCGGGGATGGCGTCGGCGCCGGCCGGCGCGACGCCCCCGGGTCGGGTCATGTCCATCGGGGCCTCCCCGCGTTCAGTCGACCTTCGCGCCGGACGCGCGGACGATCGGGCCCCAGCGGTCGCGGTCGTCGCGGATCACCTTCGCGAAGTCCTCGGGCGTGCTGGTCCAGGGCTCGAAGCCGTTGGCCGACATCCGCTGGCGCATCTCGGGCGAGCGCATCGCGGTGATCAGCGCCTCGTTGAGCTTCTGCACCACCGGCTTCGGGATGCCGGCCGGCCCGACGATGCCGAACCACAGGTCGCTGCCGGCCTCGGCGAAGCCCTTGATGCCGGCCTCGGCCATCGTCGGCACGGTCGGCGCGAACGGCGAGCGGCGCTCGCTGGTCACCGCGATCGCCTTCACGCGCCCGGCCTGCGCCGAGGGCATCGCGGTGATCAGGATGTCGAACATGAAGGTGATGTTGCCGGCGATCACGTCGGCGAGCGCGGGCGCGCTGCCGCGGTAGGGCACGTGCTGCATCGGTGCGCCGGTCACCATCTTCAGCACCTCGCCCGACAGGTGGTTCGACGAGCCGTTGCCGGCCGAGCCGAAGGTCACCTTGTCGGGGTTCGCCTTCGCCCAGGCGACGAGGTCGCCGACCGAGTCGATCGGCAGCTTCGGGTTCACGACGAGCACGTTCACGTAGCGGACCGCGAGCGTGAGCGGCGTGAAGTCCTTCGAGGTGTCGTGCGGCAGGCGCGGGCCGTAGAGGTGCGGGTTGATCGCGTGCGTGCCGGTCGTGGCGAGCCCGATCGTGTAGCCGTCGGGCGCCGAGCGCGCGACCCGCTCCATGCCGATCGAGGCGCCCGCGCCGGGCACGTTCTCGACGATCACGGGCACGCCGAGCACCTCGGAGAGCTTCTGCGCGGCGCCGCGCGAGAAGCCGTCGGTGGGGCCGCCTGGCGGGAACGGCACGATCCAGCGGATCGGCTTGCTCGGGAACGCCTGGGCCTGCGCGACCACGGGGGCGACGGCGAGCGTCGCACCCAGGACGGCGGCCAGCATGCGGGCGATGCGGCGCACGGGGGTCTCCTCCGGGGGATGCGGCGCAGGGTAGCACGCACCGTGCGGCCGCCGCTCGAGCGCCAGATCGTCGACCCGATCGTGCGCGTCGCGCGCGCGTCGCCGGCTGAACGTCGCGGCTCACTCGAACGGCAGCTCGTCCCACCACGGGAAGAAATCGGGCAGGTCGGCGGAGACGCGATCGGGGAAGCGCGGCGGGCGCTTCTCGAGGAACGCGCCGACGCCCTCGCGCACGTCGGCCGAGCGGCCGCGCGCCTGGATCGCGCGGCTGTCGACGCGGTGCGCGCGCATCGGGTCGTCGGCCCCCGCCATGCGCCACAGCATCTGCCGCGCGAGCGCAACCGACACCGGCGCGGCGTTGTCCGCGATCTCGCGGGCGAGCGCGCGCGCGGCCGGCAACAGGTCCTCGGGCGCGTGCAGCGATCTGACAAGCCGCTCGCGGTGCGCCTCCTGGGCGTCGAACACCCGGCCGGTGTAGCACCACTCGAGCGCGGTCTGGATGCCGACCACGCGCGGCAGGAACCAGGTCGACGCGGCCTCCGGCGTGATGCCCCGGCGCGAGAACACGAAGCCGAAGCGCGCGGCGGTCGATGCGAGGCGGATGTCCATCGGCAGCTGCATCGTGACCCCGACGCCGACCGCCGCACCGTTGATCGCGCCGATCACCGGCTTCAGGCTGCGGAAGATCCGCAGCGTCACCATCCCGCCGCCGTCGCGGTAGACGTCGCCGACGCGGACCGACTCGCGCGCGGCGTCGCGGCGCTCGGCGTAGTCGAAGGTCTGGCCGCCGGCCGACAGGTCGGCGCCGGCGCAGAACGCCTTGCCCGCGCCGGTGACGATCACCGCGCGGACCGCGTCGTCGGCGTCGGTGGCGTCGAAGGCGGCGATCAGCTCGTCGCGCATCCGTGTGGTGAACGCGTTCATCCGCTCGGGGCGGTTCAGCGTGATCGTCGCGACGCCGTCCTCGACGGCGTACAGCAGGGTCTCGAAGCTCGGGGTCGACATCGGTGGGCTCCTTCGGCGCGGCGCGCGCCCGGCCGTCGATTATCGCGACGCGGACGCCCCGCGCGTGCCGGAATCGACGACAATCGGCCGCAGACGGCCGCGCTCGCGGCCGCGACGACCCCCGCAGGAGACCCGGATGCCTGCCGCCCTGACCGCCGGCGTCCTCTACTTCGCGATCGTGTTCGCGGTGGGCTTCGCGCTCGGCACGCTGCGCGTGACCACGCTCGCGCCGCGCCTCGGCGAGCTCGCCGCGGTCGCGGTGGAGGTGCCGGCGATGCTGGTCGCCTCCTGGCTCGCGAGCGCGTGGCTGGTGCGCGGCTTGCGCGTGCCGCGGACCAGCATCGCGCGGCTCGCGATGGGCGGCCTCGCGTTCGCGGTGCTGATCGCCGCCGAGTGGGCGCTCGGCCTCGTGCTGTTCGGCCGCACCGCCGTCGAGCAGATCGCCGCGTGGACGACCCCGCCGGGCCTCCTCGGGCTCGCCGCGCAGCTCGCCTTCGGCCTCGTTCCGTTCGTGCAGGCACAGCTCGTCCTGAGGCGCTGAGGGCGCGGGTATCATCGTCCGGGCACCGACCGCGAGACGACGATGAGCCTGCAGCGCAGCACCGAGCAGACCCTGCTCCACGACGCCGCGACCCGCTGGGTCGCCGAGGCCGAGGGCCTCGACCCCGCCGCGCGGCGGCGCGCGATCGCCGGCTTCGGCTGGCTCGCGGTCCTCGTGCCGCAGGCCGACGGCGGCCTCGGCCAGGGGCTCGCCGACGCGTGCGCGCTCGCCGAGGCGCTGGGCGCGGCGGCGGCGGCGGACCCGTGGCTGCCGGTCGCGGTGCAGGCCGCGGGCCTGCTCGCCGCCTGCACCGACCCCGCGCGCCGCGCGCGCTGGCTGCCGGCGCTCGCCGACGGCGCCGCACACCTGATCCCGGCGACCCTCGAGCGTGGCGGCCGAGACCGCCCCCGCGACGACGTCGTGCGCGCGGTCCGCGACGCCGGCAGCTGGCGCCTGGACGGCGTGGTGCGCGCGCTGCCCGCCGGTGGGGACGCCGACGCGTGGCTGGTCGGCGCGCTCGGCGTCGACGGCGCCGCGCACTTCGTCGTGCCGCGCGGCACCGCCGGCGCTCGCGCGACCGCGCTCGACTCGGTCGACGGCGGGCGGGCCTGCCGGCTCGAGCTCGCCGGCGCGCGCCTGCCCGACGACGCGTGGCTGCCCGGCGTCGACGAGGCCGTGTCGGCCCGCGTCGACGATCGGGCGCTCGTCGTCGCCTGCGCCGAGTCGGTCGGCTCGATCGACGCGCTGCTGCGCGAGACGGTCGCCTACCTGCGCACCCGCGTGCAGTTCGGCCGGCCGCTCGCGGTCAACCAGGCGCTGCGCCATCGGGTCGCCGACCTCGCGATCGCGGCCGAGGAGGCGCGCTCCACGGCGCTCGCCGCGGTGCTCGCGCTCGACGACGCGGCGCGCTCCGGCGACGACCGGGCGCACGCCCGCGTCGCGGCCGGCGTCCGCGCGAAGGTCGGCGCGGTCGCGCGGCGCGTTGCCGAGGAGGCGATCCAGCTGCACGGCGGCATGGGCGTCACCGACGAGCTGCGCGTCTCGCGGCACCTGAAGCGCCAGCTCGCGCTCGACGCGATGCTCGGCCCCGCGGAGTGGCACCTGCGCCGCCACGCGACGCTGCGCGCCGCCGAGCGCGCGGCCGCCGCGCACCCGTCCCGTCCGACTGCGGAGGCCGCCCGATGAGCCCGATGCTCGACGCCGACGACCTCGCCTTCCGCGACGAGGTCCGCGCCTTCCTGCGCGAGCGACTGACCGACGACCTGGTCCGCGCGACGCGGCTCAACACCTCGGTGTTCTCCGAGCCCGACGTCTGCCTGCGCTGGCAGCGGAGCCTCTTCGAGCGCGGCTGGGTCGCGCCGGCCTGGCCGGTCGAGCACGGCGGCGCCGGCTGGTCGCTGGTGCGCCGCTGGATCTTCGAGACCGAGCTCGCGCGCGCCGGCGCGCCGCCGCTGTCGCCGTTGGGGCTGCGGATGGCCGGACCGGTGATCATGCGCTTCGGCACGCCCGAGCAGCGTGCGCGCTGGCTGCCGCGGATGCTGTCGGGCGAGGACGTCTGGTGCCAGGGCTACTCCGAGCCCGGCTCGGGCTCGGACCTCGCGTCGCTGAAGACCCGCGCGGTGCGCGACGGTGACGCCTACGTCGTCGACGGCACCAAGATCTGGACCACGCACGCGCACCACGCCGACATGATGTTCGCGCTGGTGCGCACCGGCGCCGACAGCGCCCGCCGCCAGGACGGCATCAGCTTCCTGCTGATCGACATGCGCACGCCCGGCATCACCGTGCGGCCGATCCGCAGCGCGAGCGGCGACCACGAGGTCAACCAGGTGTTCTTCGACGGCGTGCGCGTGCCGCTCGCGAACCGCATCGGCGAGGAAGGGCAGGGCTGGACGATCGCGAAGTACCTGCTCGAGTTCGAGCGCGGCGGCGCGATCGCGGCGGCGCGGCTGCGCGCGACGCTCGAGCGGGTGGTCGCGCTCGCCGACGCGCGCGGCGCGCTCGACGACGCCGACCTCGCGCTCGCGGTCTCGGCGGTCGAGGTCGACGTCGACGCGCTCGAGGCGACCGAGCTGCGGGTGATGGCGACGATGCAGGTCGGCCAGAACCCGGGCGGCCTGGTGTCGTCGATGCTCAAGCTGCGCTGGAGCGAGCTGCAGCAGGCGATCACGCGCCTGGCGGTGCGCGCGCTCGGCGCCGACGCGCTCGCCTGGGAGACCGAGCGGCCGATGCACCTGAACCCGCCGCCCTCCGGCCTCGACGACGAGGCGCGACCGGTCGTCGCGCAGTACCTGAACGCGCGGGCCTACACCATCTTCGGCGGCTCCTCCGAGATCCAGCGCGAGATCGTCGCGCGCGAAGTGCTCGGCTGAGCTTCGGCTGCGGCGGCGACCGTCCGTCGCCCCGTGCGAGCGTGGCCGGCGGCGCCGGCCGACCGCCGTGCGCCCATCGGGGATGGCCGCGATGCAGGCGGGCGCCGACAGCGGGTAGACTGAGCCGTCCGCAGTCAGGATGAATCCCATGAATCGAGCCTCGCGCCACGCCGCGCCGCTGCTCCGAACGCTCGCGCTGTGCGCGGCCGCCGGGGCGGCCGCGTGCTCGTCGCTCGTGCCGGCCTCGAACCCGCGCGTCTACGAGCGCGAGTCCTTCGACGCGCGCAACGCGTTCTCGCGCGAGTTCGTCGCCTCGCCCGCGGACACCTGCAACGCGGCGCGCCGCGCGCTGCTCAGCCAGGGCTACATCGTCCAGGCGACGCAAGACGACCAGATGGACGCGCGCAAGCGCTTCCAGCCCGAGAGCGATCAGCACGTGCAGATCGAGTTCCACGTCGTCTGCTCGCCGCTCGCACGCGGGCAGCCGAGCACGATCGCCTTCGTCAGCGCCGTGCAGGATCGCTACACCCTCAAGAAGACCCCGATGTCGGCGAGCGTGGGCGTGAGCCCGATCGGCTCGATCTCGCTGCCGCTCGCCTCGTCCACCGACTCGCTGATCAAGGTCGGCAGCGAGACCATCCCGCCGGGCCGCTTCTACGACCGGTTCTTCGACCTCGTCGAGCAGTTCCTCGCCGAGCAGAAGGGCCTCGACGAGTCGCCGGCGATGCCCGCGGCTCCGGACGCCCGCGGCGTCGCGACCACGCCGCCCGCGGCCGGCTCCGAGCGCCCTCTGCCGGTCACGCTGCCCGCGCCCCGCTG
>JBILTM010000308.1:0-4291 GCA_044371545.1 Burkholderiaceae bacterium
AACTACATGTGCGACCTGAAGGTCGGCGACACCGTGCAGGTCGTCGGGCCGTTCGGGGCGAGCTTCCTGATGCCGAACCACCCCCGGTCGAGCATCGTGATGATCTGCACCGGCACCGGCAGTGCGCCGATGCGGGCGATGACCGAGTGGCGTCGCCGGCTTCGCGCGAGCGGCAAGTTCGAGGGCGGCAAGCTGATGCTGTTCTTCGGCGCGCGCACCAAGGAGGAGCTGCCGTACTTCGGGCCGCTGCAGAACCTGCCGCGCGACTTCATCGACATCGAGTTCGCGTTCTCGCGTACGCCCGGCGCCTCCAGGCGCTACGTGCAGGACGCGATCCGCGACCGCGCGGCCGACGTCGCCGCGCTGCTCGTCGACCCGAACGCCTGCTTCTACGTCTGCGGGCTGAAGGCGATGGAGGAGGGGGTGGTGCTGGCGCTGCGCGACGTCGCGGCGCAGGCGGGGCTGCAGTGGGACACGGTCGGGGCGGCGATGAAGCGCGAGGGGCGGCTGCACCTCGAGACCTACTGACCCTGCTGACGGCCGGGTGGCCGGCGGCACCCGTCGCCCGCCGGCGTCGCGCCCCGGCCGGCCCGGGCCGAGCGGCGGCCACCGCTTAAGCCCCGGCGGCATGAGCTAACCGCGACCCGGTCGTTCGCCGCCGGCCGCTCCCTGCCTAGGATCTGGGGCTCGATCGAGGCCCGGATCCCCATGTACCGCTACGACGACTTCGACCAGGCCCTGGTCGACGAGCGGGTCGCCCAGTTCCGCGACCAGACCCGCCGCTTCCTGGCTGGCGAGCTGTCGGAAGACGCGTTCCGCCCGCTGCGGCTGCAGAACGGCCTGTACGTGCAGAAGCACGCGCCGATGCTGCGGATCGCGATCCCGTACGGCACGCTGTCGTCGGTGCAGCTGCGCAAGCTCGCCGACATCGCCGACCGCTACGACCGCGGCTACGGCCACTTCAGCACCCGCCAGAACCTGCAGCTGAACTGGCCGGCGCTCGAGGCGGCCCCGGACATCCTGGCCGAGCTGGCCTGCGTGGAGATGCACGCGATCCAGACCAGCGGCAACTGCGTGCGCAACACCACCACCGACCACTTCGCCGGCGTCGCCCGCGACGAGCTGGTCGACCCGCGGCCGTACTGCGAGCTGATCCGGCAGTGGTCGACGATCCACCCCGAGTTCGCGTTCCTGCCGCGCAAGTTCAAGATTGCGGTGACCGCCGCGACCGCGGACCGCGCGGCGGTGCAGGTGCACGACATCGGGCTGCGGATCGTCCGCAACGACGCTGGCGAGCTCGGCTTCGAGGTCTGGGCGGGCGGCGGGCTCGGCCGCACGCCGGTGGTCGCGCCGCTGATCCGGCCCTTCCTGCCCGAGCGCGAGCTGATCAACTACCTCGACGCGATCCTGCGGGTCTACAACCGGTTCGGCCGGCGCGACAACAAGTACAAGGCCCGGATCAAGATCCTGGTCCGCGAGCTCGGCGCCGAGACCTTCACCGGGCAGGTCGAGGCGCAGTGGGCCGCACTGCGCGGCGGTCCGTCGACGCTGACCGACGCGGTGCTCGACGACCTGCGCGCCGCGTTCGCCCCGCCGCCGTACCGCCAGCTCGACGACGACATGACGCTGCCCGATGCGGCGCTGTCGGACGCGCCGGGCTTCGCCGCCTGGGCCGCACGCAGCGTGACGCCGCACAAGGTGCCGGGCTACCGCGCGGTGACGGTCTCGCTGAAGGCGCACGGCGTCGCGCCCGGCGACGCGACCTCCGAGCAGATGCGCGTGGTCGCCGATGCGGCCGAGCGCTTCGGCTTCGGAGAGATCCGCGTCAGCCACCACCAGAACCTGGTGCTGCCGGACGTCGAGCGCGCGGCGCTGCCCGAGTTGCACGCGATGCTGAAGGCCGCGAAGCTCGCTGCACCGAACGTCGGGCTGCTGACCGACATCATCGCGTGCCCTGGCGGCGACTTCTGCTCGCTCGCCAACGCGGTCTCGATCCCGGTCGCGCAGGCGATCCAGGCGCGCTTCGACGACCTCGACGACCTGTTCGACATCGGCGAGATCGAGCTGAACATCTCGGGCTGCATCAACGCCTGCGGCCACCATCACGTCGGCCACATCGGCATCCTCGGCGTCGACAAGGCCGGGGAGGAGTGGTACCAGGTCTCGCTCGGCGGCGTGCAGGGCCCGCGCGCCGCGATCGGCCGGATCATCGGCCGCTCGTTCTCCCGCGCCGAGATGCCCGACGTCGTGGAGCGCCTGGTGCGCGCCTACGTGGACCTGCGCGAGTCGGCCGACGAGCGCTTCATCGACGCGGTGCGCCGCGTCGGCCTCGAACCCTTCAAGGTGGCCGTCTATGGCAACGCTGATCGACCGGAACGGGCCCCGGCCTGACACCTGGCACGTCTTCGACGGCGACGCGGGCGCGGTGCCCGCGCACGCCGACCTGCTGCTGCCGCTCGACGAGTGGCGCGAGCGCGCGGCGGTCTGGGGTGCGCGGCCCGGGCGCATCGGCATCCTGCTCTCGCCGTCGGACGACCCGGCGGCGATCGCGGCCGACCTCGAGCGCTTCGCGCTGGTCGCGGTGCGCTTCCCGAGCTTCACCGACGGTCGCGGCTACTCGACGGCGCGCCTGCTGCGCGAGCGGCACGGCTGGCGCGGCGAGCTGCGCGCCGTCGGCGACGTGCTGCGCGACCAGCTGTTCCTGCTCGCGCGCTGCGGCTTCGACAGCTTCGCGCTGCGCGACGACCAGGACCCGCAGGCGGCGCTCGCGGCGTTCGACGACTTCAGCGTGCGCTACCAGTCGGGCGCCGACGAGCCTCAGCCTCTGTTCCGGCGCCGCGGCGCGACGGTGAGCGCGTGACGCCGGACGGCTCGCCCGGCGACGCATCCGGCCTCGGCCCGGTGTTCTTCGTCGGCGCCGGGCCCGGCGCGGCCGACCTGCTGACGGTCCGCGCGATCCGCGTGCTCGCGCGCGCCGACGTCGTGCTTCACGACGCGCTGATGACCGACGAGGTGCTCGACTGGGCGCCGGGCGCCGAGCTGATCCCGGTCGGCAAGCGCTGCGACGGCGCATCGGCCGAGCAGGGATGGATCGACCGCGCGCTCGTCGACGCCGCGCGCCGACACTCGGTCGTCGTGCGCCTGAAGGGCGGCGATCCGACAGTCTTCGGCCGCTTGGACGAGGAGATCGACGCGCTCGACGCAGCCGGCGTGCGCTGGGAGATCGTGCCGGGCATCACCGCGGCGAGCGCCGCCGCCGCGCAGGCCGGGCACTCGCTGACCCGGCGCGGGGTCGCGCGTCGCGTCGACGTGGTGACGCCGCGCGTCGGGCGCGGCGAGCCCGGGTACGGCGACGGTCACGAAGGCGGCCACGAAGGCGATTGGGCCGCGGGCCTGTCTCCGTCGGGGACGGTGGTGCTGTACATGGCCGGCCGCATCGCCGGCCGATGCGCGCGCACGCTGCTCGCCCGGGGCTTCCCGAGCGACACGCCGGCGGTCGCGGTGCGGGCGGCCTCGTGGCCCGACGCGGCGACCGAGCGCACCACGCTCGCGGCGCTCGCCGCCGCAGGCCTCGCGGTCGACGTGCGGCCGGTGGTGCTGCTGGTGGGGCAGGCCGTGGGTTCGCGGCCGGCCGCCGAGGCGGCGCGGCGCCGGCTCGCGGCGACGGCGGCCGGGCACGCCACGGTCGCGGCCGAGGCGCCGGTGGCCGTCCCGGTCGCCTGACCGGACCCTCCCCCCGGGCCGTCCGGGTCCGTCCGAAGCCCGTCACGGTCCGTCCGAGGCCCGCCATGCCGCCTCGGCGGCCGATCGGAGGCGATCGGTGGTCGCCGCGCCGCGCCGCGCCGACTTGACGGGGCTTCAAGTGGCGTGCGGATCGGGTCGATACCCCGGTCGCCAACGTCGATTCCGTCCCACCGCTGACCGACGCCACCCTGATCGAGACCGTTGCAGACCTGACCGCCGAGCGCGACCGCGAGTCGCTCGAGGCGACGCTGGCCGGGCTGCTGCGCGTGCAGCTCGACGCGCTCGAGGCGACCTGTTTCAGGCTGGTCGCGTCCGACGACGGGCCGCGGGTGTGGGCGGTGCTGCGCGCGACGGCCGACGCGACGACGCCGCTCGGCGACGGCGCCGACCCGCGCCGGCTTCCGCCGCTCGACGGCGACCCGGCGCGCTGCGTCGAGCGACGCGCGGCGCTGCGGCGCGTCTCGGGCGGGCAGGCGACCTGGCTGCTGCCCGTGCTCGCCGAGCACGACACGCTGACCGCGCTGCGCAACCGGCGCACCTTCGACGC
>JBILTM010000133.1:0-14558 GCA_044371545.1 Burkholderiaceae bacterium
TCATGATCGGCCCGACCGGCCTCGCGGGCCTGTTCTGGCCCGACGGCGAGCTCGCGTCGGCGCGTGCCGCGGCGGCGGCGGGCACCGCGTACTGCCTGAGCCACGGCTCGGTCTGCACGCTCGAGGCACTCGCCGCGCAAGGCAGCGCGCCGCGCTGGATGCAGGTCTTCGTCTACAGGGACCGCGGCTTCACCCGCGAGCTGACCGACCGCGCGGCCGCGGCCGGCTACGACGCGCTGGTGCTCACCGTCGACAACCAGCTGCTCGGCAACCGGCTGCGGGACCGGCGCAACGGCTTCGGCATCCCGCCGCGCTTCGGTCCGCTGCAGCTCGCCGGCATGGCGCGCCAGCTGCCCTGGCTGTGGCGGATGCGGCGCGCGCTGCGCGGCCTGACCTTCGGCAACTACGTGCGCCCCGGCTCGACCGAGTCCCTGGCCACGCTCGCCGGCCGGATGGGGTCGCTGCTCGATCCCGCGATGGACTGGGACGACGTGCGCGCGCTGCGCGAGCGCTGGCGCGGCCCGCTGGTGATCAAGGGCCTGCTGCATCCGGACGAGGCGCTGCAGGCGGCGCGCCTCGGCGTGGACGCGGTCGTCGTCTCGAACCACGGCGGCCGCCAGCTCGACGGCGCGGTGTCGAGCGCCGAGGCGCTGCCGCGGGTCGTCGACGCGCTGCGCGAGGCCGGCAGCGCGATGCCGGTGCTCGTCGACGGCGGCGTGCGCCGCGGCGGCGACGTGGCCACCGCGCTCGCGCTCGGCGCCTCGGCGGTGCTGGTCGGCCGCCCGCAGCTGTGGGGTCTCGCGGTGGCCGGCGAGGCGGGCGTCGCGCACGTGCTCGCGCTGCTGCGCACCGAACTCGACACCGCGATGGGCCTGCTCGGCGCGCGCCGCGTCGCCGATCTCGACCGCTCGCGGCTCGTGCCGCTCGCACCGGTGCGCTAGCCGCAGAGCGGTCGGTTGTCCCGAATGCCCCCGATGCCCGAGCGCGGCTGTCGGAATGGTTTCCGTCGGGATTGGGTCGCCGGGCATCCTCCTCGGTCGCCCCACACTCGACGGATCCAACCATGGCCAAGGTCGGCGACGTGCTCGCCCAGAAGGAAGACGCCCTGCACTACGTGGCTCCGACGGACACCGTGCTGTCGGCGCTCGAGATCATGAGCGCGCGCCGCATCCGCGCGGTCGTCGTGCTCGACGAGGGGCGCCTGGTCGGCATCGTCGCCGAGCGCGACTGCGCGCTGAAGGTGCTGCTGCCCGGCCTCGAGGCCGCGCGCACCACGGTCGAGCAGGTGATGACGCACGACGTGGTCACCGTGACGCCGACGACCTCCCTCGACCGCTGCATGGTCGAGATGACGACGCGCAGCATCCGGCACCTGCCGGTCGTGCACGGCGCGCGGGTGATCGGGATGATCTCGGTCGGCGACGTCGTCAAGGAGACGATGCGCGAGCAGACCCGCCACATCGGCTACCTCGAGAGCTACATCAAGGGGCACGGCGTCCCGTACCAGTGACGCGCCCCGGGGCCCGCGTCGCGCGGGCCCCCCGTTCGCCGCGCCGGGTCAGACGATCCGGCTGCGGTGCCCCGCCCAGTACTTCTCGCGCAGCGGCTTCTTGTAGAGCTTGCCGGTCGGCAGCCGAGGCATCGCGTCGATGAAGTCGATCGAGCGCGGGCACTTGATCGACGCGAGGTGCTCGCGGCAGAACGCGACCAGCTCCGCCGCCGTCTCGGGCGAGTGCGGCACGCCCGGCATCGTCTGGATCACCGCCTTGACCTCCTCGCCGAGGTCCTCGTTCGGCACGCCGAACACCGCCGCGTCGGCGACCTTCGGGTGCGTGATCAGCAGGTTCTCGCACTCCTGCGGGTAGATGTTGACCCCGCCCGAGATGATCATGAAGGTCGAACGGTCGGTCAGGTACAGGAAGCCGTCGTCGTCGACGTAGCCGACGTCGCCGACCGTGCTCATCGTGCCGTCGGGCGAGCGCGCCTGCTGCGTGCGCTCCGGGTCGTTGAAGTACTCGAACGGCGACGCGGTCTTGAACCAGATCTCGCCCGGCTCGCCCTTGGGCACCGGCTTCATGTCCTCGTCGAGGATGTGCAGGTCGCCCAGCATCACCTTGCCGACGCTGCCGCGGTGCGCGAGCCACTCGGGCGTGTCGCACGCGGTGAAGCCCAGGCCTTCGGTCGCGCCGTAGTACTCGTGCACGATCGGGCCCCACCACGCGATCATCTGCTCCTTGACCTGCGCGGGGCAGGGCGCGGCCGCGTGGATCGCGATCTCGAGCGAGGACAGGTCGTACTTCCGGCGGACGTCCTCCGGCAGCTTCAGCATCCGGCTGAACATCGTCGGCACGAGCTGCGTGTGGGTGACGCGGTGCTTCTCCACGAGCATCAGGTACTGCTCGGGGTCGAAGTGCTCCATGACGATCACGGTGCCGCCGTTGCGGATCGTCAGCGACACCGCGGCCTGCGGCGCGGAGTGGTACATCGGCGCCGGCGACAGGTAGATCATGTCCGCCCTGTAGCGCCAGAGCTTGTTCAGGAAGTGAAAGAGCGGGAGCGGCTCGCTCGGCGGGTTGTCC
The DNA here is from genome assembly GCA_044371545.1 of Burkholderiaceae bacterium. GTDB lineage: Bacteria > Pseudomonadota > Gammaproteobacteria > Burkholderiales > Burkholderiaceae_E > UBA4615. The sequence goes on from JBILTM010000133.1 coordinate 2,580, forward strand.
GGCAGCGGGCGCAGCACGCCCTTCGGCCGCCCGGTGGTGCCCGACGAGTAGAGCATCGGCGTGCCGAGCCGCTCGTCGGCGATCGGCGTCGCGGGGAAGCGCGCGATCTCCGACGCGTAGTCGGCGACGCGGCAGTGCGCGGGCGCGGGCCTGACCTTCGCGGCGTCGCCGCCGACGACGAGGCACAGCGTCACCGCCGGGCACTGCGCGATCGCCTTCAGCGCGACCTCGAGCTTCGCGGCCGACGTGACCAGCAGCCGCGACTCGCTGTTCTGCAGGATGTAGGCGAGCTCGTCGGCGGTCAGGTACGAGTTGATGCAGGTGTAGTACAGGCCGGTCCGCTCGCCCGCCCCGCAGGCCTCGATGAACCGGTCGTTGTTCTCCATGAAGATCGAGAAGTGCCCGAGCCGCTGCAGGCCGTGCGCGCGCAGCAGGTGCGCGAGGCGGTTGGTGCGGGCGTCGAGCTCGGCGTAGGTCACCGATGCGCCGCTGCTCGCCATGACGAAGGCAGGGCGGTCGGGATGCGCGCGGGCGTGCTCACCGGCGTACATGGCTCGTGTCTCCTCGTGGTCGATGTGCGTCCGGCACCGGCGCCGGCGCGTGGCGCACGACGATAGCATGCGCGGCGCGGGGCGCGCGAGGCCGCGGCGCGCCTCGATCAGCGCGGGTCGCGCCGACTCAGAGCACGCACCACAGGCCGACGCACACGCCGAACAGCCACTGCACCGCGAGGTCGAGCAGCGAGCCGACGACGAGCACCGGCAGCGTCGCCCACGCGAGCAGCAGCGCGACGCCGGTGAAGGTCAGGCGCGGCTCGGGCAGCACGTGGCCGAGCACGTTCTCGGGTTTGCGGCGGAGCGGGGACATCGTCGGGCAGCGTCGGAACGGGGGGCGACGGAGGCTACACTCGCCGGATGCGTGCGACCTGGAACCGCATCGACCCGGCAGCCTGGGACCGCCTCCATCGTACCGCGGCGGCGGCGCTGCAGCAGGACCGCGCCTACGGCGACGCGATGGCGGGGCTCGGCACGCCGCTGCTGCGCGCGTGGGTCGACGACGGCGGCGAGCCGGTCGGCGCCGCGCAGTTCCTCGTGCGCCGCATCGGCGGCCTGCTGCCGGTGGCCCTGTGCTCGCACGGGCCGGTGTGGGCGGACGGCACGCCGCCCGCGCGGCATACCGAGGCGCTGCGCGCGATCCGCGCGAGCGTGCCGCTGCGATGGCCGCGCGTGATGCTCTTCACGCCGGACGCGCCGCTCGAGGCGGCGGGCGCGTTCGCGTCGATGCGCCGCGTGATGACCGGACACTCGACGGTGCGCATCGACCTCGCCCGCGAGCCCGACGCGATCCGCGCCGCGATGCACGGCAAGTGGCGCAACCGGCTCGCCGCGGCCGAGCGCTCCGAGCTGAAGGTCGAGCGCGTCGGCTCCAAGCCCGCGCAGTACCGGTGGCTGCTCGAGCGCGAGCTCGCGCAGCGCGAGCGGCGCGGCTACATCGCGCTGCCCGACGGCTTCGTCGAGGCCTGGCAGCAGGCGCGCTCGGCGGGCGGCGCAGACCGCGACGGGCCGGTGCTGACGCTGCGCGCCGACCTCGGGCGCGAGCCGGCCGCCGGCATGCTGTTCCTCGTGCACGGCGAGGCCGCCACCTACCAGATCGGCTGGGTCGGCGACGCGGGGCGCGATCTCGGCGCGCACAACCTGCTGCTGTGGCAGGCGATCCTGAAGCTGCGCGAGCGCGGCGTGCGCGTGCTCGACCTCGGGGGCGTGGACACCGCGCGCGGCGCGGGGCTCGCGCGGTTCAAGATCGGGACGGGGGGGGAGGTGGTGACGCTGGCGGGGGTGTTCGCGTAGCCGTCGGCTGCGGCCCTGCTGAATGGCCGGCTCCGCCGCCGGCTTCCCGTTCTCGAAGCACCAGCCCGGCGCAAGCATGCGCCGCTGCGCCGGAGGCGAGCAGTGCTCGCCGAAACCCCCGCTGCGCCCCGCGCTCAGCCCTGCTGCTGCAGCCGCTGCGCCTCGTCGCGATGCGCCGACGTGATCAGCTCGCCGATCACCTTGTCGGCCATCGAGTGCTCGATCTGGCAGGTGCCCGCGGCCGCGTGGCCGCCACCGCCGTAGCGCAGGCACAGCGCGCCGACGTCGGTCGCGCAGGTGCGCTCGAAGATCGACCTGCCGATCGCGAACACGGTGTTCTGCTTGCGCAGCCCCCACATCCGGTGGATCGACAGGTTGCACTGCGGGAACAGCGCGTAGACCATGAACCGGTTGGTCGCCCAGATCGGCTCCTGGTCGCGAAGGTCCACCACGACCACGTTGCCGTGCACCGTCGAGGCCGCGAGCAGCTGGTCGACCGCCTTCGGCTCGTGCTGGAAGTACAGGTCGACGCGCTCGCGTACGTCGGGCAGCGCGAGGATCTCGTGCACCGTCATCGCCCGGCACGCGTCGATCAGCGCCATCATCAGCTGGTAGTTCGAGATCCGGAAGTCGCGGAAGCGCCCGAGCCCGGTGCGCGCGTCCATCAGGAAGTTCAGCAGCGTCCAGCCCTTCGGGTGCAGCACCTCCTCGAGCGTGTAGCGCGCGGAGTCCGCCTGGTCGACCGCCTTCATCAGCGCCTCGTCGACCGTCGGGAAGGTCTGCGCGCCGCCGTAGTGCTGCCAGACCACGCGCGCCGCCGACGGGGCGTCCGCGTCGATCACGTGGTTGCCGACGTGCGAGGTGTTGCGCAGGGTCTCGGAGCGGTGATGGTCGAACGACAGGTGCGCCGCCGCGACGTAGGGCAGGTTCGTCGTGAAGTCGCGCGGACCGATGTCGATGCGACCGTCCTGCATGTCCTTCGGGTGGACGAACAGGATGTCGTCGATCAGGTCGAGCTCCTTCAGCAGCACGGCGCAGACGAGGCCGTCGAAGTCGGAACGCGTGACGAGTCGGTACTTGGGGCGGGACATGGATCCTCCGGGCATGCCACGAGGATTCCGTCCGCGCCCGCGCACGGTACAGGCGCGCCCGATGGGCGGTCGCGCGCGGGCGGCGACCGGGTGGGCCGCGAGGGCGCTCCGGCGACGCGCGGCGGCATCGGTCCGCGCCGCGGCCGGGGGCGCGGCGCTCAGCGGCCGGAGAACCGCGCCGGCCGCTTCTCCAGGAACGCCGCGACGCCCTCGGCGAAGTCGTCGGTCGCGCCGGCCTGCCGCTGGAAGCGGCACTCGAGGTCGAGCTGGTCCTCGAAGCCGTGGGTCGGGCTCTCCAGGTAGAGCCGGCGCGTGAGGCCGAGCGCGACGGTCGGCCCGTCGGCCAGGTTGCGCGCGAGGCCGAGGGCGGCCGCCATCAGGCCGGCGTCGTCGACGACGCGGTTCACGAGGCCCCACTCGAGCGCGGTCCGCGCGGGCAGCCGCTCGCCGAGCAGCGACAGCTCGAGCGCGCGCGCCCGGCCCACCAGCCGCGGCAGCAGCCAGCTCGCGCCGCAGTCGGGCACGAGGCCGATGCGGCGGAACGCCTGCAGGAAGTAGGCCGACTCGGCGCAGACGATCAGGTCGGCCATCATCGCGAAGCTCATGCCGGCGCCGGCCGCCGGGCCGTTGACCGCCGCGACGATCGGGCAGGCGAGGTCGCGCAGCCGGCGCAGCACCGGGTGGTACTGCGTCTCGAGCGTGGCGCCGGCGCGGCGCGTGCGCGGCACCGGCGCGGCGTCCGCCCCGCCGCGGCCCTGCAGGTTCGCGCCGGTGCAGAACGCGCGGCCCTCGCCGGTCAGCAGCACGCAGCGCACGCCGTTCGCCGGGTCCTCGATCGCGTCGAGCGCGGCGATCAGCCCCGAGAGCATCTCCGGCGACAGCGCGTTCAGCACCTCGGGGTGGTTCAGCGTCAGCGTCGCGACGCCGTCGTCCAGGGCGAGGCGGACGCGTTCGAAGTCGAGCACGGTGGTGGTCATGGCGGGCAGCGCGCGGGGTTGGGGGACGCGCCGATGCTAACGCGCGCGAGGGTGCGCGCGTGCCCGCCGGCGACACGCCGCGGAACGCCGCGGCCCGTCCGGCGCGCGCACCGGCTACGATGCGCGCATGGCGCGCGGCTTCCTGATCGCCTTCCTGCTGTCGTTCGGCCCGACGGTGTCGAACTCGTTCGCCCGCTTCGCGTATGCGCTCGTGCTGCCCGCGATGCGCACCGACCTCGCGCTCGACTGGTCCAGCGCCGGCTGGCTCAACACCGCGAACGCGATCGGATACCTCGGCGGCGCGCTGCTCGCGCGGATGCTGGTGCGCCGTACCGGCAACCGCGCGCTCTTCGCGATCGGCATGGTGGTCACCGCGGCCGCGCTGCTTGCCACCGGGCTGGTCCGCGACGTCGGCGCGCTGTCGCTCGCGCGGGCGCTGTCGGGGGTCGGCGGCGCGATGGTGTTCGTCTGCGGCGGCGCGCTGTCGGGCAACGTGTTCCCCGGCCAGCCGCAGCGCGCGACGACGACGATCGCGATCTTCTTCGCAGGCGGCGGCACCGGGCTGATGCTGTGCGGCGTCGCGGTGCCGCTGCTGCTCGGCGAACTGGGCGACGCCGCGTGGCCGATCGCCTGGCAGGCGATGGGTGTGGCGAGCTTCGCGATGGCCGCCGCGAGCATCTGGGCCGCGTCGCGGATCGAGGAGCCGGGCGCCGCGCCCGGCAGCGCCGAGTGGCGGCTCGCGCCGTTCCTGCCGCAGTTCCTCGCCTACGTGTGCTTCGGCCTGGGCTACATCGGCTACATGACCTTCGTGATCGCCTGGATGCGCGTCAACGGCGCGGGCACCGGCCTCGTGATCGCGGTGTGGACCGTGCTCGGCGCCGCGACCCTCGCGGCGCCCGCGGTCTGGGCAGGGCCGTGCGAACGCTGGCGGGGCGGGCGCCCGCTCGCCGCGGTGATGGCGGTGCTGGCGACCGGCGCGATGCTGCCGATGGCCTCGGTGCATCCGGCGACGATGCTCGCGTCGGCCGCGCTGTTCGGCATCGCGATGTTCAGCGCGCCCTCGGCGGTCAGCAGCCTGATCAAGCACCTGCTGCCCAAGCCCGCGTGGGGCGGCGCGATGGCGACCTTCACCGTCGCGTTCGCGGCGAGCCAGATCGTCGGGCCGGTCGCGACCGGCTGGGTCGCCGACCGCTTCGGCTCGCTGCGGCCCGGGCTCACCGCGTCGGCCGCGGTGCTCGCGCTCGGCGCGCTGCTCGCGCTGATGCAGCGCGATCCGCGGCCCCGCTGAGCGGTCGCCCGCCGCGACGACGATCGACCGCCGGTCACCGCGCGGGCCGCGTCCGCGCGCCGCGACGCCCCGCCGCATTGACCCTCGGAGCCCGGGGCCGCGATCGTACGCGCCGAACCGATCCCCTCCCGGAGTCCGTCATGTTCCTGCGTCCCACACAACTCGCCCTCGCCCTCGCCGCCGCTGGCCTCGTGGCCCTCGGCGGCTGCGGCGGCGGTGGCGGCGGCGATGCCGTCCCGTCGCCGTCCCCGACTTCTTCGAGCGCCGCCGCCGACCCCGCGCCCGCGCCCGACGCGCCCTCGGCCGTCGGGCTGTCGGGCACCGTCGCCACCGGCGCGCCGCTCGCGGGCGCCGCACTGAAGGTCGTCGACGCGACCGGTGCCACCGTCTGCGAGACCGTCGTCGCCGCCGACGGCGGCTACGCCTGCGACCTCGGCACCGCGCCGAAGGCGCCCTTCGTGATCGTCGCCGAGCGCGACGGCGATCGGCTCGTCAGCGTCGCCGCGGCGGCCGCGGGCGGTACCGCGAACGTGACGCCGATCACGCACCTGGTCGCGGCGCGGCTCGCCTCGAACGGCGACCCGCTGAGCCTCGTCGAGGATGTGCGCACGTCGCCCGGGGCGGTGACGCCGGCCGCGGTGGACGCCGCCGTCGGCGCGGTGATGACCGCGCTGCGGCCGCTGGCCGACGCGGTCGGCGCGAACGGCGACCCGATCCGCACGCGCTTCGCGGTGGACGGCACCGGCCACGACCGCCTGCTCGACACGATCCAGGTCAGCGTGCGTCCGACCGGCACCGAGTCCAACGTCGAGATCACCGTGCGCACGCGGCCGGGCACCGAGGACGCCCCGCCGGTGAGCCTGTCGTTCACGACCCGTGACGCAGCGATCCCGGCACTGAGCGCCTCGACGGTCAACCCGGCGACGATCGGCGGCGACAACATCGCGGCGCTGATCGTCGACCTGCTCTCGCGCACCGAGGCGTGCTACGCGCTGCCGCGCGCCCAGCGCGTCACCGACGGCTCGAACCCGGGCTCGGCCGTGGCCGCGCCGCAGTGCCGTGGGCTCTTCGTCGGCGACGACCCCACGACCTTCCTGTCCAACGGCATGCGCGTGGGACCGCAGGGGGCGTTCAAGGGCATGTTCGGCCCCGGGGGCGGCGTGCGCTTCGACCGCGGCACCTTCGAGTTCCGCCGCGCCGACGGCGACTACGTGATCTCGTACCGCTGGACTGCGCCCGACGGCAGCACCGACAACGACAGCATCGTCGCGCGCCGCGAGGGCAGCGTGCTGAAGTTCTACGGCAACCAGTACGCCTACGACGCCCGGGTGCGGCCGATCGCGCAGCACCGCGACCTGGTCCGCTCGCCGCAGTGGTCGAGCATCGCGACCGGCTACAACATGTGGATCGCGAACGTGGTCGACGGCGGCGGCCAGCCGATCTTCGACCGGGCCGTGGTCACCACGCCGCGCGGCACGCAGCTCACCTTCCGCCCGACGCCCGGGCTGTCGCAGCTCGCCCTCGCGCGTCCCGACGGCTCGTTGTCCGGCTCCGGCGTGCTGTGGCTCAACGGCCGCTTCCTCGACCCGGCGTCCCCCGGCCACCCGCGCGAGCGCGAATCGTCGATGCTGTTCGCGAACCCGGCGGACTGGAGCGACGACGCGATCCGCGCGATCCCCGACCAGTCGGTGTGGCGCGTCGAGTTCGTCCACGCCGACCCGTCGGTGCCGAACGTCGTGCAGACCTACCGCACCATCAGCCGCGCGCAGACCCTCGCCGAGACCGCCCGCACCTCGTTCGCCGGCATCACCGCGGCGGCGCGCGCGGGGCTGATCGAGGCGGCGGGCGACCGTGCGGGCATCCTGTTCGAAGCGGCGGGCAGCCTCGCCGAGCCGAACCAGGCCGACCTCGGCAGCCCCGCCGATCCGTTCTGGTCGGTCCCCGCGGGCGCGGTCGCGCCGACCTGGATCGGGGTCTTCGGGCGCGCGCCGTCGGTCGGCGCGACCCTCGGGGCGCGCTTCACCGACGGCGTCACCGTGCCGAGCGCCCGCCGCCACGCGCTCGTGCGCTGCAGCCGCCAGTCGCTCGCCGACACGCACTGCGATCCGACGTACCAGGACCAGTACGCGCAGGGCTCGATGGTGTTCGCGCTCGAGCTGTGGGGCCGCAACGCGCGGCAGGTGGAGCTGTCGAAGCTGGTCGGCGTCTACCGGCCGTGACCCGGCGGCGGCGCGCCGAACGCACGTCGGGGCGGCGCGCGCCGCACGCTCAGCGCGCCGCCTCGAACAGCCCCGACTTGACCATCGCGTCGACCGACAGCCGCGCGAGCCCGGCGACCTGGACCGCGGCGTCCTCCGAGGTCGGGCTCGTCGTGCGCACCGACCACATCTCGCGGCCGCTCGCCGCGTCGAGGACCGCGGTGTTCGCGCCGTAGGAGGTCTGCGGCCGCACCCCGCCGAGCGGCACCGAGATGCCGACGCCGCCGTAGCCGATGCCGCCCCGGCCGCCACCGAAGCCGCCGCCGAGCCCGAAGCCGATCGACGGACCGAAGCCCGCCTGCGTGACCGCCGCGACCGCGACCGACGAGGCGACCGCGGCCGAGGCGCCGGCGGCGCGCGCCGCGCGCGCGGCGGCCTCGTTGCCGCCCGACGGATCGATCGGCTGCGGGGCGGTGACCGGCCGCGCGCCGGCCTCGCGCAGCGCCGTCGCGAGCCGATCCTCGCACAATCGAGCGAGCGTGCCGTCCGGCCCGCGGCAGGTGACCAGCACGGTCTGGTCGCGCAGCGAGCGCGACGAGAAGGCGGGGTCCGACCACTGGCCGTCGATGCGCGGGGACGCGCAGCCGGCGGCCAGCAGCGCCGCGGCGAGGACGGGCAGGGCGGTGGCGGCGAGGCGGGGTGTCGGGGTCGTCGGGGCGTTCATCGCGTCGGTCCTGTGGTGCATGTCGACGGCGCTGCAGGCGGCGTGCCCGGAGGCGGCCGGGCGCGCCGCGGGCGCGTGGGGCCTCATCATGCCCGGCGCCGCGCGACCGCGCGTCCCAGGCTCGCGCCGAGCACGGCCATCGCGACCCCTGCGGCGGCGATGACCGCCGCGTGCCCGACCGCGGCGCCGATCGGCGCCGCGACCGACACGCCGATCGACTGGCCGACGAACAGCGCGACCGCGAACAGCCCGATCGCGGTCGCGCGGGCCTGCGGCGCGAGCTGCGTGGCGAGCGTCTGCATCGTGTTGTGCAGCATGTAGAAGCCGACGCCCGCGACCCCGCACGCCGCGATCGCGACGATCCACGTCGGCGTGCCGAGCCCGGCCGCGGGCGACGCCGCGAGCGCCGCCAACCCGAGCGCGACCAGCGCGCCGCCGAGCGTGAGCGTGCCGCGCTCGCCGAGCAGCGGGATCAGCCTGGATGCGAACGCCGCGTAGGCGAGGCCGCCCGCGCCCATCGCCGCGACCGCGCCGCCCGCGGCCGCGAGCGACAGGCCGGCGCGCTCGTGCAGCCAGGTCGGCACGAACGCGAGCGCGCCGAACATCAGCGCACCCTCGACGAGGGCGAAGCCGATCACCCGGCGCGACCAGCCGCCCGCGAGCACCGCGTGCCAGCCGCGCAGCAGCGAGATCGCCGTCGTCGCCGCACCCGGCGGCACGGGCCGCGCCGCGCCGGAGAGGCGGGCCTGCATCCGCAGCGCCGCGGTGCCGGTCACGAGGAACACCGCCGCGAGCACGACGAACGCCACCCGCCAGCCGACCGTGTCGGCGGCGGCGCCGCCCAGCACCTGCCCGGCGATCATGCCGGTCAGCGTGCCGGTGGACAGCCGCGCGAGCGTGGCCTGGCGCACCGAGTAGTCGACCGTGTCGCCGATGTAGGCGATCGCGAGCGGGATGATCGCCGCGCAGCACGCGCCGGTCGCGAGCCGCGCGCCGGCAAGCCAGGCGAGCGTCGGCGCGAGCGCGCAGGCGAGCGAGCCGAGCGTCGCGGCGAGTGCCGCCCACGCGATGACGCGCAGCTTGCCGACGCGGTCGCCGAGCGGGCCCCAGACCAGCTGCATCGTCCCGTAGGCGAGCGCGAAGAGCGTGATCGTCGCTGCGGCGCCCGCGGGTTCGCCGCCGAAGTCGCGCGCGAGCGCCGGCAGCATCGGGTCGGCGATCCGGATCGACGCCATGCTCGCGAAGCCGGCGGCCGCGAGGTAGGGCAGCGCCCCATCAGCGGCCGCCGGGGGCGGCGGGGGCGCGGCGGAGCGCGAGGGCAGCGTCAGGGCGAGGTCTGGCGGAACGTGTCGCAGGCGTCGAGCCGGCCGGTCTTCATGCCGACCCCGAACCAGTGGACCCGCTGCTGGCCCGAGCCGTGCGTGAACGCGTCGGGCACCACCACGCCCTGCGAGCGCTTCATCATCTTGTCGTCGCCGATCTGCGAGGCCGCGTTCAGCCCCGCCTCGATGTCGGTGCGGTCGAGCCAGTTGCGCGCCTTCTGCGAGTGGTGCGCCCACACGCCCGCGTAGCAGTCGGCCTGCAGCTCGAGCCGCACCGACAGCGCATTGGCCTGCCGCTCGCCGGCGCGCTGCTGCGCGCTCTGCACCTGCTTCATCGTGCCGAGCAGGTTCTGGATGTGGTGGCCGACCTCGTGCGCGACGACGTAGGCGTTCGCGAACTCGCCGGGCGCCTGGAACTTCTGCGCGAGCATCCGGTAGAAGCTGAGGTCGATGTAGACCGCCTGGTCGAGCGGGCAGTAGAACGGCCCGGCCGCGGTCTGCCCGGTGCCGCACGCGGTCGGCGTCGCGCCCTCGAACATCACCAGCTTCGGCGGCCGGTACTGCGCGCCGGCCTGCCGGAAGATCTCCGTCCAGACGTCCTCGGTGCTCGCGAGCACCACCGAGGTGAAGCGGCCGGCCTCGTCCTGCACCGGTCCGCGCTTGCCTTCGACCTGCGTCGGCGCGCCACTGCCGGCCAGCTGGCCCGCGCCCTGCATCAGCCCGATCGTCACCATCGGGTTGATGCCGAACAGCCAGCTGCCGAGCAGCGCGACGACGATCGTGCCCAGACCGAGGCCGCCCGCGCGGCCCCCCGGCACCCGCATGCCGCGGCGGTCCTCGACGTTGCCGCTCTGTCGTCCGTCTTCCCAGCGCATCGGCTCCCCTCTCTTCCGGCTGTCCCGGCAGGCTCGGGGCGATTGTAGCCCCCGAGGTCGGGACCGCCACGTTCCGGAATCGGACGCGGCCGGAGGACGGCGCCGCGCTTCGAGGGCAGCCTCGACGCGGTGCCTGCGTGATCGGCCGGGCGCGGCCGGCGCCGACCGACAGGTGCGGGGAGGCGGCGATGAGGATCGGCACAGCGGAGCACGGCCGTCGGCGCCGACGCTTTCTCCGGCTGGACAACGGGTTCGAGTACCACAAGAGCGAATGGCTCGAGTCGCCGGCCGACGCCGTGCCGTCGCCCACCGCGTTCCTGGTCGAGCAGGGGCCGGACTCGACGCTGCCGACGCACTTCCACCTGCAGAACGAGTTCCAGATCGTCGTCGCGGGCGACGGGCACTTCGCCCGGCACGCAGTGCGGGCGGTGTCGGTCCATTACGCGGGGGCCCACACCGGCTACGGCCCCATCGTGGCGGGTCCGTCCGGCCTGTCGTACTTCACCCTGCGCTCGATGTTCGAGTCCGGCGCGAACTTCCTTCCCGAGGCGCGCGACCGGCTCAGGCGCGGCCCGAAGGTGCAACGCTTCGGCGATCCCATCGATCTGCTCGCGCCGGAGCGGCTGCTGTCGCTCGGGTCGATCCGCGTCGAGGACACCATCCCGTCCGAGGGTGGGGTGTTCGCGCGCGTCGTGCTGCTGCCGCCCGGCGAGGCGCTGCCGATCCGCCACGAAGGGCCGAGCAGCGGCCAGTTCCAGATGGTGCTCGCCGGCTCCGTGCGCGCGGACGGGCGCACGCTCGGCGCCCTCGAGATGGTCTTCATGGCGCCCGACGATGCCGACGCCGGCCTCGTCGCGGGGCCCGAGGGTGCACAGGTGCTCGGCCTGCAACTGCCGCGACGCGCGGCCGAATACGATTCCTGACAGTTGTTCCCACCGGGCACGGGGACGTTCGACTTCCACCGGGGCTGCGGCCGTGCGACGCGGCCCTGGCGATCGGCGACCCGACGCCTGAAGTCGTGCTCGCGCTTGCGCACCGGGTGGACCCGGCGCCGTTCATGCGACGAAGAGCCGTTCGGACCACCCGGGCCGTCTGTGCGGACCCGATCGGACCCCGTTCGATGCCGCGTCCGGCACACGCGACGGCGCCAGCATCCGTATCGTCAGACCTTCCGCCTCGCAGGAATTCCCGATGACCCGCCTGCCCATCGTCGTCGCCCTGATGGCCACAGCCGGCTCGGTGCTGGCCGATCCCCTCAGCGGCCCGGTCCCGAACCCCACGCTGGAATTCCGGGTTCAGGGCACCAACCCGAACAACGGCAACCAGTTCAACTGGTCGAACACCTCGGCCGGTTCGCCGACGACCATCCAGTTCGCCGTCGATCCGCAGACCGGCGACATCGACCTCGCGCAGTCGTACTCGCTGCGCTCGAGCGCCAACATCGCCGGCTCCTCGACCCCGCTGTTCCAGATCGACGTGGTGCCCGAGGGCGGCAGCTCCGCCCTGCTGCCCGAGTCGCTGCGCTCGCAGCTCGCGCTGCAGACCGGCGGCAACCTCGATCCGTTCCTGACCTACGGCTACGCCGTGGTCAACAACACGAACTTCACCCAGACCTACACCGCGACCTACACCTCGCCCATCGTGCCCGGCGTGACGC
>JBILTM010000309.1:0-4240 GCA_044371545.1 Burkholderiaceae bacterium
GCCGCCTTCACCGCGGGGCGCTACTACCTGGTCACCTGGCTCGGCGAGCGCGTGATCGCCGACGTGCGCAGCGCGGTCTACGCCCGCGTGCTGCAGCAGAGCCCGGTGTTCTTCGAGACCACGCAGACCGGCGAGGTGCTGTCGCGGCTGTCGGCCGACACGACGCTCGTGCAGACGGTCGTCGGCTCGAGCTTCTCGATGGGGCTGCGCAACGTCGTGCTGTTCGCCGGCAGCCTCGCGATGCTGGTCTGGACGGTGCCGAAGGTCGCGGTGACGGTGATCGCGCTGCTCGCCTTCGTCGTGGTGCCCGCGGTGTTCATCGGCCGGCGCGTGCGCAAGCTCTCGCGCGCCAGCCAGGACCGGCTCGCCGACTCGAGCGCGATCGCCGCCGAGGTGCTGAACGCGATCCCGGTCGTGCAGGGCTACGGCCAGCAGGAGCGCGAGGCGAAGCGCTTCGCGCAGGCGAGCGAGGCCACCTTCGCCACCTCGATCCGCCGCACCAAGAGCCGCGCCTGGCTCACCGCCTTCATCATCGTCGCCACCTTCGGCTCGGCGATCTTCGGCCTGTACAGCGGCTCGCTCGCGGTGCTGCGCGGCGAGATGACGCCCGGCCACCTCGGCCAGACGCTGGTCTACTTCGCGATGGTCGCCTCGAGCGCCGCGGTGCTCGCCGAGGTCTGGGGCGACCTGCTGCGGGCCGCGGGCGCCTCCGAGCGGCTCGACGAGCTGCTGCGCGCGCGACCGGCGATCCGCTCGCCCGAGAAGGCCTCGCCGGTCCCGCAGGGCTCGGCGTTCGGTGCGACCGTCGAGTTCGAGAAGCTCGGCTTCGCCTACCCGTCGCGGCGCGAGCGGCCGGCGCTGCGCGAGCTGACGCTGCGGATACCCGCGGGCCGCACCGTCGCGCTGGTCGGCCCGAGCGGCGCCGGCAAGAGCACGGTGCTGCAGCTGCTGCTGCGCTTCTACGACCGCGACGCGGGGGTGCTGCGCATCGACGGCCTCGAGATCGAGCGCTGGCCGCTGGACGCGCTGCGCGCGCGGATCGCGGTCGTCCCGCAGGACGCGACCATCTTCTCGACCGACGCGCTCGAGAATATCCGCTACGGCCGGCCGGGCGCCTCCGAGGACGAGGTCGTGCGCGCGGCGCTCGCCGCGCAGGCCGACGGCTTCGTGCGGCAACTGCCGCAGGGCTACCGCACCTTCCTCGGCGAGCGCGGCGTGCGGCTGTCGGGCGGCCAGCGCCAGCGGATCGCGATCGCGCGCGCGATCCTCAAGGACGCGCCGCTGCTGCTGCTCGACGAGGCGACCAGCGCGCTCGACGCCGAGAGCGAGCGGCTGGTGCAGCAGGCGCTCGAGACCGCGATGCGTGGGCGCACCACGATCGTGGTCGCGCACCGGCTCTCGACGGTGCAGCGTGCCGACCTGATCGTCGTGATGGACCAGGGGCGCATCGTCGAGCAGGGCACGCACGCAGAGCTGCTGGCGCGAGGCGGCCTGTACGCGCGGCTCGCGGGGCTGCAGCTGGCCTGAAGCGGAGCGGACCGGCGCGTCTTGCGGTGGCCGCGTCGGCGCGAAGCGGGCCTGCGCGTCGGCGCGGGACGGGTGCCCTCGTAGGCGTCGATCTCTTGACGTGGATCCAAGGGCCCGCGGGGGCGGATGGCTATACTGGGCGCTCCTCGCTCGCCGACCGCCGCCCGATCCGTTCGCCGGGCGCCGCGCAGTCCGGCAGCGCCTGAACGCGCCGATGCGGACCAGCCGCTCGGGAGGCGTTCGCGCATGCCACCGTCACACCAGGGAGTCCTCCCGAATGACCGAGCAGCCAGGCCGCACGGATGCGTCGACCCCCGTCACGGTCGTCGCGATCGGCGCGTCCGCGGGCGGCCTCGACGCGATGAAGGCGTTCTTCGCCGCGGCGACGCCCGATCCGGGCATCGCCTACGTCGTCGTCACGCATCTGCCCGCGCGGCACGCGAGCCACCTCGCCGAACTGCTCGACGCGGCGGGCGCGGTCCGCGCCATCAGCGCGACGGACGGCGAGCGGGTCGTCGGCGGCAGGACGTACGTCGCGCCGCCCGGGGTCCGCCTGCGCCTGTCGGACGGCTGCCTCGTGGTCGAGCGGATCGACGGCGACGCGCCGGCCTCGAAGCCGATCGACCACTTCATGCTGTCGGTCGCCGAGGAGGCCGGCGAGCATGGCGTCGGGATCGTGCTGAGCGGCACCGACCACGACGGCACGATCGGTCTCAAGGCGATCCGGGCCGCCGGCGGGCTCGCCTACGTCCAGCGCCCCGACACCGCCCAGTTCGACGGCATGCCGCGCAGCGCGCTCGAGGCCCGCGCCGTGGACCGCTCGCTGGCGCCACACGAGATGCCCGGCACGCTTCGGGCGGACCTCGCGCACCGTCCGGTGTTCGACGAGCAGGCCGAGGTGTCCCCGCAGGGCGCTGCGCCCGTGGACGACCCGCTCGGCGAGGCCCTCGCGCTCGTGCGCGAGCGCACCGGCCACGATTTCAGGGAGTACAAGCCCGCGATGCTGCGGCGCCGGCTCGCCCGCCGGATGAGCCTCGCCGGGTCGCAGCGGCCGGCCGACTACCTCGCGCTGCTCGCGGGCTCGCCCGACGAGGCGCAGGCGCTGAAGGACGAGTTCCTGATCGGCTTCACCGAGTTCTTCCGCGACCCCGAGGCCTGGGAGGAGCTCGAGCGCAACGTGCTGCCGACGATCCTCGCCGAGCCCCGCGATGCGCTCGCGCCGATCCGGGTCTGGACCCCCGGCTGCGCGACCGGGGAGGAAACCTACTCGATCGCGATGCTGCTGCTCGAGCGCCTCGACGGCGTGCGCGATCCGCCGCCGATCCAGGTCTTCGGCACCGACATCGACGCCGACGCACTCGCGACGGCCCGGGCCGGCAGCTACCCGGCGAGCATCGAGGCCGCGGTCCCGCCGAAGCGGCTCTCCCGCTTCTTCGAGCGGGTCGGCGGCCGCTACGTCGTGCGGCAGATCCTGCGAGACGCCGTGCTCTTCGCCCCGCAGAGCCTGGTGCGCGACACCCCGTTCTCGCGCCTCGACCTGATCCTGTGCCGCAACGTCCTGATCTACTTCGAGCCCGAGCTGCAGGAGCGGGTGATCGAGCTGTTCCACTTCGCGCTGAAGCCGCAGGGCTTCCTGCTGCTCGGCCGGGCCGATTCCCCGGGCGCCCGCTCGGGCCTGTTCGAGCCGGCCTCGCGCTCCGTGCGGCTGTTCCGCCGGGTCGGGGCGCGGACGCACCTGCCGCGAGGCTTCGTCGGGGGGTGGTCGGGCGGCGGTGTCCGCGCGGGCGGGCGGCGCACGGCCGACCGCATGCCGACGGCGGGCGAGCTGCTCGCCGCGCACGTCGCCGGCCGCACCCCGACCGCGGCGATGCTGCTCGACCGCGAAGGACGCGTGCTGCACTTCCACGGGGACGCGGCCCGGTTCATCGAACCGCGCGGCGAAGCGACGCTCGAGCTGCTGCGCATCGCGCGCCAGGAGCTGCGTCCGAGCCTGCGCGCCGCGCTGAAGCAGGCGCTGGGCGCCGGCGAGCCGTCGACGACCGAGGCACGCGTCGGCGGCGCCGGCGGCTCCCGCGTCGTCCGGATCGAGGTCCGCCCGCTCGACGCGGCGACCGGCCGCGGGCTCGTCGCCGTCGGCTTCGAGCTGGCGTCGGCCGACGGCGACGGCGCCCTGCCGGGCGAGCCGCCGGGGGGCGGCTCCGAGCTCGACGAGAGCCGCAGCGAGCTGTCGTTCGCGCTCGAGGAGGCCGAGCGGAGCAACGAGTCCCTGCGGATCGCGAACGAGGAGACCCTCGCGCTGAACGAGGAACTGCAGTCCTCGAACGAGGAGCTGGAGAGTTCGAAGGAGGAGTTGCAGGCCCTGAACGAGGAGCTGGCGACCGTCAACGCGCAGCTCGAGGAGAAGATCGGCGAGGTCGCTCGCGGCAACGACGATCTCGCCAACCTGCTCGAGAGCTCGAGCGTCGCGACGATCCTGCTCGACCGGGACCTGCGGATCCGGCGCTTCACCGCCAACGCGGTCGAGTACGTCGCGCTCAAGCGCGGCGACGAGGGCCGGCCGCTCAGCGACATCGCGAGCCGCCTCGACGATCCCACGTTCGGCGCCGACCTCGCCGGCGTGCTCGAGACCGAGCGCGTCGCGGACGCCGAAGCCCGCACCGGCGACGGCAGGACCGTGCTGCGCCGCGTGCTGCCGTACCGCACCGCGGGCGGC
>JBILTM010000310.1:0-4235 GCA_044371545.1 Burkholderiaceae bacterium
CGTGGCGGGTCCGTCCGGCCTGTCGTACTTCACCCTGCGCTCGATGTTCGAGTCCGGCGCGAACTTCCTTCCCGAGGCGCGCGACCGGCTCAGGCGCGGCCCGAAGGTGCAACGCTTCGGCGATCCGATCGATCCGCTCGCGCCGGAGCAACTGTCGTCGCTCGGGTCGGTCCGCGTCGAGGACAACATCCCATCCGAGGACGGGCTGTTCGCGCGTGTCGTGCTGCTGCCGCCCGGCGCGGCGCTGCCGATCCGCCACGAGGGGCCGAGCAGCGGCCAGTTCCAGATGGTGCTCGCCGGCTCGGTGTGCGCGGGCGGGCGCACGCTCGGTGCCCTCGAGATGGTCTTCCTGGCGCCCGACGCCGCCGAGGCCGACATCGTCGCGGGGTCCGGCGGCGCACAGGTGCTCTGCCTGCAGTTGCCGCGACGCGCGGCCGAATACGAGTCCTGACGGTCGTTCCCACCGGGCACGGGGACGTTCGACAACCATCAGGGCTGCGCCCGCGCGACGCGGCCCGGGTCCGCTGCCGATCGGTCCGCGACCCGCGCCACGGCCGCCGCCGTGCGGTGCTCGACGCCGCGGCCCGGGCGATCGGCGCCCCGACGCCTGAAGTCGTGCTCGCGCTTTCGCACCAGGTGGGTCCGGCACCGGTCATCGGCAGCGGAGCCGTTCGGATCACCCGGACCGTCCGCAGGGACCCGATCGGACCCCGACCGATTCCGCGTTCGGCACACGCGGCGACCCCATTCTCCATTGCGTCAGGAACACAGCCGCGAAGGAGTTCCCGATGACCCGCCTGCCCATCGTCGTCGCCCTGATGGCCACAGCCGGCTCGGTGCTGGCCGATCCCCTCAGCGGCCCGGTCCCGAACCCCACGCTCGAGTTCCGGGTTCAGGGCACCAATCCGAACAACGGCAACCAGTTCAACTGGTCGAACACCTCGGCCGGTTCGCCGACCACCATCCAGTTCGCCGTCGATCCGCAGACCGGCGACATCGACCTCGCGCAGGCGTACTCGCTGCGCTCGAGCGCCAACGTCGCCGGCTCCTCGACCCCGCTGTTCCAGATCGACGTGCTCCCCGAGGGCGGCAGCTCGTCCCTGCTGCCCGAGTCGCTGCGCTCGCAGCTCGCGCTGCAGACCGGGGGCAACCTCGATCCGTTCCTGACCTACGGCTACGCCGTGGTCAACAACACGAACTTCACCCAGACCTACACCGCGACCTACACCTCGCCCATCGTGCCCGGCGTGACGCTGCCCAACTTCGTCCGCGCGACGATCTCGGGCGGGCTGGTGGACGGCAACGGCAACGGCGTGACCCTCGGCCTCGCGCCCGGGGCGGGCACCACGCAGACCTTCTCGCTGTCGAACGACGGCGGCCTGACCTTCGTCAACGCCGGCGTCGACGTCGGCAGCCCCGAGACGGAGTTCGGCGCGTCCGGCTCGTTCCTCTACGGCCTGTACGGCACGCCGACGGTGGCGGGTCCGCTGGGCAGCTGGACCCACATGCGGCTCGAGACCCGCTTCACCCTGACCGGCGGCGGCGACGTCGCCGCGATCGGCGGCTATGCGGAGATCCTGCCGATCCCCGAGCCGTCGGAGATCGCGTTCATGCTGTCGGGCCTCGCGCTGGCCGGCGTGATCGCGCGGCGTCGCCGCGAGCGAACCCCGGCGAGCGCCTGAGGACTCGGGCGGACCCGGCGGCCGCGCGCTCCGTCCGATCGCGCGGCCGGCCGCGCGAGTGCCCCGGGGACGGCGTGTAGGATTCGACCTGCACAGTCGCGCCGGAACGTGCCCGGACGGCGCGTGCGTCGAGGCGCTCGCGTCCGACGGGCCTCTAGCTCATGGTGGTCAGAGCAGCGGACTCATAATCCGTTGGTGCCGGGTTCGACCCCCGGGGGGCCCACCAGCTATACCTAGATCGGAGCGGTAGCACTCGCTAACCCATTCCCCGATCGGCCCCGCTTGTCCACGTTTCATCCACGCTTGAACGCCCGCTTGCGGAGCGTCGGCGCGTCGCGGCGACTGCACTTCGCGCCTTCTTGCATCGGCTTGATCCGCTTGTCGCCACGATGCTGATGCCGACTCGGGAGGTGCGCTCGCACACCGGGTGTCGCCGTCCTTCCGGGCGCTGCTTGCCGCTGGACAACTTCGTGCTTCAAGGCATGAGTTCGTCAACCAGTTTCCCGAACACCCACCCGGGAGGGGGGGGGCCCTTTCGCCGGATGGGACCCGTTCAGGCAGGGGTACCTAATCGACGGGCGCAGCTATCATCAAAATTTCTTCGAAGCGATCTGGACAGAATGTCTGTAACCGTCCGGTCTGGGCCCACTTGAGCTCGGGATAGGCGGGCCGGAAGATGGCGTCCGCCATGACGCAGACGGACGCCAAGCCCAGGGACTCGAAGCGTGCTGTTGACGGGGCGCAGACGTGGCGCCGTGGTCCGAGGCGGCATTTCCCGGTCGAGCAGAAGCTCGCGATCGTCGCGGAGTGCTCGGTGGTTGGCGCGACGCTGTCGAGCGTTGCGCTGAAGCACGGTCTGAACGCGAACATGGTGCGCAAGTGGGTGGTGCGGCACCGTGCCGGCACGCTCGAGGTTGGGAGCGGGCCGAAGCCGCCGATGATCCCGATCGTGTTTCCGGCCGCGGCGCGGGTGGCGTTGGACGATCGTGACGCGATGCCGCGCGAGGTACGCGTCGAGATCGAGACGCCGCGAGGCGTGATGCGTGTGAGCGGCTGCGTCGACGAGACGATGCTGGGCGCGCTGATCGCCGCGATGACGCGCGGATGATCGGGCTGCCAGCGGGCACGCGGGTATGGCTGGCCGCGGGCGTGACGGACATGAGAAAGGGCTTCGACGGGCTGGCGGCGATCGCGCAGACGACGCTCGATAAGGACCCGCACGGCGGGCACGTGTTCGTGTTCCGCGGCAAGCGAGGCGACCTGGTGAAGCTGCTGTGGTGGAGCGGTGACGGGATGAACCTGTACGCCAAGCGGCTGGAGCGCGGCAAGTTTGTGTGGCCGCAGGCCGACTCGGGCGCGGTGTTCCTCACGGGCGCGCAGCTCTCGATGCTGCTGGAGGGGATCGATTGGAGGCGGCCCGCTCGGACGTGGCAGCCGGAGATGGCCGTCTAGAGTCGATCGACGGACTTAGGACTACACAGCGCGCTGCGTCGCGCGTAGACTCGGCGTGCATATGCACGCCGAGCTCGATCAACTGCGCGAAGCGAACGAAGCGCTCAAGCGGATGTTGAGCGAGCGCGACGCCGAGCTCGTGCGTCGAGATGCCGAGATCGCCGAGCGCAGCGCTGAGCTCGAGCAGCGGCTTGCCGAACTCGCGCAGCGTGATGAGCAACTCTCGGCTGCGCGCGGCGAGCTGCTGGTGACGACGACGCTGCTCGAGAAGTTGAAGCTCGAGATCGCGCGGCTGAAGCGCATGCAGTTCGGGCGCAGCTCGGAGAAGAACGCCGAGCGCATCGAGCAACTCGAGCTGATCGTTGAAGACCTCGAGGCGAGCCAGGCGCAGATGGGCGTGGCGCCGCGCGAGAGCGCGACGAAGACGCCGCCGGCGCGCCGCCCGCTGCCCGGTCACCTGCCGCGCGAGACGGTACGCCACGAGCCCGAAGGCGGGTGCCCGGACTGCGGCGGGTCGCTGCGCTCGATCGGCGAGGACGTGACCGAGATGCTGGAGTACGTGCCGGCCTCGTTCAAGGTGATCCGCCACGTGCGCCCGAGGCTGGCGTGTGCCTGCTGCGAGCGGATCGTGCAGGTGCCCGCGCCGATCCGCCCGATCGACCGAGGGCTGCCGGGGCCGGGGCTGCTCGCGCACGTGCTGGTGAGCAAGTACGCCGACCACCTGCCGCTGTACAGGCAGGCGGGCATCTACGCGCGCCAGGGTATCGAACTGGAGCGCTCGACGCTGGCCGACTGGGTGGGCGCCAGTGCAAAGCTGCTCGAGCCGCTGGTGCGGGCGCTGCGCGATCACGTGCTGGCCGCCGAGAAGCTGCACGCCGACGACACCCCGGTGCCGGTGCTACAGCCCGGGCGCGGCACGACCAAGACCGGGCGGCTGTGGACGTACGTGCGCGACGACCGGCCCGCGGGCGGCACGTTGCCGCCCGCGGTGTGGATGCGCTACACGCCCGACCGTAAGGCGGTTCACCCCGCCGAACACCTGGCCGGGTTCAAGGGCATCCTGCAGGCCGACGGCTACGCGGGGTTCGAGCGGTTGTACGA
>JBILTM010000134.1:0-14490 GCA_044371545.1 Burkholderiaceae bacterium
GCCGGTCGCGGCCTGCGCGTGCCGGGGCGCGGCCGCGTCGACGCCCGCGCCGTCCGACGGCATCGTCCGCGTCTCGCGCGAGACCGGCGGGCGCGGCGGCAAGACGGTGACGGTCGTGCGCGGCGTGCCGCTCGCCGCCGACGCGATCGCCGAGCTCGCCAAGGCGCTGAAGGCCGCGTGCGGCACCGGCGGCACCGTGAAGGAGGGCGCGATCGAGCTGCAGGGCGACCACCGCGACGCGGTGGTCGCGCGGCTCGAGCGCGAGGGCTGGCGCGTGAAGCGCGCGGGCGGCTGAGCGCGCGGGCGCGTCAGGCCCGCGCCAGCGCGTCGGCGCGCCGATAGACGCCGCAGCCCATCAGCAGCGACGCGTCGAGCCCGACGATGTACGAGGTCTTCGGCTGCACCGCGCCGGTCTTCGGGTTGACGATCTCGTCGTCGATCCAGCCGCTGCCCGCCTCGGCGGCGGCCCACGCGTCGCGCAGGAACCGGTCGCCGTCGCTCCCCGGCAGCTCGTGCACGCGACGGCCCTCCATCTCGGGCTTCGCGCAGTGGATCCGGTAGCGGCCGTCGCGATCGATCGGGAACACGTTCAGGTCGCGGTCGACGAAGCCGGCCCGGGAAGCCGTGAACCATTCACCGATATCGCTGGCGATTGGGTCGATGCGGTGCCGGGGTGAAAGCGCGTGGTGGCGACGGGATGTGGGTGAGGTGGATGAACGTTTCCGCGGAAACGTCTCGTGCGGGATGGCGGGTCCTGGTGGGTCCGAGCAGGCCGCGCACGGGCGGCTGCGTCAAGCCGCGTCGGCGCAGCTGGGCGTTGACGCACTGCACGCTGGCGGCCCGCAGCCTGCAGCGTTGCTTGCCCCGCGTCGCTGGCCATGAGGGCGCGCCACTGGATGTGCGCCTGGCTGTCGGTGGGCCTGGGGGCGAATGGATCGATGTCGGGGTTACGGCTGCGCGGCACCGGCATGAGCGGCTCGGTGCCGCGGCGGCTGAGTCGCTCGATTGCCTCGAGCCGGGTGAAGCCGCCGTCGGCCTGACCGCAGCCCGCCCTGCGCCACCACGCTCAGCGTCACCAGCAGGCGCTCGAGCAGCGAGGCGATGCTGCGGGTGAGCTGCGCATCGAGCCCCCCCGTGGCGCACCCGGAAGTCGGCCAGCGTGTGGTGGTTGACCCCGACGACGCCGCAGATCCAGCGGTACGCGTCGTCGCGCTCGCACAGCCGATCGAGCTCGCGCGCCGAGCCCACCCCGTCGATCGTCGCCCACAGCCACAGCGCCACCAGGATCGCCGGATCGATCGCCGGCCGACCCGCGCCGCACTCGACCGCGCATCACGCGCGTCGCGCAGGCGCTGCGCGACGAGATCGGCGAGCCCGCGACGCGCGCGGTGTTCGCGCACGCGGCGCTCGACGACCGGATCGACGCGCCGCCGCAGGAGATCGTCGACGAGGCCGAGGTGCGCCGGCTGCACCTCGCGATGCGCGAGGCGATCGGTCCGGTGCGCGCCGCGGGCGTCGCCCGCGAGGCCGGCCGCCTGACCGGCGACTACCTGCTCGCGCGGCGCATTCCCGGGCCCGCCCAGGCGCTGCTGAAGCGCCTGCCCGCGGCGCTCGCGGAGCGCGCGCTGCTCGCAGCGGTCGCACGCCACGCGTGGACCTTCGCCGGCAGCGGCCGCTTCGCGGTGCGGCCGGGTGCACCGACCGTCGTCGAGATCGCCGACAACCCGCTGTGCCGCGGCGTCGCGGCCGAGGCGCCCGCGTGCGACTACCACGCGGCGACCTTCGAGCGGCTGTGGCGCGCGCTGGTGTCGCCCCGCGCGCGGGTCGTCGAGACCGCGTGCTGCGCGCGCGGCGCGCCCGCGTGCCGCTTCGAGCTGCGCCGTCCCCGGTAAGGCCGCGGGTCGGGCGTATGCTGGGCGGCCCTCGTCGCATGCCCTGCCCGCCCCGCCGATGCCCGATCTCCTCGTCCTCGCCCTCGGCGCCGCCGTCGCGGGCTTTGTGCAGGGCATCTCGGGGTTCGCATTCAGCATGGTCGCGCTGTCGATCTGGGCGTGGACGCTCGAGCCGCGGCTCGCGGCGGCGATGGCGGTCTGCGGCGGCCTCGCCGGGCAGCTCTTCTCTGCTGCGACCGTGCGGCGCGGCCTGCACCTCGAGGCGCTGTGGCCGTTCCTCGCGGGCGCGGTGCTCGGCATCCCGCTCGGCGTGCACGCGCTGCCGCACCTCGATCCGGCGCGCTTTCGCCTCGTGCTCGGCGTGCTGCTCGCCGCGTGCAGCGTCGGCATGCTGCTCGGCCGGCGCCTGCCGTCGGTGGAGCGCTTCGGGCGCGCCGGCGACCTGGTCGCGGGCGCGGTCGGCGGTGCGATGGGCGGCCTCGGCGGCATCAGCGGCGCGGTGCCCGCGCTGTGGTGCACGCTGCGCGGGCTGGATCGCGACACGCAGCGCTCGATCGTGCAGAACTTCAACCTGGTCGCGCTCGCCGCGACGCTGGCCGCGATGATCGCCGCGGGCACCGTCCGCAGCGACATGCTCGGCGGGCTCGCGGTCGTCGTGCCCGCGCTGCTGCTGCCCTCGTGGATCGGCTCGCGGGTCTACCTGGGTCTCGACGCGGCGCGCTTCCGCCAGGTCGTGCTGGTGGTCATCGGCATCGCAGGCGTCGCGCTGGTGCTGTCGGCGCTGCGCGCCGGCTGAGGCAACCTCACCGGCGGCCGCGTCCCCGGCGGGACGGCATCCATCGCACCGGGAATTTGACATCTTCGTCAATTTGACGAAGATGTCAGAAATCATCTCCAATGCCATGGCCGCTCCGTCCCGCCCTCCCGAGCCCGCCCCCGAGCCGCCCGACGCACGTCGCCGCCGCACTCGCGACCGCCTCGTCGAGAGCGCGTTGCTGGTGCTGGGCCGGCGCAGCGCGGACGCCAGCATCATCGACGAGCTGACCGCGCTCGCCGGCGTCTCGCGCGGCACCTTCTACAACTACTTCCGCACCAACGACGAGCTGCTCGCGGCGGTCGCCGAGGAGGCCGGCAACGAGCTGATGCGCGCGGTCCACCCGATCACGCGCGAGGTCGCGGACCCGGCGGCCCGCGTCGCGCTCGGCGTCCGGCTCGTGCTGACGGTCGCGGGCGCGCACCCGGAGTTCGCGCGCTTCGTCGCGCGCGTCGGACCGGCCGCGCTCGGCGCGGGCAGCCTCGCCGCGGAGATCGTGCCGTTCGACCTGGCCGAGGGCGTCGCGGCCGGACGCTTCCGCATCGACGACCCGAAGCTCGCGTTCGACCTGGTCGTCGGGCCGGTGCTCGCCGCGTTCGACACGTTGCAGCACCGCCCGCTCGGCCAGGCCTACGTCGATGCGCTCGCCGGCGCCGTGCTCCGCGCGCTCGGCGTGCCCGGCGCGACCGCGACCCGGCTCGCGACGCGTCCGCTGCCGTCGCTGCGCCTCCCCGACACTTCGCTCATCGCCCGCACCGAGGCGCGCGCACGGCGCGTGGGCCTGTCCGAACCCCACCACTGACGCGCGACGCGTTGCAACCCGAGAGGACCTCGCCGATGGACACCGGATCCCGCCCCACCGCCGCCGACGCGTCGCGCCGCCGGATGCTTGCCGCGACCGGCGTCGCCGCCGCCGCGCCGATCGTTGCCGCGCAGGATCGGCCACGTCCCCGCGGCCCGGCCGCCGACCGGCCCAACATCGTCTTCGTGTTCTCCGACCAGCAGCGCTGGTTCGATCGCCTGCCGGCCGGCTTCCGGCTGCCCGGGCAGGAGCGCCTCGCACGCGAGGGCACCACGTTCCGCAACCACTATTGCCCGGCAGTGATGTGCACGAGCTCGCGGGCGGTGATCCTGACGGGGCTGCAGACCGCCGACAACCGGATGTTCGAGAACGCCGACATGCCCGACGTGAAGGCGATGTCGACCGAGGTGCCGACGATCGGGCACATGCTGCGCAAGGCTGGCTACTACACCGCGTACAAGGGCAAGTGGCACCTCGACGCGGCGTTCGACGGGCACCTCGTGCCCGAGCGCCTGTTCACCAAGGAGATGGACGCCTACGGCTTCTCCGACTTCGGCGTCCCGATCGACGCGCTCGCACATGCGCACGGCGGCTACACCTACGACCACATGACCGCCGGCGCCGCGGTCTCGTGGCTGCGGGACAAGGGCCGTCCGATGGCCGACGAGCGCAAGCCCTGGGCGCTGTTCGTCAGCTTCGTGAACCCCCACGACATCATGTACTTCAACACCGACGCGCCGGGCGAGCGGGTGCAGGATACCGGCCGGCTGATGATGCGCGCCGCGCGCGCGCCGGAGCACGAGACGTATCGCGCACGCTGGAACGCGCCGCTGCCCGCGACCTGGCGCCAGCCGGTCGACGCGCCGGGGCGCCCGCGCGCACACGTCGAGTTCGATCGCGCGTGGGGCTACACGCTCGGCCGCGTGCCGACCGAGCGCGAGCGCTGGAACCGATTCACCGACTACTACCTGAACTGCATGCGCGGGGTGGACAAGCAGCTCGAGGCCCTGCAGGTCGAGCTCGATCGGCTCGGCCTCTCGCGCAACACGATCGTCGTGTTCACCTCCGACCACGGCGAGATGGGCGGCGCGCACGGGCTGCGCGGCAAGGGCCCGTTCGCGTACGAGGAGGCGATCCACCTGCCGATGCAGGTCGTGCACCCCGACGTCCGTGGCGGGCAGTCGTGCGCGGCACTGACCGGCCACATCGACCTCGTGCCCTCGCTCCTGTCGATGGCCGGCGTCCCCGCCGGCAAGGCGGGCGAGCTCGCCGGCCGCGAGCTGCCGGGCCGGGACGTCTCGAGCGCGCTCTCGGCGCCGTCCCGCGCCGGCGTGCACGCGGTCCGCGACGCGGTGCTCTTCACCTACAGCGGCCTGGCGACCAACGACAGCGAGATCGTGCGGATCATCGCCGACGCGAAGGCCGCCGGCCGCGACCCGAAGGCCGCGATGAAGGAGGCCGGCTACCGGCCCGACCTGAAGAAGCGCGGCAGCCTGCGGACGGTCTTCGACGGCCGCCACAAGTTCACCCGCTACTTCGCGCCGGTCGACCGCAACAGTCCGCGCGACCTGGACGAGCTCTACCGCTGGAACGACGTCGAGCTCTTCGACCTGAAGACCGATCCGCGCGAGTCGGTCAACCTCGCGGCGGACCGCGCCGCCCACGAGCCGCTGCTGCGCACGATGAACGCGAAGCTCGAGACGGCGATCGCCGCGGAGATCGGCAAGGACGACGGACGCGAGATGCCGCCCCTGGAGGGCATCGACTGGTCGATCGACCGGATCGATCTATGACGGCCACGCCGGCCGAGCACATCGGCCGAGCCGGGCGTCATGGTGGCATGATGTCATCACGATGACCCGACCGCGTCCGCCCGCCATCGTGTCCGCCCGCGGCGCCACCTCGCCCCGCAGATCCCCGCTCGGCCACGCGGCCGCACTCCTCGCGCCGGCGGCGCTCGCCCTCGCGCTCGCCCTGGCGGGCGCGCCGGCGCCAGCGCGCGCCGCCGAGCGCACGCTGACCGAGTTCTGGCCGGAGCTCGACGTCTTCGTGAAACTGGGCGAGGAGACACGCCTCTTCCTGCTCGGCACCATCACTCGGGCCGCGGAGACCGGGACCTCGACCGAGGGCACGATCGGCGCCCACCTCGACTGGTTCCCGGCGGGGCTGCCCACCCGGCTGCTCGAGATCGCCCCCGGGATGGAAGGCCGGTGGTCGGTATGGACGCGGATCGGCTACCAGCACATCAACGCGTGGAACGGCACGACGCCCTCCGAGGACCGCGGCGTGCTCGAGGCGACGCTGCGCAGCGAGCCGCTGTGGCAGGCGATCCGGGTCGCGAACCGCTCGCGGCTCGACCTGCGCGCGAGCGGCGGCGAGACCTCGTGGCGCTATCGCAACCGGTCCAGGATCGAGCGGACCTGGGCGCTGCGCGGCGACGGCGCGCGCACCGACGCGCTGCTGGCTTACCTGCCGTCGGGCATGTTCTCCGCAGCCACGCCGTACTGGATGATCGAGTTCTTCTGGGACAGCCGCGACAGCGACTGGTCGCGGCGCTACCAGCAATATGGGGTCGAGTTCGAGATGGCGCGCGACCGGACGATCGATCTCTTCCTCGCCCGCCAGGACGACCTGCGGCAGGTCGGCTCGAAGATCCAGATCGGCGGCGTCGCGCTGACGCTGCGCTTCTGATCGCCCGAGGAACTGCTCAGGCGCCGGTGACCATCGGCAGGCGGGGATCGGCCGACCACTCGAGCAGCGAGTGGTCGTACAGCCGGTCGTCCCGTCGCCCGACGAGGGCGGCGGCGAACAGCGTTCCGCTCGCGGCGACACCGCCGCCGCAGTAGTGGATCGCCGGCGTCGCCGCGGAGACGCCCGCGTCTGCGAACGCCCGACGCAGCGCCTGCACGTCGAGGAATCGGCCGCTCGTCGCGTCGAGCAGCGACCAGAACGGCAGTCCGACGCTGCCCGGGATCCGGCCGGGACGGCCGTAGTGCGCACCGCCCGTGCCCGCGAACTGCTCGGCCGACAGCGCGTTGACGAGCCGCGTCGACGCATCGCCGATCGCGGCCAGCACATCGTCCCGCGTCGCGCGCAGCGCCGGCACGCGCATCGCGCCGAAGCGTCCGCGCACGGGCACGGTCGGGCGGTCGGTCAGCGGCCCGCCGGCCGCGAGCCAGCCGGCGAGGCCGCCGTCGAGCACCCGCACGTCCCGGGCGCCCGAGGCGCGCAGCATCCACCAGGTACGCGTGGCCACCATCGGATGCGTGGTGCCGTAGAGCACGATCGTGGTGTCGTCGTCGACGCCCGCCGCGCGCAGCGCCGCGCCGACCCGTTCGGGGTCGCCGAGCGAGTACGGCGTGGGGCCGTCCTTCGCGGCGAGCGCCTCGACCGGGTCGAGGTACACCGCGCCGGGGATGTGCGCCGCCTCGTAGCGCGGCCGCCCGCTCTCGATCCTCGAGGGCCCCACCGGACGGGGGGTCATCAGGATCGTGCAGTCGATGATGCGCAGCGTCGGCGCGTCCAGCCGGGCGCGCAGCCAGGCGGCGTCCACCAGCAGTCGTTCGTCGTGCATCGATGCGTCCGCGTCCACCTCGGTCGGACGGCCCGTCCCGCGCGCGGCGCGATGTGCGCGCGGGACGCCCGTTCAGCGGTCGAGCGCCGCGAACCGGTCCAGGTGGTGGTCGGCGTCGCCGAACTGCTGCGCGATCATGGTGAGGCGCCGGAAGGTGTGCGACACCTTCATCTCCTCGGTCATGCCCATGCCCCCATGCAGCTGGATCGACTCCTGCGAGATCTGGCGGCACGCGTCGGCGATCTTGATCTTCGCCGCCGATGCGATCCGCCCGCGCTCGGCCGCATCGGTCGTGGTGTCCACCTTCGAGCAGACCAGGTAGCTCATCGAGCGCGCCTGCTCGGTGGTCACGAACATCTCGACCATCCGGTGCTGCAGCGCCTGGAACGCGCCGATCGGCTGGCCGAACTGCTTGCGCGTCTTCAGGTACTCGAGCGTGGTGTCGTTCGCGTACTGCATCGCACCGACCGCCTCGGCGCACTGCAGCGCGGTCGCGAAGTCCACCGCCTCCTCGATCGCCGCGAGCCCCTGGCCCTCGGCGCCGAGCAGCGCGTCGGCGCGCACCTGCACGCCGTCGAGCTTCACGTCGGCCGCGCGCTGGTTGTCGATGTTGCGGTACGGCGTCGTCGACACGCCCTTCGCGTTCGCCGCGACGACGAACAGCGAGATGCCGTGCGCCTCGCCCGGCGAGCCCGAGGTGCGCGCCGAGACCACCAGCAGGTCGGCGAGCGGCGCGCCGACGACGACGCGCTTGAGCCCGTTCAGCACCCAGCCGTCGCCGGCCTTCTTCGCGGTGGCCGACACCTGGGCGAGCCGGTAGCGCGCGCCGTCCTCGCCGTGCGCGAACGCGAGCTTGCGCGCGCCCTCGACCACCGGCGGCAGCAGCTCGGCGCGCTGCGCCGCGCTGCCCGCGCGATCGATGAGGCGGCCCGCGAGCACCGTCGCGAGCACCGGCTCGACGACGAGCGCCGCGCCGATCGCCTGCATCGCGCTCATCATGTCGACCGCGCCGCCGCCGAAGCCGCCGGCCTCCTCGGAGAACGGGATCGACAGCACGCCGAATTCGGCGAGCTGCTTCCACACGGCGTCGCTCGAGCCGGTGTCGGAGTGGACGATCTTCTTGCGGTGCTCGAAGTCGTACTGGTCGTTCAGGTAGCGGCCGACCGAGTCGGCGAGCTGTCGCTGCTCTTCGCTGAGTTCGAAGTCCATGGTCTCAGAGCCCCAGGGTCGCCTTGGCGATGATGTTGCGCTGGATCTCGTTGGATCCGGCGTAGATGCTGGTCTTGCGGTAGTTCGCGTAGCGCGGCGCGAGGTGCGCGATCGCCTCGTCGAACCCGACCGCCGCCTGCGGCCCGGTCGCCTTGAAGGGCGCGGCCATGGGTCCCGCGGCCTGCATCATCAGCTCGGTCAGCATCTGCTGGATCTCGGTGCCGCGGATCTTGAGCATCGAGACGTCGGCGCCCGGGGGCTTGCCGCCGCGCATCGCGTCGAGGAAGCGCAGGTTGGTGATCTCCAGCGCCATCAGCTCGACCTCGACGCGCGTGAGCTTGTCGCGAAAGCGCGGATCGTCGATCAGGCGGCGGCCCTGGCCGTCGGTCTGCTCGGCGGCGAACTGCTTGAGCCGCGCGAGCTCGCGCTTGGAGCCGCCGATGCGGCCGGTGTTGAGCCGCTCGTGGCCGAGCAGGTACTTGGCCACCGTCCAGCCCTTGTTTTCCTCGTGCACGAGGTTCTCGATGGGCACCTCGACGTTGTCGAAGAACACCTCGTTCACCTCGTGGCCGCCGTCCATCAGGATCAGCGGGCGCACGGTGATGCCGGGCGTCTTCATGTCGATCAGCAGGAAGCTGATGCCCTCCTGGCGGATCTTGGACTCGAAGTCGGTGCGCACCAGGCAGAAGATCCAGTCGCCGTACTGGCCGAGGGTGGTCCAGATCTTCTGGCCGTTCACCACGTACTTGTCGCCGCGGCGCTCGGCTCGGGTCTTCAGCGACGCGAGGTCGGAGCCCGAGCCCGGCTCGGAGTAGCCCTGAACCCAGAACACGTCGCCGTTGTAGATGCCGGGCAGGTGGCGCTTCTTCTGCTCGGGCGAGCCGAACTTCAGCAGCACCTGCGCGCACATCGTGACGCCAAAGGCGACGATCGGCGGGGTGCCGGCGAGGCCGCACTCCTCCTCGAAGATGTAGCGCTGCGTGACGCTCCAGCCCGGGCCGCCCCACTCCTCGGGCCAGGCGGGCGCCACCCAGCCCTTCTTCGCGAGGATCCGGTGCCAGCGCAGCAGGTCCTCCTTGTTCAGGTGGTCGCCGGCGGCCGTCTTGGCGCGCAGGTCGTCGGGAAGGTTGGCCTTCAGCCAGCCGCGCACTTCGTCGCGGAAGGCGAGCTCGTCGGGGGAATAGTTCAGGTCCATTTCTTGTCCTCTGCCTCCTGCAGCGCTCTCCAGAATACCTTGCCCGTGCCGGTCTTCGGCAGGGCCTCCACGAAATCGATCCGCCGCGGCACCTTGTACGCGGCCATGTTCCCGCGCGCCCACGCGACGATCTCCTCAGCCAGCGCCGCGGCGCCCGCCTCGGTCGCGACCCGTTCGCGCGCGTGCGGCCGCGGCACGACGACCGCCTTGACCGTCTCGCCGCGCTTGTCGTCGCGGCTCGCGATCACGCAGGCCTCCGACACGTCGGGATGCGCGAACAGCATCGCCTCGACCTCGGCCGGCCACACCTTGAAGCCGGCCGCGTTGATCATCCGCTTGAGCCGGTCGGTGATGAAGAAGTAACCGTCCTCGTCGTGGTGTCCGAGATCGCCGGTGCGGAAGAAGCGCCTGCCGTCGAGCTCGAAGAACACCGACGCGTCCGCCTCCGGCCTGTTCCAGTAGCCCTTGAAGACCTGCGGGCCGCTCACCACGATCTCGCCGGTCTCGCCGGGGCCGCGCTCGGCGCCGGTCTCGACGTCGAGCACGCGCGCGTCGGTGTTGAAGACCGGGATGCCGGCGCACTGACGCTTGGGCCGGTGCGACGGGTTCATGTGCGTCGGCGCGATCGTCTCGGTCAGGCCGTAGCCCTCGAGGAACGGCAGGCCGACCAGCGACTCGAGCCGCTGCGCGACCGCGTCCGGCATCGCGGCGCCGCCGCCGCCGATGCGCAGCAGCGAGGACAGGTCGCGCCGCTCGAGGCCCGGCGTGTTCAGCAGGTCGACGATCATCGCGGTGATGCCGGCGACGTGGGTGATCCGGCAGCGCTCGATCAGCCGCACGCAGGCCTCGCGGTCCCAGCGGGTCATCAGCACGATGGTCGCGCCCGAGAAGATCGGCGCGTTCATGCCGCCCTGCATGCCGGTCACGTGAAACATCGGCAGTGCCGACAGCTGCACCGCGTCGGGCGAGCCACCGCCCCAGACCGGCCCGATGACCGTCGTGCTCATCACGGTGCGGTGCGTGTGGATGCAGCCCTTCGGGTGGCCGGTCGTGCCCGAGGTGTACGGCAGCACCGCGAGGTCGTCGGGCCCGACCTCGCACGGCCCGGGCGCGAGGCCGGCGGCGATCGCGTCGGTCCACGCGATCGCGCCGGCGGCGGCTGCGTCGGCGGGTACCGGCGCCGGCGCGGCCGCGACCGCGTCGGGCACGGCGATGTCGGCCATCGCCGGATCCGGCGTGCGCGGCAGGTAGCTGCCGTAGGCGGCGACCACACCGTGCCCCACGACGGAGCCGAGCAGCGGACGCCAGGCGTCGAGCAGCTCCTGGCCGAAGAGCGCGACCCGCGCGCCGCTGTCCTCGCACAGGTAACGCAGCTCCTCGGTGCGCAGCATCGGATTGACCGGCACCACCGCGGCGCCGGCGCGCAGGATCGCGTAGTAGCCGATCACGAACTGCGGGCTGTTCTGCAGGTCGAGCACGACCCGGTCGCCGCGCCGCACGCCGGCCACGCCGCGCAGCCAGCCGGCGAGCGCCTCGACCTCCCGGAGCACCTCGGCGTACGGGATCGATCGTCCGTAGTAGAACAGTGCCGCCTTGTCGGGATACCGGGCGGCGCTGGTCTCGAGGTTGAACGACAGCGTGGTCGCGGGGATCGTCAGCGTCCGGGGGATGCCGGGCGGCCAGTGCCGGAAATGTCGGTCGAACATGTCTCCCATCCGGGCCCGTCGAGGCGGGCCTCGCCCAAGGGTACCGTAATTCTCCGCGGGGCCCGGCGGGGGTTCGCTCGCGCGGACGGCGCCGGTAGAATGAGGCATCGCCGCGCGGTGGTCCGCACGGCGTCCCGAACGCGCCATCGCGCGCGCCGACCACCGCCGGCGCCGCCCAGGGTCCCGCCGCGTTGCACGCCCCGCCCCCGCCCCCGCCTCAGTCCGCCTCCAGGTCCGCGTCCATGCGTCATCCCGTCCAGGGCGATCGCGCCCGCACCGTCCGTTCCGTCGCGCCGCGCACCCGGTTCGTGCTCGCGGCGCTCGCTGCCTGCGTCGCGCTCGCGGCCTGCGGCGAGCGCGGCACGGGTGCGCAGCCGCCCGGCGGCGCACCGGCCAAGGGCGGTCCCGGCGGCGCGGGCGGGCCGCCGCCCGCGATGCCGGTGACCGCGATCGAGGCGAAGCCGCAGCGCATCCCGCTGACGATCGAAGCGGTCGCCCAGACCGAGGGCTCGCGCGAGGTCGAGGTGCGCGCGCGCGTGACCGGCGTGCTGCAGAAACAGAGCTTCGCCGAGGGCGAGGTGGTCAAGGCGGGCACGCCGATGTTCCGCATCGACCCGGCACCGTTCGAGATCGCACTCGACCAGGCGCGCGCCGCGGTCGCGCAGGAGACCGCGAACCTCGAGCAGGCCCGGCGCGAGGCGGCGCGGACCGGCCCGCTCGCCGAGCAGCGCGCGATCAGCCAGAAGGAAGCCGACGACGCACGCTCCTCGGTGCGCCGCTTCGAGGCCTCGTTGCTCGCGGCGCAGGCGCGCGTGCGCGAGGCGCAGCTGAACCTGTCGTACACCACCGTCACCGCGCCGATCACCGGCCTCGCCGGCCGGCTCGAGCGCTCGGTGGGCAGCCTCGTGAACCCGACCACGGACAGCCTGCTGGTGAGGATGGCGGTCACCGACCCGATCTGGGTGCGCTTCTCGCTGTCCGAGCCCGAGTGGCAGCGGCTGCGCGCGAGCAGCGGCGAGACCACGGTCACGCTGGTGATGCCCGACGGCAGCACCTACACGGCAGAGGGGAAGCTGAACTTCCAGGGCACCTCGGTGGACGCGCGGCTCGGCACGGTGCAGATGCGCGCGGTGTTCGCGAACCCGAAGCTCGCGCTGCTGCCCGGGCAGTTCGTGCGCGCGCGCGTCAAGGTCGGAGAGCAGGAGGCGTTCGTCGTGCCGCAGGCCGCGGTGATGACCTCCGAGCAGGGCCGCTTCGTCTGGGTGGTCGGCCCCCAGGGCACCGCGCAGCCGCGCCCGGTGCGCGCGGGTGCGTGGAGCGGCAGCGGCTGGGCGATCCAGGAGGGCCTCGCCGCGGGCGATCGAGTCATCGTCGACAACGTGATGAAGCTTCGCCCGGGTGCGCCGGTCGCGGCGAGCGCACCGGGCGCGGCGCCGCCGGGCGGCGGAGCACCGGGCAGCGCACCCGGTGGTGCGGCCCCCGCCGGCGGCGCCCCCGCGGGCGGCCCGCCGGCCGGCAAGGGCGAGCCGAAGGCGGGCGGAGCGTCGTCGTGAAGGGCGTCCCGCTCTCGCGCTTCTTCATCGAGCGGCCGATCTTCTCGGCCGTGCTGTCGATCATCATCGTGCTCGCGGGCCTGGTCTCGGCGCTGATCCTGCCGGTCGCTCAATACCCCGAGATCGCGCCGCCGACCGTCACGATCACCGCAACCTATCCGGGCGCGTCGGCCGAGACGCTCGCGCGCACCGTCGCCGCGCCGATCGAGGAACAGCTCTCGGGCATCGAGGGGATGCTGTACTTCAACTCGTCGTCGTCATCGAACGGCACGGTGACGATCACCGCGACCTTCGAGGTCGGCACCGACACCGACAAGGCGACCTTCAATGTCAACAACCGCGTGCAACTCGCCACGCCGCGGCTGCCCGACGAGGTCCGCCGCAACGGCGTCATCGTCGCGAAGCGCTCGAACAACTTCCTGCTGGTGATCGCGCTCAACTCGCCGAAGGGTTCGAAGGACACGCTTTTCCTGTCGAACTACGCGACGCTGAACGTGATGGACGACATCAAGCGCATCAAGGGTGTCGCGGACGTCATCAACTTCAGCGCGCGCGACTACGCGATGCGCATCTGGCTGCGCCCCGACCGGATGGCGCAGCTGGGGATCACGACCGCCGACGTCGCGCAGGCGATCGCCGCTCAGAACGCCCAGTTCGCCGCCGGCAAGATCGGAGCGGAGCCCGCGCCGCCCGGCCAGCAGCTGAACTACACCGTCACCGCCCGCGGCCGGCTCGTCGAGCCCGAGCAGTTCGGCGAGATCGTGCTGCGCTCGGGCGGCGGCGGCGGCGTGCTGCGGCTCAAGGACGTCGCCCGCATCGAGCTCGGCGCGCAGAGCTATGACGCGTCGAGCTTCGTCAACGGCAAGCCCTCGCTCGCGCTCGGGGTGTTCCTGCAGTCGGGCGCGAACGCGCTCGACACCGGCGCTGCGGTCAAGAAGCGGATGGCGCAGCTGCAGCGCGAGCGATTCCCCGACGACGTCGGCTACCTGATCCCGTACGACACCACGCGCTTCGTGTCGGCGTCGATCCGCGAGGTGCTCAAGACGATCCTCGAGGCGGCGGTGATCGTCGTCATCGTGGTGTTCGTGTTCCTCCAGACATGGCGCGCGACCCTGATCCCGATGCTCGCGGTGCCGGTGTCGCTGATCGGCACCTTCGCCGGGCTGTGGCTGTTCGGCTTCTCGATCAACACGCTGACGCTGTTCGCGATGGTGCTGGCGATCGGCATCGTCGTCGACGACGCGATCGTCGTGCTCGAGAACGTCGAGCGGCTGATGCGCGAGGAGGGCATGAACCCGGTCGAGGCCTCGATCGAGGCGATGCGCGAGGTGCAGGGCGCGGTCATCGGCATCGTGCTGGTGCTGTGCGCGGTGTTCGTGCCGGTCGCGTTCCTCGGCGGCCTCGCGGGCCAGCTCTACCGCCAGTTCGCGGTCACCGTGGCGATCGCGGTCGTGCTCTCGGGCGTGGTCGCGTTGACCCTGACCCCTGCGCTGTGCGCGATCCTGCTGAAGGCCCACGAGGCGCGGCGCGGGGTGATGGGCGCGTTCTTCCGCACCTTCGACCGCGGCTTCGGCTTCGTCACGCGCCGCTACCTCGGCGCGGTGCACCTCGGGCTGCACCACCGTGCGATCGCGGTGCTGCTGTTCCTCGCGATGGTCGGCGGCACGGTCTACCTGCTGATGCGCGTGCCCGGCAGCTTCGTGCCGCCCGAGGACCAGGGCTACATCATCGCGGCCGCGCAGCTG
>JBILTM010000311.1:0-4160 GCA_044371545.1 Burkholderiaceae bacterium
CGCGCACGCACCTCTATCCGCTCGGTGCACTGACGGTGGGCCTGAAGGGCGAGGTGATCACCGAGATGGCCGAGCTCGCCGAGGCGGGCTGCGTCGGCTTCTCGCAGGCGAACGTGCCGATGCTCGACACGCAGGTGCTCGCGCGCGCGATGCAGTACGCGAAGAGCTTCGGCTTCACCGTCTGGCTGCAGCCGCAGGACGCGCACCTGTCGCGCGGCGGCGTCGCGCACAGCGGGCCGGTGTCCGGCCGCCTCGGCCTGTCCGGCGTGCCGGTGACCGCCGAGACCGTGGCGCTGCACACGATCTTCGAGCTGATGCGCGCCAACGGCTGCCGCGTGCACCTGTGCCGGCTGTCGTCGGCCGCTGGCGTCGAGCTGCTGCGCATCGCCAAGCGCGAAGGCCTGCCGGTGACCGCGGACGTCGCGGTCCACCACCTGCACCTGACCGACGTCGACATCGGCTTCTTCGACACCAACTGCCGCGTCGAGCCGCCGTTCCGCGCGCAGCGCGACCGCGACGCGCTCGGCGCGGCGCTCGCCGACGGCACGATCGACGCGGTGTGCTCCGACCACACGCCGGTCGACGACGACGCCAAGCAGGTGCCGTTCGGCGAGGCCGAGCCGGGCGTGACCGGGCTGGAGCTGCTGCTGCCGCTGACGCTGTCCTGGGCGCGGCGCGGGCGCGTGCCGCTGCCGGTCGCGCTGTCGCGGCTCACCGCCGACGCCGAGCGGATCGCGCGCTGCGGCGGCGGCTCGCTCGCGCCGGGCGCGCCGGCCGACGTCTGCCTGTTCGATCCCGACGAGGCCTGGGTGGTCTCGCCGTCGACGCTGAGGAGCCAGGGGCACCACACGCCGTTCGCCGGCCGCGAGGTGCTCGGTCGCGTGCGGGCGACGCTGGTCGCGGGGCGGCCGGCGATGGAGCGCTGAGGGCGCGCCCGGCCACCGACTGCCGGGCTCAGCCGATCGTCGTGCCCGCCGCGGTCAGCCGGCGCACGAACGCGACGACGTCGGTCTTCCAGTCGGGCATCGCGTAGCCGAAGGTCCGCTCGAGCAGCCCGCAGTCGAGCAGCGAGTTCGTCGGCCGCGCGGCCGGGGTCGGATAGGCCGAGCTCGGGATCGCCTCGACCGCATCGGCCCGCACGCGCAGCGTCGCCGCCCAGGCCGGATCCTCGGCCGCGGTCGCGATCACGCAGCGCGCGTACTCGGCCCAGGTGGTCTCGCCGGCGGCGCTCGCGTGGTAGAGGCCGCGGCGCGCGCCGATCCAGCCGGCGAGGTCGCCGGCGCGCAGGCCCTGCTCGACGACGTCGCAGGCGAGGTCGGCGAGCCGCCCCGCCCAGGTCGGCGTGCCGCGCTGGTCGCCGACGACGCGCAGCGCATCGCGCTCGCGGGCGAGCTTGAGCATGGTCTTCGCGAAGTTGCCGCCGTGGTCGCCGAAGACCCAGCTCGTGCGCAAGACCAGCGCCGGGCCGCCGGCCTCGAGCGTCGAGCGCTCGCCGGCGCGCTTCGACGCCCCGTAGACGTTGAGCGGGCCGGTCGCGTCGGTCTCGAGCCAGCGGCCGGCCTTGGCGCCGTCGAAGACATAGTCTGTCGACCAGTGCACGAGCACCGCGCCGCGGGCGGCGCAGGCCTTCGCCAGCACGCCCGGCGCCTCGGCGTTGACCGTGAATGCGACGTCGCGGTCCTGCTCGGCGCGGTCGACCGCGGTGTAGGCGGCCGCGTTGAACACCAGGTCCGGGCGGACGTGCTCGACGCAGGCGGCGACGGCCTTCAGGTCGGTGAAGTCGAAGTCGTCGATGCCGAGGCTCACCACGTCGCCGAGGGGCGCCGCGCGGCGCTCCAGCGCCCAGGCCAGCTGGCCGTTCTTGCCGAGGATCAGGATCTTCACGGGGCCACTCCGCAGGGGACGTCGGCTCGACGCGACGCGGATTGTGCCCGAAGTGCCGTCCGGACTTCCCGTCGCCGCCTTCGGGCGGGTGGAGGCAGCGGCCGCCGGCCGCTCCGGGGTCAGAGGTTACAATTTCCCGCCATGGCCACGATCATCGTCACCGGCGCCGCGGGCTTCATCGGGTCGAACTTCGTCCACCAGTGGATCGCCGAGGAATCCGACTCGGTCGTCTCGCTCGACGCGCTGACCTACGCAGGCAACCTCGCCAACCTCGCGCCGGTCGACGCCGACCCGCGCCATCGCTTCGTGCACGGCGACATCTGCGACGAGGCGCTGGTCGCGCGGCTGTTCGCCGAGCACCGTCCGCGCGCGATCGTCCACTTCGCCGCCGAGTCGCACGTCGACCGCTCGATCCACGGGCCGGCCGAGTTCGTCCGCACCAACGTCACCGGCACCTTCTCGCTGCTGCAGGCGGCGCTCGCGCACTGGCGCGGCCTGGAGGGCGCCGAGCGCGACGCGTTCCGCTTCCTGCACGTCTCGACCGACGAGGTCTACGGCTCGCTGTCGCCGACCGACCCCCCGTTCGCCGAGACCAAGGCCTACGAGCCGAACAGCCCGTATTCGGCGAGCAAGGCCGCCTCCGACCACCTGGTCCGCGCCTGGCACCACACCTACGGGATGCCGGTGCTGACGACCAACTGCTCGAACAACTACGGGCCGTACCAGTTCCCCGAGAAGCTGATCCCGCTGGTGATCCACAACGCGCTCGCGGGCCGGCCGCTGCCGATCTACGGCGACGGCTCGAACGTGCGCGACTGGCTCTATGTCGGCGATCACTGCAGCGCGATCCGCGCGGTGCTGCGCGGCGGGGAGACCGGCCGCGTCTACAACGTCGGCGGCTGGAACGAGAAGACCAACCTCGAGGTCGTCCACACGATCTGCGACCTGCTCGACGAGATGCGCCCGGACCCCGCGGGCCCGCACCGCCGGCTGATCACCTACGTGAAGGACCGCCCGGGCCACGACCGCCGCTACGCGATCGACGCGCGGCGCATCGCCGACGAGCTCGGCTGGCGGCCCGCGCAGACCTTCGAGACCGGCATCCGCGAGACGGTGCGCTGGTACCTCGACAACACGCAGTGGGTCGCCGACGTGGTCAGCGGCGACTACCGCACCTGGGTTTCCCGGAACTACTCGGACCGCTGACATGTCACGCAAGGGCATCATCCTCGCCGGAGGCTCGGGCACCCGGCTGTACCCGGTCACGAAGGCGGTCTCGAAGCAGCTGCTGCCGGTGTACGACAAGCCGATGGTGTACTACCCGCTGTCGGTGCTGATGCTCGCGGGCATCCGCGACATCCTGGTCATCTCGACACCGTCGGACACCCCGCGCTTCGCCGATCTGCTCGGCGATGGCCGGGACTGGGGCCTGAACCTGCAGTACTGCGTGCAACCCTCGCCGGACGGCCTCGCGCAGGCGTTCGTGCTCGGCCGCGACTTCGTCGGCGCGGACCCGTCGACGCTGATCCTCGGAGACAACATCTTCTACGGCCACGACCTCGCCCCGATGGCGCGACGCGCCTCGGCGATCGAGGACGGCGCGACGGTGTTCGCCTACCACGTCACCGATCCGGAGCGCTACGGCGTCGTCGAGTTCGATGCCCAGGGCCGTGCGCTCTCCCTCGAGGAGAAGCCGGCGAAGCCGCGCTCGAAGTACGCGGTCACAGGCCTGTACTTCTACGATCGCCGCGTCTGCGACATCGCCGCCGAGGTGAAGCCCTCGGCGCGCGGCGAGTTCGAGATCACCGACGTCAATCGCCGCTACCTCGAGCTCGGCCTGCTCAACGTCGAGGTCATGGGTCGCGGCTTCGCGTGGCTGGACACCGGCACGCACGAGTCGCTGCTGCAGGCCTCGTCGTTCATCGAGACGATCGAGACGCGGCAGGGCCTGAAGGTCGCGTGCCCCGAGGAGATCGCGTTCCGCTCGGGCTGGATCAGCCCGACCGAGCTCGAGCGGCTCGCCGCGCCGCTGTCGAAGAACCAGTATGGCCGCTACCTGCAGCGGGTGCTGCAGGGCGACGTGCTCTGAGCGGAGGCGACGATGAAGGTGATCGAGACCCCGTTGCCCGGCGTGCTGGTGATCGAGCCTGCAGTGTTCGGCGACGCGCGCGGCTTCTTCCTCGAGAGCTGGAACGCGAAGCGCTTCGCGGAGGCGACTGGCGTCGACCTGCCGTTCGTGCAGGATAACCATTCACGCTCGGCGCGCCACGTGCTGC
>JBILTM010000136.1:0-14248 GCA_044371545.1 Burkholderiaceae bacterium
TCGCGCCGGCGACGCCGTTCAACGTGTCGATCACCAACCAGCGCGCGTTCGCGAGCGCGTCGCTGCCGCTCGGCGAGGTCAAGGCGATCGGCCGCGCACTCGACGCGTCGATCAACGACGTGGTGCTGTGGCTGTGCGCGACCGCGCTGCGCGCCTACCTGCACGAGGGCCGCGAGCTGCCGCGCACGACGCTGGTCGCGGGCGTGCCCGTCTCGCTGCGGGCCGAGGGCGACACCACCAGCAACAACCAGGTGTCCGGCACGCTGATCGACCTGGCGACGCACGTCGCCGACCCGCGCGCGCGGCTCGACGCGATCCGCGCGGGCACGGCTGCGATGAAGGCGCAGATGGGCACCTTCCGCGACCTGATCCCGACCGACCTGCCCTCGCTCGGCTCGCCGTGGCTGCTGAGCGGCGCGGCCTCGCTGTACGGCCGCTCGCGGATGGCGCATCGGCTGCGCGTGGCCAACGTGGTGATCTCCAACGTGCCCGGGCCGCAGGTGCCGCTCTACCTCGCCGGCGCGCGGATGTCGGGGATGTACCCGCTGTCGATCGTCGTGCACGGCGTCGCGCTGAACGTCACCGTGCAGAGCTACATGGGGCAGCTGTGCTTCGGGCTGATCACCTGCCGGCGCGCCGCGCCCGACGTTCGCGAGCTCGCGGTGCAGCTGCAGTCGGCGATGGAGGCGCTGCGCCGGCTCGCGCCGGCCCCCGACCCGGCGGGCAGCGCGGCGATCGCGCCCGAGGCGCGGGCGATCGCGGCCGAGGCGATCGCGGCGGCCTCGGCCGGCGCGAAGCGCCGCGTGCGGCGCCCGAAGCCGATCGAGGCGGCCACGGCCACGGCCGCGGCCGAGGTCGGGAAGGCCGACGCCGCGCCGGCTTCGCCGGCGGCGCCACGCCGCCCCCGCGCACGGCGTGCTACAGCATCCAGCGCGAGGCGCGCCAGTTCAACCCGCGCGAGTTCCGCATCCTCGCCTCGCAGCCGGTGATCGACCTCTTGTGGCCGGACTGCCGCCGGCCCGGGGTCGGGATCAGGCGGTCGCCCTGCCGGACTCGAGCGCCGCGGGCCGGTCCGCGCGGTCCTGCAGCGGGAAGTGCTCGTCCAGCCAGCCGAACACGGTCTCGATCAGCCTGTCCTGGTGCGCCCGGCCGCGGAAGATGTGGTCGGCCTCGGGCCAGTGCTCGACGCTGAGCGTGCCCCGGAAGTCGACGCGCCGGAACGAGCGCTCGAACTGGCCGCGGTGGTTGAGCCTCGACTGCATGCCGCCGGTGTAGACGAAGAGCTGCTGGACGCCGCGGTCGGCGAGCTCGACGAGGGTCCGCTCGAATTCGGCATGCGGCGGGAACTCGCGGACGTAGGTCGGGATCTGCTGGATCTCCGGGTCGGGCGCCTCGCGCTCCGCGCGCCGTGCGCGCGTCACCAGCGCGAGGGCGCTGCGGCGGACGAACCGGAGCCAGGGGCCGAGCCGCAGCGCACGCGGACCGTAGTGCCTCAGGTACCACTGCGCGGTCCGGTAGGCGATCGCGTCGAGATGCACGATCCCGACCACGCGGCGATCCCGAGGCGCGCACTGGATCGCGACGTCGGCCCCCGAGCACAGGCCGAACAGCACGAAGGTCTCGCATCCGGCAAGGGCCTCCATCCGGTTCATCGCCTCGACGACCTCGAGCGGCGCGCTTTCCTCGAAGCGCAGGTCGTCGCGCCGGGGCAGGCTGTCGCCGATGCCCGAGAAGTCCATCCGCAGCGACGGATAGCCCGCCTGCGCGAGCCCGCGCGCGAGCCGCACGTGGATGCGCGACGCGCCGGTGCGATGCAGGATGCCCGAATTCAGCAGCACGATGCCGGGCGGGCGCCGCTTCGGCGCCGTCGACTTCGCCTCGGGGAGCGCCAGCACGCCCACGAGCCCCTTGCCCTCGCCGAAGGTGAGCACTTTCTCCCGCACGCCAGATCCTCCTACGCGTTCAGAATGCCTTGACGATGCACCGGATCACCTGCTGCGGCACCAGCACCGAACCGAAATGGTCGACCTCGCCCCAGTTGTCGGGCGCCGGTTCGCACTCGACCCGCAGCGGCGCGTCCGGGGTCGACAGGTGGGCGGCGAGCGCGTCGTAGTCGCCGCGCGGACGCGCGACGACGATGCGCAGGCCGTCGCACGCCGGGCGCTGCGCCTCGAGCAGCGACAGGCGCCGGAGGTCCGCGACCATCGCGTCGCCGAGCACGAAGCCGTGGACGGTCGGCGGCTGGCCGGGACCGACCGCGACCGACGAGCCCGGTCCGCCGGTGTCCCACTCGCAGCGGGCCTCGAGCAGCTCGCGCAGGTAGGCCTCGCCGTCCACCACCGGGTCCCACAGCACGATGCGCTCGACGTCCCCACGTGAGGCGGCCGCCAGGACCGAGACCGCGGCGCCGAGGCGCAGGCCGACCAGCGCGACGCGCTCGACGCCCGCCGTGTCCTCGAGCTCCTCGATCGCCGTCGACACGTCGTCGCACCATTGGGCGATCGTCGCCTCCTCGGCCTCGCCCGCCGAGTCCCCGGTGCCCGAGTAGTCGAAGCGCAGCACCGGATAGCCCTCGCGCGCCAGCAGCATCGCGAGCTGGCGGAAGGCGCGATGGGCCCGCATGTACTCGTGGCCGAACGGGTAGCACAGCACGACGCCGAGTTCGCGCTCGCGCTCGCCGATGGGGGGATGGTAGACGCCGAACAGCGCGCGACCCGACGTGCCGAAGAACATCGGAGTCATCGCGGCCTCCCGCGGGCCGATCGGATGTTCATGCGGGTCGCGCCCTCAGATCGCATTCGCGGGCCACCTGCTCGAGCGTCTGCAGCACCATGATGGCCTGGTTGAGCTGGGCACCGGTGTGCCGCCGCACCGCGGTGATCGCGCGGATCGCGAGCAGCGAGTGCCCCCCGATATCGAAGAAGTTGTCGTGCAGGCCGACGCGCTTGACGCCGAGCACGTCCTGCCAGATGTCGGCGATCAGCTTCTCGGTCGGAGTGCGCGGCGCGACGTGGCCGTCGTCGTCCGAGAACGGATCGGGCAGCGCGGCGGCGTCGACCTCGCCCCGTGCGTCGCGGGGCAGCGCGTCGAGCTCGACGAACTCGCGCGGCACCCAGTCCATGTCGACCTTGCCCTTCACGAAG
Organism: Burkholderiaceae bacterium; assembly: GCA_044371545.1. Classification (GTDB taxonomy): domain Bacteria; phylum Pseudomonadota; class Gammaproteobacteria; order Burkholderiales; family Burkholderiaceae_E; genus UBA4615. Next base: position 3,144 of record JBILTM010000136.1, read on the forward strand.
CGTCGCAGCTCGGTGACCGTCGCGTCCTCGGCCGGACGGTGGACGACGAAGACCACGACGCGACGCTCGCCCCGACGCGTGCCGGCCACCGCGTACGCGTCCGCCACCGCCGGGTGTGCGCGCAGCACGGCCTCGAGGCGACCGAGGTTCGGGTCGCGTGCGGCCGCGGCTGCATCGACGAAGGGCCCGGCGCCGTCGGACCCGGGCACGGCGGACAGCTCGCGCAGCCGCTCGAGCGTGACATGCAGCGGACGCGACGAGACCGCGAGCTCGGGTGGTCCGCCCGCCTCGACGATGCGCTCGAGCGCCTGCAGGCCGTCGGCGACCGAGGTGCCGAGCCCGAGTGTCGCGCGGACCGCGGCGAGCACGCGCTCGTCGGCGCCCGTGCGCCCGGCCCCGGCCCGCGCAGGCGCCCCCGCCGCGGCCGCCAGCGGCACGCGATCGACGAGGCGCTTCATCGTGAATTCGTCGACGGTTGCGACGATCCGTCCCTCGTCGTCGGCGATCTCCACGTCGAAGACCGCGAGATCGGGGCTGCCCCCAGCGCTGCCCGTCGGCCGCAGGCTCACCGCGCACCATGCCCGTGCCGGCAGCGGCGCCGCGACCTCGGCTCGCGCGAATCCGACGGGTACCAGGAAGTCGGTCTGGGGATCGTGCCCCGGCAGCAGTTCGAGTGCGCTGCCGCAGGCAAGGTCGAAGAGCGCGGGGTGCAGCCCGAAACGAGACACCTCCGGCTCGTGCTCCCGAGGCATGTCGAGCCGCAGGAATGCGCGGCCGTCGGCGAGCGCTTTCGCCGCGAGCGCCCCCCAGCGCGGCCCGAACGCGATGTGCCGATGGTGGTCGTGTCCGGACACGCGCGCCGACGTCGCCTCGCAGGCACGGCGCGCCGCGTCGAGCGGGAACGGAGATCGGGAGGCGGCCTCGGTCGCGCGCAGTGCGCCGATCGCGTGCTCGACGCGCCGCCCGTCGGCCCCGGTGCTCCAGAAGCCGAACTCGGTCGCGCCGTCGCGCTCGACGAGCGTCAGGCCGAGCTCGCGGGGCGCGTCGTCACCGACCACGAAGGGCGAGACGAACGCTACATCCTCGAGCGTCACTGCCCGATCCTCCCCGTGCAGCCCGCGTTCCCTCGCGAACGCCGCCCGCGCGATCTCTGCGTAGGCGGATCCGGGCAGCAGCGCGGCGCCGCCGCGGGCACGGTGCTCGTCGAGCACCCAGTGCGCGCGCGCGTCGAGCTCGATCAGATAGTCGGCCCGCCCGCGCGCCCGGGCGACGCAGCGGCCCAGGAACGGATGCGCGTGCTCGCCGCCGGCGTCGCCCTGCCCCTGCAGCGAACGCTCGAGCTCCGCGGTCATGCCCACCTCGCGCCACGCCGGCCACGCGATCGCGATCGTCGGACGTCCCGCGCGACGGGCGCGCTGCTGGGCGAACGCGGCCAGGTAGGCATTCGCGGCCGCATAGTCGGCCTGGCCGGCCAGCCCCGCGTAGGCGCTGATCGAGCCGAACAGCACCAGGGGGCAGGCGCGGGTCGCCGGCACGAGCGCGTCGAGCGCCGCGGCGAGCGCCGACGTGCCCGCGACCTTCGGGCCCAGGACCGCGCGCGCGCCCTGCAGCGACTTGTCGAGCAGCGGTGCGTCGTCGAGCACGCCGGCGGCGTGGAAGGCCGCGTCGAGCTCCCCCGATGCCTCGATCGCCTCGCGGACCACCGCGCGGGCACGCTCCGGATCGGCGACGTCGCCCTGCAGGTACCTCCATGCGGCGGAGCCGTTGCCGGCGGCGGCCCGGGCGTCGAGCCGGACGCGGCGCGGATCGTCCGGCCCGGGCGCGGTGCGCCGCCCGACGAGCGTCACCCTCGCGCCGTGCGCCGACAGCAGGTGCTCGGCGAGCGCGAGCCCGACGCCGCCGAGGCCGCCGGTGATCAGGTACGAACCGCCGGCGCGAAGGACCGGTCGGCTCCCCGCGGCTGGCGCGAGCCGGGTCGGGGCGAAGCCCCGCAGCAGGCGGTCGGGACCGCGCAGCGCGACGATCCGGGCGGCGCCCCGCGACGTCGTCGCCGGCTCGGTCGCCTCCGCGAGCACGCGGCGCGCCAGCGCGTCGCGGTCGACGACCCGCTCGAGGCCGACGTCCACGCTCGTGCAGCGCACGCCGGGCCACTCCTGCGGCGCCACGGTCAGCACGCCGAGCGCGAGCGCGCGCGACGGGACGATCCGTTCGTCGCCGGGCAGCAGGTGCAGGTGCGCCGCAGCGGCCACCCAGGCGACGTCCTCGGCGCAGTCGGCGTCGGCGAGACCCTGGAGCAGCGCGAGACGGATCGCGAAGGGGCGGTCCGAGGCCTCCGCCTCAGGATCGGCGGGGGCCTCGCGAAGGTCGAGCAGGTCGACGATCGCGTCCGGCCGGGCCCCCTGCGCGGCGAGCGCCGAGAACAGCCGGGCATGATCGGCGCGCTCCTCGACACGGATCCGGAAGTGACCGGCGGAGACCGTCTCGAAGGCCGCACCGTCCTCGACGATCACCACCTCGCGCGCGACCTCGGTCGCGGCCGCGCGCATCGCCGCGTCGAGCGGTCCGCGGCCGCACAGCAGCAGCAGGCGAGGACGTGCCCGGCTCGCGTCGGGCGGCACCGGCGCCGGCGCCGGCTGCCAGGCGGGCTGGTGGAACCGGTCCTCGAGCGGCGTCGCCGCCTCGACGTCGCCGGCCGGCGCGGCACGCTCGGCGGCGGTCGCGGCGGGCGCGTCGATCCAGTAGCGCCGGTGCTCGAACGGATAGGTGGGCAGCGGCACCCGTCGCCGGGCCACGCCGTCGTGGAAGGCGTTCCAGTCGATCGACGCGCCCGCCGCGCGCAGTCGCCCGACGGCGAGCAGCATCGCGTCCGAGGCGCTCGCGCCCGTCTCCTCGGAATGCGGCATGGAGGTGATCGCCACGCGCCGCGCGACCTCGTCCTCGCGAGCCCGCGCGAGCGAGGCGAGCGTGCGGCCCGGGCCGACCTCCAGGAGGACCCTGTCGGCGTCGAGCGCCAGCGTCGCCAGGCCGTCGGCGAAACGCACGGTGTCGCGCAGGTGGCGCACCCAGTACCCCGGGTCGCGCGCCTGCACGTCGGTCAGCCAGGTGCCGGTCAGGTTCGAGACGATCGGGATCGACGGCGAGCCCAGCGCGAAGCCCGCGACGAAGCGGCCGAACTCGTCGAGGAAGGGATCGAGCATCGACGAGTGCGCGGCCACCGAGATGTGCACGCGACGGGACTCGATACCGAGCCCGGCCAGGCGCTCGACGAGCGCGTCGATCGCCGCTACCGGTCCGCCGGCGACCGACAGCCCCGGCGCGTTCGCCGCCGACAGCGAGAGCCCGTCGCCGAGCAGCGGGCGCAGCGCGTCCGCCGCGAGCGGCACGCTGACCATCGCCCCCGCCGGCACGCGCTCGAAGAGCCGGCCGCGGAACGCGACCAGCGCGAGCGCGTCGGAGAGCGTCAGCACTCCGGCGAGGCATGCGGCGGTGTACTCGCCCATGCTGTGGCCGATCATTGCCGAGGGCCGCACGCCCCACGACATCCACAGCCGCGCCTGGGCGTACTGGACGGCGAACAGCGCCGGCAGCGCCCGCGACGGACGTTCGAGCTCGCGCTGCGCGGCCTCGATCTCGCCGGGCCCGGGGAACAGCAGCGCCGCGAGGTCGGTGTCGAGCTTCGGCGCGAGCAGGCGCAGGCATTCGTCGAGCGCCTCGCGGAACACGGGCTCGGCCGCGTGCAGCGCACGCCCCATGCCCGCGTACTGCGCGCCGCCGCCGGCGAACATGAACGCGACCTCGCGTCGCACGCCGTCGCGCGCGCCCTCCATCACGTCCGCCGGCCCGCAGGCGCGCAGCGCGGCCGCGGCGGCCGCCGCGTCGTCGGCGACGATCGCGAGCGAGCGCGACATGCTGCGCCGGCCCACCTGGAGCGTCCACGCGACGTCGGCGAGCGCCAGCCCGGGCTCGGACTCGAGGTGCGCGGCGAGGTCGAGCGCCGCCTCCTGCACCGCCTCGGTCGTGCGCGCATCGACGAGCAGCAGCTGGGTGCGGCGCCGCGCGCTTCGCGCCGGAACCTGCGGCGCCTCCTCGACGATCAGGTGGGCGTTGGTGCCGCCGACGCCGAGCGAACTGACGCCCGCCCGGCGCACGCCGTCGATGGGCGTCCAGTCGCGCAGCGTGGCGTTGACGAAGAAGGGGCTCGACTCGAACCGGCATTCCGGGTTGGGCGCGCGGAAGTGCAGCGTCGGGGGAATCTGGCGGTGCTCGAGCGCAAGCACCGTCTTGATGAGGCTCGCGACGCCGGCCGCGGTGTCGAGGTGACCGATGTTGGGCTTGAGCGAGCCGATCGCGCAGTACTGGCGCCGGTCGGTGTGCGCGCGGTACGCCTGGGTGAGCGCCGCCACCTCGATCGGATCGCCGATCGCGGTGCCCGTGCCGTGTGCCTCGACGTAGCCGATCGTCGCAGGGTCCACGTCGGCGACCGCGAGCGCCTCGGCGACCGCGCGGGCCTGCCCGTCGACGCTCGGCGCGAGATAGCCCACCTTCGACGCGCCGTCGTTGTTGATCGCCGAGCCCCGAATCACGGCGCGGATGGTGTCGCCGTCGGCGAGCGCGTCGGCGAGCCTGCGCAGCACGACGATCCCGACCCCGCTCCCGAAGACGGTGCCGCCGGCGCTCGCGTCGAACGCGCGGCAGCGCCCGTCGCGCGACAGGATCTCACCTTCCTTGTACAGGTAGCCGCGGCGGTGCGGCAGCTCGATCGTCGCGCCGCCGGCGAGCGCCATGTCGGTCTCGCCGTTGAGAAGCGCCTGCACCGCGAGGTGCACCGCGACCAGCGAGGTCGAGCACGCAGTCTGGACGTTCACGCTCGGACCGGTCAGGTCCAGCTCGTACGACACGCGCGTGGCGAGGAAATCCTTGTCGTTGCCGGTGTGCCGCACCAGGAACAGCCCCATCGAGCCCATCAGCGCCGGGTCGGGCAGCAGGTTGAACGCGAGGTAGGAGCCCATTCCGACGCCGGCGTAGACGCCGATCGTCCCACCGAATTCGTGCGGCACGTGCCCCGCGTCCTCCAGCGCCGCCCAGGCGCACTCGAGGAAGTGGCGGTGCTGCGGATCGAGCACGGCCGCGTCCCTCGGCGTGAAGCCGAACAGCGCCGCATCGAACCCCTCGACGTCGTCGAGCACCGCGCCGCGCTTGACGTACAGCGGATCGTGCAGCACCGCGTCGGGCACGCCGGCCGCGCGCAGCGCGTCGTCGTCGAAGTCGACCAGCGACTCCACCCCGTCGCGCAGGTTCGCCCAGAAGGTCCGGAGGTCGCGCGCGCCGGGAAATCGGCCCGCCATCCCGACGATCGCGATGTCCAGGCGCGACGCATCGCCCTCGCCGCCGTCCGGCCGGCCCTCGCCCGACGCGTCCGGGCCGTGCCGCGGGTCGTCCCGTCCGCTCACGACCGGGCCTCCCGTGCGACACGGCGCTGGCGGCGATCGACGAGCGCCGCGCGGCGACCCGCGCCGCGGACGTCGCCCTCGGGCGTCGTCGTCGCGCCCGTCGCGGCCGCGTCGTCCTGCGCGAGGAACGCGGCGTACGCCCGCACGGTCGGATGCCGGAAAACGTCGGTCACGCGCAGCTCGCGCTCGGTCAGCGCGCGCAGGCGCCCGAGCAGCCGCACCGCGAGCAGCGAGTGTCCGCCGAGATCGAAGAAATTGTCGAGCACGCCGACCTCGGGCCGGTTCAGCACCTCGGCCCAGATCGCGGCGATCCGCGATTCCAGCCCGCCGGCGGGCGCCACGCGGGGCGTCGCGGGGCGTGCCGCGATCGCGTCGGGCGCCGGCAGCGCGTTGCGGTCGACCTTCCGGTTCGGCGTGAGCGGCAACGCGTCCAGGAACACGTACGCCGAAGGCAGCATGTACTCCGGCAGCCGCTCGGCGAGCGACTCGCGCAGCGCGCCCGGCTCGGGCCGCGACGGCGCCACGAGGTAGGCGACGAGGCGCCGGTCCCCGGGTGTGTCCTCGCGCACAACCACCACCGCATCGGCGACGTCCGGCCGCTCGCGCAGCGCCGCCTCGATCTCGCCGAGCTCGATACGGTAGCCGCGGACCTTCACCTGGTGATCGATGCGCCCGACGAAATCGAGCGCGCCGTCGGAGCGGGCACGCACCAGGTCGCCGGTCCGGTACGCGCGAGCGCCGGGATCGCCGCATGCCCGATCGGGGACGAATCGCTCCGCGGTCAGCTCGGGACGGCCGAGATAGCCGCGCACCACGCCCAGACCGCCGATCAGCAGCTCGCCGACGACGCCGGCCGGCACGGGCTCGCCACCCGCGTCGGCGACGACGACGTGCGTGTTCGCGATCGGCCGTCCGATCGACGCGGTGGCGGCCGGGTCCGACGGATCGAAGCGTGCGCTGGTCGACCAGACCGTCGTCTCGGTCGGCCCGTACATGTTGGAGACCGTGCGCACGCCCGCCGCGAGCACGTCGCGAGCGAGGTCCGCCGGCAGCGCCTCGCCGCCGAGCAGCACGTGCCGGATCGCGCCGATCGCGCGACGCGTGCGGGGCGCGGCGAGCAGCATCCTCGCCATCGAGGGCGTGCACTGCAGGTGGGTGACCCGGTAGACCTCGACCTGTTCGGGCAGCGATCGCGGCGGCCGCACGGTGTCGCAGGCACGGCGCCTGACGCCGTCCAGGCGGTCGAGCATCGCGAGCACCCGGTCGTGGTCGACGCCGAAATCGATCAGGCACGCGATCTCGTCGACCCCGGCGGCCCGCAGCGATTCGACGAGCCGCAGGCACTTGTCCGGCGTGCCGAGCAGGCTGCTGCTCTGGTAGTAGCGCTCGAATGCGAAATCCAGCAGATCGTCGAGTTCCTGCGGCGAGAGCGACTCGATCGCCCCCGAGACCGGGCGGCTCGCATCGCCCGCGCCGCGCTTGTAGGCGGTCCAGCTGTCGGCGAATCCGCGTACGAGGCTCACCGCGCTGGACAGGTAGCGCTTCATCGGCCCGCGCACGGTCTCCCGGACCTCGTCCTCGTCGTCGCCGACGAACGTGTGGACCATCAGCGCGACGGCCCCCTCGCCCGGGTGGCCGGCGTCCCGCCATGCGCGCCGGTAGGCCGCGATCTTGCCGCGCAGCTCGTCGACGGTCTGGCCGAGCAGGTGCGTGAGCACGTGTGCCCCGGCGCGCGCCGCGCCCACGTAGGTGTCCAGGCTGCCTGCGGTGGTCACCCAGACCGGCAGCTCGGGCTGTACCGGGCGCGGCATCGTGCGCACCTCGACGAGATCGCCCTTCGCGTTCGGCAGGCGCACGGCCTCGCCCCGCCACAGCCTTCGCACGGTGTCGATGTCGCGGAACATCGCCTCCTGCCGGTCCGCGTAGCGCTGGGGGGCGAGAACGAAGTCGTTCGGCTGCCAGCCGGAGGCGAACGCGATACCGGCGCGGCCGTCGGTCAGGTTGTCGACGATCGCCCACTCCTCGGCCACGCGCAGCGGGTGGTGCAGCGGCAGCACGACGCTGCCCGCGCGCACCGCCAGGTTGCGCGTCAGCGCGGCCACCGCGGCCCCGGTCACCGAGGGATTCGGGAAGATCCCGCCGAACGCGTGGAAGTGGCGCTCGGGCGTCCAGACGGCGCTGAAGCCGTGGGTGTCCGCGAACTTCGCACCCTCGAGCAGCAGGCGGTAGCGGTCCCGGCCCGTTCCACCGTCGTCGCTCGCGAAGTAGAACAGGCTGAAGTCGAGCGGACGCGACGGCGCGCCCGGCGCCTCGCGATCGTCGTCGTCGAGCGCGCCGGCGATCACGACGGTGAGCCCGCGCGACAGCGTCCACAGCAGCTCGAGCACCGAGATGTCGAACGACACGCTGGTCACCGCGAGCCAGGTGTCGCCGCCGTCCCGTGGCACCACCTCGTCCATGCCGACGAGGAAGTTCGCGACGTTGCGGTGCTCGACCATGACCCCTTTGGGCCGGCCGGTCGAGCCGGAGGTGTAGATCACGTACGCCAGGCTGTCGGATCGCGATCCGTCCATTACCGGACCGTCGTCCACGTCCGCCAGCGCGCAGTCGTGCTCGTCGAGCTCGATCGTCGGGATGCCGTCGACCGCGAGCCTTCCGCGCGTCGACGCGTCGCCGAGCAGCACCGTCGCCTGCGCGTCGCGCAGCATGAACGCGAGCCGATCCGGCGGGAACGCGGGATCGAGCGGCAGGTACGCCCCGCCGGCCTTCAGCGTGCCGAGCATCGCGACGACCAGCTCGATCGAGCGCGACAGGTTCACCCCGACGATCGTGTCCGGACCGACGCCGAGCGCCTGCAGGCGCCGCGCGAGCCGGTTCGCTCGGGCGTCGAGCACCGCGAAGCTCACTTCCCGTCCGTCGGCGGCGATCGCGATCGAATCGGGCGAGGCCGCGGCCGCGCGGGCGATCAGGTCGTGCACGCGCGCGCCGGTATCGACGGGCCGCTCTGTCGACGCGCGGGCCGTGCGCAGCGCCTCGAGCTCCCCGGCGGTCAGCATCGGCAACCGCGACACCGGCTCGCGCCCGGCACGGGGCAGTGCCTCGAGCAGCGTGCGAAGGTGCCCGAGCAGCCGTTCGACGGCGTGGTCGTCGAGGCGTTCCCGGTCGTACACCAAGTCGAGCCGGAGCGTCGGCTCGCCGTAGGCGTACAGCGTCAGCGGCAGGTGCGTGCGGTCGTGGAGGCGGAAGCGACGACGCGCGTCGCCGCCGGCGCGCATCACCGCATCGAGCGGCGCGCGGTCGTAGATCACCAGTGTGTCGAACAGCGACTGCCCCGCGCCCGATCCGCTCCACGCCTGCAGGTCCGCGAGGCTCGCGTGCTCGTGCGGCCGGATAGCCAGGTCCTGCGCGCGCAGCGCAGCCAGCAGGGCTTCGATCGTGGTGCCGGCGTCGATCTCGACGACCTGCGGCAGCGTCGTGATGAAGGTGCCGGCGATCCGCGCGAGGTCGGGGTCCGAGCCGCGTCCGGCACGGGTCACGCCGAACACGACCTTCGATTCCCCGCTGTAGCGCTGCAGCACGAGCGCCCATGCCGCACGGACCACCACGCCGAGCGACACGCCGTTCGCGTGGGCGAGCGCGGCGAGCGCGGCCGTCGCATCCTCGCCGAGGAGGGCCTGCAGCTCCCCGCGGTCCTCACCGGGAGGTCGCTCGAGGGGAGCGCCCCTCAGGATGGGCAGCGCGACCGGCACGTCGAGTCCGGCAAGCAATGCCCGCCAGAACACCTCGTCCGCACGCGCGTCGCGGCGCTCGAGCCACTCGACATGCACGCGGAACGACGGGGTAGGTTCCAGCGCGAGGAGACGACCCTCACGCGACGCGTCGTACAGCGCGAACGCGTCGCGCAGCACGAGCGGGAACGAGCGCCCGTCCATCAGCACGTGGTGAAGGGTCCAGAGCAGCAACCACTGCGCGTCGCCGGTGCGGTACAGCGCGAGTCGGACCGGCGGTGCGTCCTCGAGGTCGAAGGGCGTCGATCGGTCGAGCGCGAGCAAGGCGGTGAGACGCTGCCCCAGCGCGTGCGGCGGCACATCGCGCCAGTCGTGTACTGCGAACGTCAGGTCGACCGTGTCGCAGACCTCCTGCACGGGCCGCTCCCGGCCGGTCCAGCGCAGCCGGGTGCGCATCGCGGGATGGCGTTGAGCCGCACCAGACCAGGCTGCGCGCATCCTCTCCGGATCGATCGCCTCGTCGAGGGTGCAGACGATCTGCTCGATGTCCACACCCGCGCCGGGTCGCGCGAGATGGTGGTACAGCATGCCCTGCTGCACCGGCGCGAGCGGGAACGAATCGATGATCTCCATCACGCGCGCACTTCAGGGAGGTTGTCCGGCTTGCCTCGGACTCCCAGGTGCTGTGCGGCAATGGACGAGAACGGATGGATCTGCACTTTGGACCGATCTACGAGGCGACGGCGTCGGAGGGGATGTTCACACTCTTTGCAGTATCCGAGGGCCGCGACCGATCGCAATGAACAAAGTCCCTCAGTCACGATGCGCGACCGTTCTGATCAACGGACGCACCGGCCCCGACCAGCGCGCGCACTCGCGGAGATGTTCTTGTGGTCCTAGTCGCAGGGCGAAAGCGGTCGCATCGTCGAGAGACACGGACTCCCTGTTCGGCGCCGGCGCGTGGTATCGGACGAGTATGCTTCGGTCCGGACCGCACGAGTGCCGGAGTGCGGGTCGCTCAAGCGCACTGGGTGGCCCCGAGTCCGGTCGGCACGGGCGACCGAAGCCTGCCTTGCCATGGCCCGAGGATACCGATGACATCCGAACCCACGCGCACGGCGGCCGCCATGCTTTCGTCCAGTCTGCGCGAGCTGGCGCTCGAAGGTCGCGCGACTGTCAAGCCCGCGGCTAAGGACGTCGTCGTGCCCGCGATCCACGCGGGCCTGGGCGTCAACCCGCTCGCGCTGTACGCGCTGGCCGACCGGCTCGCGCAGCCCGAGGGTGCGTGGCGCCGGTTCGAGCGGCGCGGGCTGCGGCGCTGGCTGTACGCCGATCCCGGGCGCCTCGCGTCCGAGGCCGCGCGATGAGCCGCGCCGCGAAGGCCCCCGGCCCCGCCGGCATCGCGCTGGTCACCGGCGCGTCCGCCGGCATCGGCGCGGCGCTCGCACACCGCTTCGCGGCCGGTGGACACGATGTGGTGCTGGTCGCGCGTCGCGCGGACGCGCTGCGTCGCCTCGCGCGCGAGATCTCGGCGGCGTACGACGTGCGCGCCTGGGCGGTGCCGGCGGACCTGTCCGACCCGGACGCGCCCGATGCGCTCGCCGACGCGATGCGGCGCGCTCGCCGCCCGATCGACGTGCTGGTCAACAACGCCGGCGTGCTCGACTACGGCCCCTTCGCCACCATGACGCCGGCGCAGCACCGGCGCATGGTCGACCTCAACGTCGGCGCGCTGGTGCAGCTGGTCGCCCGCTTCGTGCCGCCGATGGTCGAGCGCGGGCGAGGGCGCGTGCTGAACGTCGCGTCGATCGCCGCGTTCCAGCCGATCCCGGCGCTCGCGACCTACGCGGCGACCAAGGCCTTCGTGCTGTCGCTGACCGAGTCGCTCGCCGAGGAGCTGCGCAACACCGGTGTCACCGCGACCGCG
>JBILTM010000312.1:0-4140 GCA_044371545.1 Burkholderiaceae bacterium
CTCGCGAGGATGTGCGTCCAAAACATTGATCGGGCAAGGGAAAGCAGCGACCGCTTCGACTTGCGATCCGACGGTCGAGGCACTAGAATTAGTCCCTCGAACGCGGCTGACCCCCAGATCTAGTGCCACGCGGCCCAGCGCCGCTTCCGGGACGGGCACGGGATTCGCCGCAAGAACAACGTCACCCGCCGGCGACAGCGCGATGTCGGGCCGGACCTCTGCGCGAGGTCGGGCCGGGGATCCGTCATCCCGTCGGTCGCAGGTGACGGAGAGCCGAACCGTCTTCCTGTTGGAGCGTCCACCGATCATGCAGAAGGTTGCCGAAACCTCCCAGCGTACCTCCGTCCTTTCGCCCGTCGCGTTCGCGACGGCCCCCGAACTCGGCGCCGCCCGTCCCGACGCGGCCCGCCTGGTCGATTTCAAGGTCATCCGCCGCAACGGCTCGGTCGTCGGCTTCGAGCCCGGCAAGATCGCCGTCGCGATGACCAAGGCGTTCCTCGCCGTCAACGGCGGCCACGGCGCCGCGTCCGCCCGCGTGCGCGAGCTCGTCGAGCAGATGACCCAGGTCGTCGTCGGCGCGCTGATGCGCAACAAGCCGGCCGGCGGCACGTTCCACATCGAGGACATCCAGGACCAGGTCGAGCTCGCGCTGATGCGCTCGGGCGAGCACGAGGTCGCGCGGGCCTACGTGCTGTACCGCGAGAAGCGCTCGCAGGAGCGTGCGGCGAGGCAGGCGCAGGCCGTGGCGGCCGGCGAGCCGATCGGCCCGCGGATCGGCGTGCTCGACGGCGGCGTCGTGCGCCCGCTCGACGAGGCGCAGCTGCGCTCGCTGATCGAGTCGGCCTGCTTCGGGCTCGGTGACACCGTCGACCCGCAGCACGTGCTCGCCGAGACCGTCAAGAACCTCTACGACGGCATCCCGATCGAGGAGGTGCACAAGTCGTCGATCCTGTCGGCGCGCGCGCTGATCGAGACCGACCCGGCCTACAGCCAGGTCGCCGCCCGGCTGCTGCTGCACACGGTGCGCCGCGAGGTGCTCGGCGAGGAGGTCTCCGCCGAGGCGATGGCCGAGCGCTACGCGGAGTACTTCCCGCGCTTCGTCAAGCGCGGCGTCGAGGCCGACCTGCTCGACCCGAAGCTCGAGCAGTTCGACCTGCACCGCCTCGGCCGCGCGCTGGTCGCGCAGCGCGACGGCCAGTTCACCTACCTCGGCCTGCAGACGCTGTACGACCGCTACTTCCTGCACGTCGAGGAGCAGCGCATCGAGCTGCCGCAGGCGTTCTTCATGCGGGTCGCGATGGGCCTGGCGCTCGGCGAGATCGACCGCGAAGCGCGCGCGATCGAGTTCTACGAGCTGCTGTCGAAGTTCGACTTCATGAGCTCGACGCCGACGCTGTTCAACTCGGGCACCCAGCGCTCGCAGCTGTCGTCGTGCTACCTGACGACCGTCAGCGACGACCTCGACGGCATCTACGAGGCGATCAAGGAGAACGCGCTGCTCGCGAAGTACGCGGGCGGCCTGGGCAACGACTGGACGCCGGTGCGCGCGCTCGGCAGCCACATCAAGGGCACCAACGGCAAGAGCCAGGGCGTCGTCCCGTTCCTGAAGGTCGTCAATGACACCGCGGTCGCGGTCAACCAGGGCGGCAAGCGGAAGGGCGCGGTCTGCGCGTACCTCGAGACCTGGCACCTCGACATCGAGGAGTTCCTCGAGCTGCGCAAGAACACCGGCGACGACCGGCGGCGCACGCACGACATGAACACCGCCAACTGGATCCCGGACCTCTTCATGAAGCGGGTCGTCGAGAACCAGGAGTGGACGCTGTTCTCGCCCGCCGACTGCCCTGACCTGCACGACCGGTACGGCAAGGCGTTCGAGGAGGCCTACGTCCGCTACGAGCAGAAGGCCGCCTCGGGCGAGCTCAAGCTCCACAAGAAGATCCCGGCGATCTCGCTGTGGCGCAAGATGCTGTCGATGCTGTTCGAGACCGGGCACCCCTGGATCACCTTCAAGGATCCCTGCAACATCCGCTCGCCCCAGCAGCACGTCGGCGTCGTGCACAGCTCGAACCTGTGCACCGAGATCACGCTGAACACCGGCGACACCGAGATCGCGGTCTGCAACCTCGGCTCGGTGAACCTGGTCGCGCACATGGTCGAGCGCGACGGCCGCTGGGTCCTCGACCAGGACAAGCTCAAGGCCACGATCCGCACCGCGATGCGGATGCTCGACAACGTCGTCGACATCAACTACTACGCGGTCAACAAGGCGCGCAACTCGAACCTGAAGCACCGCCCGGTCGGCATGGGCATCATGGGCTTCCAGGACTGCCTGCACCTGATGCGCGTGCCCTACGCGAGCCAGGACGCGGTCGAGTTCGCCGACCGCTCGATGGAAGCGGTCTGCTACCACGCCTACTCGGCGTCGACCGAGCTCGCCGCCGAGCGCGGCCGCTACGCGAGCTTCAAGGGCTCGCTGTGGGACCGCGGCATCCTGCCGCAGGACTCGCTCAAGCTGCTGGCCGAGCAGCGCGGCGGCTACGTCGAGGTCGACCACTCGGCGACGATGGACTGGGACGCGCTGCGCGCCCGCATCGCCCAGCACGGGATGCGCAACTCCAACTGCATCGCGATCGCGCCGACCGCGACGATCTCGAACATCATCGGCGTGGGCGCCTGCATCGAGCCGACCTTCCAGAACCTCTACGTCAAGACGAACCTCTCTGGCGACTTCACGGTGGTCAACGACTACCTTGTGCGCGACCTGAAGAAGCTCGGGCTGTGGGACGAGGTGATGGTCGCCGACCTCAAGTTCTTCGACGGCAGCACCGCGCGCATCGACCGCATCCCGGCCGAGCTGCGCGCGATCTACGCGACCGCGTTCGAGGTCGACCCGAGCTGGCTCGTCGAGTGCGCGTCGCGCCGCCAGAAGTGGATCGACCAGGCGCAGTCGCTGAACATCTACATGGCCGGCGCCTCGGGCAAGAAGCTGCACGAGACCTACACGCTCGCGTGGCTGCGCGGCCTGAAGACGACCTACTACCTGCGCACGCAGGGCGCGACGCACGCCGAGAAGAGCACGACCGACCGCGTCGGCCAGCTCAACGCGGTGTCCTCGGGCGGCGAGGCGGGCGGCAACTTCTCGTATCGCACGCAGCCCACCCAGCAGGGCGTCGCACCCGTCGCCACCGACGAGCCGATCGCGCCGAAGTTCTGCGCGCTCGACGACCCGGAATGCGAAGCCTGCCAGTGATGCGATGAGCGTCGGGCGCGTCGCCGGAGCACGACACCGGCGTCGGCGACACGCCCGGCGAGCGATTTGACAAACGAGGCGAAAGGTGATCCACGGGCTTGACTGTTGCATGGACGCCTACGAAATCGTCCGTTCGTCAAGTTGGTGAGTGCCAACCCGTTGCAAGAGTCCGACGTCGTGGTTTAGATTCCGAATCTGTGAATAACAGCGGAATCTCGCGTCGGTACAAGCAGTTAAGCGACCTTACTGAAGCGAGACATTAGATGCTGTCCTGGGACGACCCGATTCCTGCCAAGCCGATCCAGCCCGCCGCCGGCCCCGTGCCGCGGCCGGCCCCGCTGTCGCCGACGCCCGCCGTCCGGCCGGCCGCCGTCCCCGCCGCCCCGACGCCCTCCTCGCTCGGCCTCGTCCGGGGCGCGACGCCCGCGAACGCCGACGACATCGCGCTCGCGCCGCAGGCGCCCGTCGAGGACGCGCTGCGCCTGCACTCCGGGACGATGCTGTCCAAGGACACGCGCCGCGTGCGCGTCGAGGACAAGCGGATCATCAACGGCGCCGCCGACGTCAACCAGCTGGTGCCGTTCAAGTACAAGTGGGCCTGGGAGAAGTACCTCGCCGGCTGCGCGAACCACTGGATGCCGCAGGAGATCAACATGGAGCGCGACATCGCTCTGTGGAAGACTCCTGGCGGCCTGTCCGAGGACGAGCGCCGGCTGGTGAAGCGCAACCTCGGCTTCTTCGTCACCGCCGACTCGCTCGCCGCGAACAACATCGTGCTGGGCACGTACCGGCACATCAGCGCCCCGGAGTGCCGCCAGTTCCTGCTGCGCCAGGCGTTCGAGGAAGCGATCCACACGCACGCCTACCAGTACATCGTCGAGTCCCTC
>JBILTM010000313.1:0-4130 GCA_044371545.1 Burkholderiaceae bacterium
GCCGGCGACATCGGCGCGACCCCGGTCGTGGCGAGCCGCACCGTGCGCGAGGCGCCGTCGCGGATGGCTCGCCCGGTCAGCCAGTTCGTGATCGGCGCCTGACGGTCGCGGCGGCGCCCCCCCGGCGCGCCGTCCGATCCCGTCCCCCGGACCCGGCCACCGAGCCCCTCGGCGCCGGGTCTTCGTTCGTGCGCGGCGCGTCAGCGAACCGCGCGCGCGACCTCGGCGCTGCCGTCGCGCCGCACGAGCAGCACGTCGTACGGATCCTTGCGTCCGCCGTAGATCGCGCCGTCCATGCCGGGCGAGCCGACGGGCATGCCGGGCACCGCGAGGCCGATCGCATCCGGCCGCTGCGCGAGCAGCCGGCGGATGTCCTCGACCGGCACGTGACCCTCGATCACGTAGCCGTCGACCGTCGCGGTGTGGCACGACCCATACTTCGACGGCATGCCGAGCCGACGGCGCGCCGACACGTTGCCGGTGTCGTGCGAGACGACCGCGAAGCCCTCGCGCTCGAGGTAGGCGATCCAGTCCTTGCAGCAGCCGCAGTTCGGGTCCTTCCAGACCTCGACGCGGACCTTCTGCTTCGCGGCCACGGCCAGGCGCGGGCCGGCCGCCGCGCAGGCGAAGGCGGCGGCGAGCGCCGTCGTCAGGCGGCGGCGGGCGGATCGGGTCGGGGCGGTGGGCGACATCGCGGTCTCCGGAAACGACGGGGGCGGACCTCGCGGCCCGCCCCCGATGCTACCGCCGTCGCGTCCGTGGCGGCGTCACGCCGCGATCGCGATCGGGGCCTGCGCCGGCGCCGTGCTGCGGATCAGGTGGTCGAACGCGCCGAGCGCGGCCTTCGAGCCCTCGCCCATCGCGATGACGATCTGCTTGTACGGCACCGTCGTCGCATCGCCCGCCGCGAACACACCGGGCACGTTGGTGCGACCGTGCGCGTCCACCTCGATCTCGCCGTGCCGCGACAGCGCGACCGTGCCCTTGAGCCAGTCGGTGTTCGGCAGCAGGCCGATCTGCACGAACACGCCGGCGAGCACCACCTCGTTCGACGCGCCGCTCGCGCGGTCGGTGTGGCGCAGCGCGATCACCTTCGTGCCGTCGCCGACGATCTCGGTGGTCTGCGCGTTCGTGACCACCGCGACGTTGGGCAGGCTGTTCAGCTTGCGCTGCAGCACCGCATCGGCGCGCAGCTGCGGCGCGAACTCGAGCAGCGTGACGTGCTCCACGATGCCCGCCAGGTCGATCGCCGCCTCGACGCCCGAGTTGCCGCCGCCGACCACCGCGACGCGCTTGCCCTTGTAGAGCGGCCCGTCGCAGTGCGGGCAGTAGGCCACGCCGCGGTTCCTGTACTCGGCCTCGCCGGGCACGTTCAGGTTGCGCCAGCGCGCGCCGGTCGCGACCACGACCGTCTTGGCCTTCAGCGACGCGCCGCTCTCCAGCCGCACCTCGATCGGCGCGCCCGGCGCGGCCGCCGGCACCAGCGCCGCAGCCCGCTGCAGGTTCATCACATCGACCTCGTACTGCTTGACGTGCTGCTCGAGCGCGACCGCGAGCTTCGGGCCGTCGGTCTCGCGGACCGAGATGAAGTTCTCGATGGCCATCGTGTCCAGCACCTGGCCGCCGAAGCGCTCGGCGACGACGCCGGTGCGGATGCCCTTGCGCGCCGCGTAGATGGCCGCGGCTGCGCCCGCCGGGCCGCCGCCGACGATCAGCACGTCGAACTCGCCCTTCGCGGCGATCTTCTCGGCCGCGCGCGCCGACGCGTTGGTGTCGAGCTTCGCGAGGATCTCCTCGATCGTGATCCGGCCCGAGACGAACGGCTCGCCGTTCAGGAAGGTCGCGGGCACCGACATGATCTCGCGGGCGGTCACCTCGTCCTGGAACAGCGCGCCGTCGACCATCGTGTGGCGCACGTTCGGATTGACGACCGCGAGCAGGTTGAGCGCCTGCACGACGTCCGGGCAGTTGTGGCACGACAGCGAGATGAACGTCTCGAAGACCAACTCGCCGTCGAGCGCGCGCGCCTGCTCGAGGACCTCGTCGTCGACCTTCGGCGGGTGGCCGCCGACCTGCAGCAGCGCGAGCACCAGCGAGGTGAACTCGTGGCCGAGCGGCAGCCCCGCGAAGCGCACGCGGCCCGCCTCGCCCGGCGCACCGAGCGAGAACGAGGGCACGCGCTCGCCCGCGTCGCGGCGTTCGACGAGCGACAGCATCGGGTGCAGCGGCACGATGTCCTGCAGCAGCGCGCGCATCTCCGAGGAGGCCTCGCCCTCGTCGAGCGCGGCGACGATCTCCACCGGGCGGCGCAGCCGCTCCAGGTAGGCCGCGAGTTGCGTCTTGAGCGAGTCGTCGAGCATGGCGTCGTTCCTTCGGTGTGCTGCGTGGTTCGAGGCCGGGCGCTCGTCGCGCCCGGCGTGTCGAGGCCGGGCGCTCGTCGCGCCCGGCGTGTCGAGGCCGGGCGCTCGTCGCGCCCGGCGTGTCGAGGCCGGGCGCTCGTCGCGCCCGGCGTGCAATGCCGCTGTGGGATCGGGCGCCCCCGACGGGGACGCCCGATAGGGCAGCGGTACTGCCCGGTCCGGCGGGTGCCGGCTCCGATCAGATCTTGCCGACCAGCTCCAGCGACGGGGTCAGCGTCTTCGCGCCCTCGTTCCACTTGGCGGGGCAGACCTGGCCCGGGTTCTTCGCGACGAACTGCGCGGCCTTCAGCTTGCGCAGGGTTTCCTTCACGTCGCGGGCGATCGCGTTGTCGTGGACCTCGGCGGTCTTGATCTGGCCTTCCGGGTTGATGATGAAGGTGCCGCGCAGCGCCAGGCCCTCTTCAGGGATGTGCACGCCGAAGGCGTTGGTCAGCGCGTGCGTCGGGTCGCCGACCAGCGGGAACTTCGCCTTGCCGACGGCCGGCGAGGTCTCGTGCCACACCTTGTGCGAGAAGTGCGTGTCGGTCGTGACGATGTAGACCTCGGCGCTGAGCTTCTGGAACTCGGCGTAGTTGTCGGCCGCGTCCTCGACCTCCGTCGGGCAGTTGAAGGTGAACGCCGCCGGCATGAAGATCAGGACCGACCACTTGCCCTTGAGGTTCTCGTCCGAAACCGGCACGAACTTGCCGTTGTGGAAGGCAGTCGTCTTGAAGGGCGCGACGGTGGTGTTGATCAGGGACATCGTTGACTCCGGTATCGAGGGTTGGGAGGAGAGCGGCCGCGATCCGTGGCGGTCGCGGTACGAACGAGAGTCTGGTGTCGTGCACGAAATAGATCCAACAGATAAAATCGATGCCCTTGATCGGAGGATCCGATGAGCGCCCTGCCCTCCCTGCGACAGCTGTCCTACCTGGTGAAGCTCTCCGAGAAGCTGAACTTCACCCAGGCCGCCGAGGCCTCGTTCGTGACCCAGTCGACGCTGTCGGGCGGCATCCAGGAGCTCGAGCGCCAGCTCGGCGTGCAGCTGGTCGAACGCGACCGCCAGCACGTGCGGATGACGCCGATCGGCGACGACGTGGTCGCGCGCGCGCGGGTGCTCCTGTCCATGGCGGCCGACCTGGTCGAACACGCGTCGAAGGGCGCCGCGCCGATGGCCGGCCTGCTGCGGCTCGGCGCGATCCCGACCATCGCGCCCTTCATGCTGCCGGCGCTGGTGCGCAACGCACGCGAGCGGCACCCGGGCATCCGGATCGCGCTGCGCGAGGACACCACCGTGCGGCTGCTGCAGCAGGTGCGCGACGGCGGGCTCGACTTCGCGCTGATCGCCTTGCCCTGGGACACCAGCGGCCTGCGCGTGCGCGAGCTGTTCGACGACGAGCTGTGGCTGATCGCCGCGCAGGGCGATCCGGCCGCGAAGCCCGCGCGCCCCACGGTCGCCTCGCTCGACCCGGAGCGGCTGCTGCTGCTCGAGGAAGGCCACTGCCTGCGCAGCCACACGCTCGAGGGCTGCGGGCTCACCGAGCGCGCGAACCCGACCGGCATCGAGGCGAGCAGCGTCACCACGCTCGTGCAGATGGTCGAGGAAGGGCTCGGGCTCGCGCTGTTGCCGGAGATGGCCTTGCGAGCCGGGCTGCTGGTCGGCACCTCGGTCGTCGCGCGCCCGATCGGGGCACCGGCGCCGCGGCGCGGCATCGCGCTGGTGGCACGGGC
>JBILTM010000007.1:0-44866 GCA_044371545.1 Burkholderiaceae bacterium
GAGCGCTCGGTGACCGCGCTCGGCGACTACTGGTGGGCGCAGGCGGCCGCGGGGTTCACCGTCGGCGCGGTCGTCGCGCTCGCGATCCGGGCCGTCCGCCTCGCGCGGGCGCGCGCGGCCGAGCTGCTCTGAAGGCCGGCCGCACGCGGCGTGCGCCGCACCTGCGCTGCGGCAAGATCGCGACCGCCGAGGACGTGCGCGTGCGCATCGCGCGGATCGAGGCGCTGCTCGGCCCGCACGTCGAGGGGCTGCTGCGTGCCGGGCTCGACGTCGTGCTCGACGTCCATGCGAACACCGTCGCGCGGCGCGCGTGGGTGAAGGGCATCGTCGAGCGCAGCGGCGCGTCGCACCGGCTGCACCGGCTCGACGTGCCCGACGCGACCTGCCTCGCGTGGCTGCACGCGCGCAGCGCGCGCGACGCCCCGAGCAGGTGCTCGAGGTCGTCGATGTCGCCGAGGATGCGGCGCGCGTGCGCGAGGTACAGCTCGCCCTCGGGCGTCAGCGCCATCCGGCGCGTCGTGCGGGCCACGAGCGCCACGCCGAGCGCGCGCTCCATCCGCGCGAGGTGGCGGCTGACCGCGGGCGTGGTGACGCCCAGCTCGCGCGCGGCCGCATCGAGGCGCCCGGAGGCGGCGAGCACGCAGAAGAAGCCGAGGTCGTCCGGCTGGATCGCGGCGGTCATCGGGGCGGTCGGGGTCGATGGTTGACCTGGAGTCAACGATGGGTTCACTGTACGGCCGGCCGGGCGAGGCGTCCACGGGCGATCGTCGGCGCTCCGAACGACGAGGCGAGGAGACCCGATGAAGACCTACCGGATCGCGCTGATCCCCGGCGACGGCATCGGCAAGGAAGTGATCCCGGCCGGCGCCGAGGTGCTCGACGCGCTGGCCGCGAGCGTGGGCGGCCTGCGCTTCGAGTTCGAGCGCTTCGGCTGGGGCGGCGACTGGTACCGCGCGCACGGCGAGATGATGCCGGCCGACGGCCTGGACGCACTGCGCGGGCACGACGCGATCCTGTTCGGCTCCGCGGGCGACCCCCACATCCCCGACCACGTGACGCTGTGGGGCCTGCGGCTGAAGATCTGCCAGGGCTTCGACCAGTACGCGAACGTGCGGCCGACGCGGATCCTGCCCGGCATCGACGCACCGCTCAAGCGCTGCGGCCCGAAGGACCTCGACTGGGTCATCGTGCGCGAGAACTCCGAGGGCGAGTACGCCGGCGTGGGCGGGCGCGTGCACCAGGGCCATCCGATCGAGGCCGCGACCGACGTGTCGATGATGACCCGTGCGGGCGTCGAGCGGATCATGCGCTTCGCGTTCTCGCTCGCGCGCTCGCGGCCCCGCAGGCTGCTGACGGTCGTCACCAAGAGCAACGCGCAGCGCCACGCGATGGTGATGTGGGACCAGATCGCGACCGAGGTCGCGCGCGAGTTCCCCGACGTGCGCTGGGACAAGGAGCTGGTCGACGCGATGACCGCGCGCATGGTCAACCGGCCGGCGTCGATCGACACCGTCGTCGCGACCAACCTGCACGCCGACATCCTCAGCGACCTCGCGGCTGCGCTCGCCGGCAGCCTCGGCATCGCGCCGACCGGCAACGTCGATCCCGAGCGACGCTACCCGTCGATGTTCGAGCCGATCCACGGCTCGGCGTTCGACATCATGGGCCAAGGGCTCGCGAACCCGATCGGCACGTTCTGGTCGGCTGTGATGATGCTCGAGCACCTGGGCGAGGCCGCGGCCGCCGCGCGGATGATGGCCGCGCTCGAGCGGGTGACCTCGGACCCGTCTCTGCACACGCGCGACCTCGGCGGCCATGCCACCACGGCGCAGGTGACGGCCGCGGTCTGCGCGCTGCTGCGCGACGGCGCGGCGCGCGCGGCGGCCTGAGCGACCCGCGGCGGCGACGCTGCTCGCGGGCGGCGCGACCGGCGTGCGCGCACAGGCCTGGCCCGCCCGGCCCGTCTCGCTCGTCGTGCCGTTCCCCCCGGGCGGCACGACCGACGTGCTCGCCCGTGCGCTCGGCGAGCGGCTCGCCGAGGCGCTCGGCCAGCCGGTGCCGATCGAGAACCGGCCGGGCGCGGGCGCCGCCCTCGGCGCCGACCAGGTCGCGCGCGCGAAGCCCGACGGCCACTCGCCGCTGGTCGGCGCGGTCCACCACGCGATCGCGACCAGCGTCTACCCGAAGCTGCCGTACGACTTCAGGAAGGACTTCGCGCCGGTCACGACGATCGCGATGGTGCCCAACGTGCGGGTGATCAACGCGAGCACGCCGGCGAAGACCGTCGCCGAGCTCGTCGCGCTCCCGAGGAAGGAGCCCGGCAAGCTCGCCTACGGCTCGAACGGCAACGGCACCGCGCAGCACCTGATCGGCACGCAGTTCCAGCAGGCCACCGGCACGCAGCCCGTGCACGTGCCGTACAAGAGCAGCGCGCCGATGGCCACCGACCTGCTCGGCGGGCAGATCGCGATGTCCTTCGACACGATCGCGCCGGTGCTGCCGCACATCAGGGCGGGCACGCTGCGCGCGCTCGCGGTGACGACCGCGGCGCCCTCGTCGGCGCTGCCCGACGTGCCGACGCTCGCGAAGGCGGGGCTGGACGGTTTCGACATCGGCACCTGGTTCGGCGCGCTCGCGCCCGTGGCGACGCCGCCGGACATCGTGCGGCGGCTCAACGCCGAGGCGGTGAAGATCATCCGCTCGCCCGAGTTCGGCAGGCGGATGGCCGAGATCGGCGCCGAGCCGATCGGCGAGTCGACCGAGGAGATGGCGCGGCGGATCCGCGTCGACACCGAGCGCTTCGCGAAGCTGGTGAAGGAGGCGAACGTCACGGTGGAGTGAGGGGGGGCCGTTCGTCGTAGGGCGTGCGGCGGATTGTCCGGGCGGTGCGGACCCGGTAGGATTGTTGAAGATTTCAACAATCCGGAGCGGCGATGGCGACCGTCAACTTCAGCGTGCCCGACGACCTCAAGGACGCGTTCAATGCGACCTTCGAAGGGCAGAACAAGAGCGCGGTGATCGCCGGGCTGATGCGCGAGGCGATCGAGCGCGAGCAGCGTCGCCGTGCGAGCGTCGACGCGATCGACCGGATCCTCGCGCGTCAGCGGGACGCGCCGAAGGTCGGCCGTGCGCGGATCGCGGCCGCACGGCGCAAGGGTCGGCCGTGAAGCCCGCGGAACTCGTCGTCGACGCGAGCGTCGCGATCAAGTGGCTGCTGGGCGATATCCGCGGCGAGGCCGATGTGCCGGCGGCCAACCAGGTGCTGTTCCGCATCCGGGACGGCGAGGTCCGGCTCGTGCAGCCTCCGCACTTCGTCCTCGAGATGGCTGGCGTGCTCGCACGGGAGGCGCCTGCCCGCGCTGCCCGGGATCTCGCCGACCTGGGGCTCGTCGAGATGTCGGTCGTCGACGAGACGCAGGTGGTGCATCGGGCCCTGGAGCTCGCGATCCATCATCGGCAGCACGTGTTCGACACGATGTACCACGCGGTCGCGCTGTCCCGACCCGATGCCCTGCTGGTCACGGCGGACGAGCGATACTGGCGCGCGGCCCGGGGCGTGGGGCGGATCGTGCGCCTCGCCGACTTCGCGACGCTGCACTGAGGCCTCGTGCCCCGCAACGTCGAGATCAAGGCCCGCATCGCCTCGGTCGGTGCGCTGCACCCGATCGCCGCCGCGCTCGCCGATGCCGGCCCGACGCCGATCGCGCAGGACGACACCTTCTTCGCCTGCGAAGCCGGCCGGCTGAAGCTGCGCGACTTCGGTGACGGGCGCGGCGAGCTGATCTTCTACCGGCGCGACGACGCTGCCGGGCCGAAGCTGTCGTCGTACGTCCGCACGCCGACCGGCGACCCCGCGGGGCTGCGCGAGGCGCTCGCGCTCGCGCATGGCGTGGTCGGCCGCGTGCGCAAGGCACGCACGCTCTTCCTCGCGGGGCGCACGCGGATCCACCTCGACGAGGTCGAGGCGCTGGGCGCGTTCCTCGAGCTCGAGGTGGTGCTCGACGACGACGAGCCCGTGGAGCGCGGGGTCGCCGAAGCGCACGCGCTGATGGCGCGGCTGGGGGTCGGTCCGCAGGCGCTGGTCGAGGGGGCGTACCTCGACCTGCTGCGCGCGCGCGGCGCGGGGCGGGACTGATCGCGCGACGGCGGCGTGCGCGCCCTCCGCACGATCCGGCGCGAGCGCGCAGACGCCGACACCGCGACGATCCGCGCCCGCGTCAGCCCGTCGTCGCCTTCGGCCGCCGCACCACCTGCACGATCCGCTCGCCGTCTCCCGCGCCCGGCACGAGCGCACCCGCGGCCCCCGCAGCGGCGTCGCTCGCATCGGTCTCGCCCCGCGCCCACCGCTGCGTCAGCTCGCGCCACTGCGCGCGCGCCGTGGCGACGGCCGCGAGCTTCACGTGGCCGAAGCCGCGGATCCGCTCGGGCACGGCCGCGATCCGCAGCGCGAGCGGCAGGCGCGCGGCGTCGAGCGCGGGCAGCAGCGACTCGACGATCGTGCGGTACTCGTCGACGAGTGCGCGTTCGATGCGGCGCTCGCCGGTGCGGCCGAAGACGTCGAGCGCGGTGCCGCGCAGCCTGCGGCCCTTCGCGAGCACGCGAAGCAGCGGCATCAGCCAGCGTGCGTCGAGCGCGACCTTGCGCGGCGTGCCGTCGGGGCGGCGCAAGCGCACCCCGAGCGCCGACAGGAACGGCGGCGCCATGTGCAGCGTCAGCCCGTCGCGCGCCTCGAACTGCGCGTCGAGCGCGCGCACGAACGTGCCGTCGGTGTAGAGGCGCGCGACCTCGTACTCGTCCTTGACCGCCATCAGCCGCGCGAGCTGGCGTGCGACGGTCGAGGTCAGCGGGAAATCGGCTTCGGTCGCGGACGTTTCCGCGGAAACGCCCCGGGCCTCGCGCTCCGCCTCGCGCACCCGCCCGACGAACGCGACGTACCGCGCCGCGTACGCGCCGTCCTGGTACGCGGCGAGGAACGACGCGCGCCGCGCGACGAGACCGTGCTCGCCGTCGAGCAGGCCCGCGCCGGCCTCGGGCGTCGCGTCGCGCCCGGCGCGCAGCGCGGCGAGCCGCTCGGGCCGCGCGGCCGCGAGCCGCCCGAGCCCGAAGGCGAGCCGGTTCGCCGCGACCGCGACGCCGTTGAGCTCGATCGCACGGTCGAGCGCCGCGAGCGACACCGGCACGAGGCCCATCTGCCACGCGACGCCGAGCATCAGCACGTTGGACGGCATCGTGTCGCCGAGCATCGACTCGGCGATCGACTGCGCGTCGAAGGTCCGCACGCGATCATCGCCCGCGGCCGCGCGCAGCTTCGCGAGCAGCGCGTCGGCGTGCAGCGACGCGTCGGGGTCGCGCACGAAGGCCGCGGTCGGCAGCGCGTGCGCGTTGGCGACGACGACGGTGCGGCCGTGCTTGACGGTCGCGAGCGCGTCGGCCGAGGCGCCCACGACCAGGTCGCAGGCGAGCACCGCGTCGGCCTGCTGCGTGTCGATGCGCACCTGGTTCAGCAGGTCGGGCGTCGGCGCGAGCCGCACGAACGACAGCACCGCACCGCCCTTCTGCGCGAAGCCCATGAAGTCGAGCACCGAGGCCTGCCTGCCCTCGAGGTGCGCGGCCATCGTGACCAGTGCGCCGACCGTGACCACGCCGGTGCCGCCGACGCCGGTCACCAGCAGGTCGAACGGGCCGGTCCAGGTCCACGGCGCGGGGGTGGGCAGCGCGGCGATCTCGCGCGCGAGCGCTTCGGTCGCGTCGGTCGGGGCGTCCGCGCGCCGCCGCAGGCGCGCACCCTCGACGGTGACGAAGCTCGGGCAGAACCCGTCGACGCACGAGAAGTCCTTGTTGCACGAGGTCTGCTCGATGCGCCGCTTGCGGCCCCAGTCGGTCTCGACCGGGATCACCGACAGGCAGTTCGACGCGCGGCCGCAGTCGCCGCAGCCCTCGCAGACGCGCTCGTTGACGAACACGCGCCGCGGCGGATCGGGATACGCGGGCACGCCGTCGACCACCTTCTTGCGACGCCGCCGCTTCTCGGCCGCGCAGGTCTGGTCGTAGATCATCACGGTGACGCCCGCGGTCGCGCGCAGCTCGCGCTGCACCGGATCGAGCGCGTCGCGGTGGTGGAACGTGGTGCCGCGCGGGAACTCTGCGCGGTGGCCGTCGTACTTCTCGGGCTCGTCGGAGACGACCACCACGCGCTTCGCGCCCTCGGCCTCGACCTGGCGCGCGATCTCGGCGACCGACAGCGAGCCGTCGACCGGCTGGCCGCCGGTCATCGCGACCGCGTCGTTGTAGAGGATCTTGTAGGTGATCGTGGCGCCGGCCGCGACCGCCTGCCGGATCGCGAGGTAGCCCGAGTGGTAGTAGGTGCCGTCGCCGAGGTTCTGGAACACGTGCGGCGTGCGGGTGAAGCGCGAGGCCGCGGCCCAGTCGACGCCTTCGCCGCCCATCTGGATCAGGCCCGCGGTGCCGCGGTCCATCCAGCTCGCCATGAAGTGGCAGCCGATGCCGGCGAGCGCGCGCGAGCCCTCGGGCACGACGCTCGAGCGGTTGTGCGGGCAGCCCGAGCAGAAGTAGGGCTGGCGGCGCACCGCGTCGGCCGCGTTCGACAGCAGCGCCGGCATCGTGAAGTCGACGACGAGCGCGCGCCGATCGAGCATCGGGTTCAGCCGCGCGAGCCAGTCGGCGACGACCGGCATGATCCGCGACGGTCGCAGCTCGCCGAGCGACGGGAGCAACACCATGCCGTCGGGCGAGGTCTTGCCGGCCACGCGCGGGCGCTGCGCGTCGGGCAGGGGATAGAGCAGCTCCTTGATCTGGCGCTCGACGACCGGCGCCTTCTCCTCGATCACCAGCAGCTCTTCCAGCCCCTGCGCGAACTCGAGGATCCGCGTCGGCTCGAGCGGATACACCAGCCCGACCTTGTAGACGCGCACGCCCGCGGCCGCGAGCGCGTCGGGGTCGAGGTCGAGCCGGCGCAGCACCTCCATGAAGTCGAGGTGCGCCTTGCCGACGGTGACGATGCCGAGCGTGGCCGCAGGCGACGCGACGACGTGGCGGTCGATCGAGTTGAGTCGCGCGAACGCGCGGACCGCGTCGAGCTTCGCCGCGAGCCGCGCCTCGATCGCGAGCGAGGGCAGGTCGGTCGCGCGCACGTGCAGCGACCCGACCTCCGGAGGCGGCGCGAAGTCGACCGGGTCCTCGAAGTCGAGCGCGACGCGGTCGAGGTCGACGGTCATGCCCGACTCGACGACCTCGCTGATCGCCTTGAAGCCGACCCACGCGCCCGAGAAGCGCGACAGCGCCCAGCCGTACAACCCGAACTCGAGGTACTCGGCGACGCTCGCCGGATGCAGCACCGGCATCGACCAGGCCTGCATCGCGACGTCCGACTGGTGCGGCATCGACGAGGACACGCAGCCGTGGTCGTCGCCGGCCACGACCAGCACGCCGCCCGCCGGGCTCGAGCCGAACGCGTTGCCGTGCTTGAGCGCGTCGCCCGAGCGGTCGACGCCCGGCCCTTTGCCGTACCACATCGCGAACACGCCCTCGACGGTGCGCTCGGGGTCGAGCGCGACCCGCTGGGTGCCGAGGCACGCGGTCGCCGCGAGGTCCTCGTTGATCGCGGGCAGGAACTCGACCCCGGCCTCCTTCAGCAACGCCGCGGCCTTCCACATCTGCTGGTCGACCATGCCGAGCGGGCTGCCGCGGTAGCCGGACACGAAGCCCGCGGTCGACAGGCCGCGGCGCGCGTCGAGGGCGCGCTGCATCAGCGGCAGGCGCACCAGCGCCTGGGTGCCGGTCAGGAAGACCTGGCCGGAGGCGGCGCGCAGGTTGTCGGACAGCGCGTAACCGGCGTTCGGCAGGGTCGGGTCGGCCATCGCGCGCTCCTCGAGGGGGTGTCGAGCGAGTCTAGGTCGCCGGTCGGGGAAAAGGTTTGCGCGATTCGCACGAATCCGCCTAGAGTCGAACGATCCGTTTCCCGAGATGCCAGGAATGAGCGACGAATCGTTCGACAAGGCTTCCAGGGCGATCCTGCGCGAGCTGCAGCAGGACGCACGCGTGCCGCAGCAGTCGCTCGCCGAGCGGGTCGGCCTGAGCCCGACGCCGGTGTGGCGCCGGATCCGCGAGCTCGAGGCGCGCGGCGTGATCCGCCGCTGGGTCGCGCTGCTCGATCGCGAGAAGCTCGGGCTGCACGCCTGCGTGCTCGCCAACGTGTCGCTCGAGCGGCACGTCGAGGGCGTGGTCGAGGGCTTCGAGCGGCAGGTGCGGGCGTGCCCGGAGATCGTCGAGTGCCACGGGATCACCGGCGAGGCGGACTACCTGATCAAGGTCGTCGTGCCGGACATGAAGGCCTACGACCGCTTCCTGCACGAGGTGGTGTTCCGGATTCCGGGCGTCGCGAGCATCCGCACGAACGTCGTGCTGAGGGAGGTGAAGTACGAGACGGCGCTGCCGCTGTAGGGCGCGGCGCGCCGCGCGGGGGGGCGGTCGGGATCCGCGGGTCGTCAGCGATGTCCGACCGCCACGACGGGCGAACGTTGCGCGGCCACGTTGTCCAGTGCAGGATGTCAGGCCGGCTTGACGTCCGCCCGAGGTGACCCATGCAGAACACGTCGATGTCCTACGGCGCAGGTGCCGCCGCCCGTTCCTCCGCCGCCCCCTGGGGCCAGCGCCGCGGCTGGCGCTACGGCAGCGCCGACTTCACGGTGAAGTCGCTGATCGTGTTCCTCGCGGTCGCGCTGTTCCCGCTGGCGGCCTTCGTGTTCAACGGCTTCGCGGCGCCGTCCTGGCCCACCGACTACCCGCTGATCGGCGTGCTGTGGATGCTGTTCATGGCGCTCGCGTTTCCGCTCTGGACGTGGGGCGAGGCACGCGAGTTCGAGCGCTGGACGGCGACGATGGAGCCCGCGCAGCGCGACGCCGCGCATGCGCGCCAGTCGGCCCGCGCCGCGAACGCGCGGCTGTTCTGGTTCGGCACGCTCGCCGCGTACGGCATGGTCGCCGTGCTGGCGCTGGCCGCGCGCTGACGACCGCCGCCGGGCGCGACGCCGCGCCCGGCGCCCCGGTGCCGGCCCGGGTCAGCGGCCGGTGAACCGCGGCGGGCGCTTCGCCGCGACCGCGGCGCGCCCCTCGGCGAAGTCCTCGCTCGCATGCGCGACGCGCTCGCGTTCGCGCAGTGCGGGCAGGTCCCAGCGGCCTTCGGCGATCTCGTTGAGCGAGCGCTTGGTCGACTGCGCCGCGAGCGGCGCCAGGCCTGCGACGGCGGTCGCGAGCGCGTCGAGCGTGGCGTCGAACGCGACGGCGTCGGGCGCCACCGACTCGAACGCGCCGACCGCCGCGAGCGCGTCGATCGGCAGCGCCTTCGCGGTCAGGAACGCGCGCTTGGCGAGGTCGGGGCCGAGCCGCGTCACGTAGCGGCGCAGCCCGCTCGGGTAGTAGTGCAGCCCGAGCGCGGCGGCCGGCATCCGGAACTCGGTGCCCGCGAGGCCCACGCGCAGGTCGCAGGCAAGCACCAGGTCGGTCGCGCCGCCGTAGACGCTGCCCTTCAGCGCGCAGATCGTGATCGGTCGCATCGATTCC
This sequence comes from Burkholderiaceae bacterium, assembly GCA_044371545.1. Lineage (GTDB taxonomy): Bacteria > Pseudomonadota > Gammaproteobacteria > Burkholderiales > Burkholderiaceae_E > UBA4615. Next base: position 9,580 of record JBILTM010000007.1, read on the forward strand.
AGGGCATCGGGCACCTTCTCGAACAGGCCCGGGCCGTGGCCCTCGTCGTCGAAGCCGCCGAGGTTGTAGCCGGCGCAGAACACCGGGCGTTTCTGGCCCGCGGTGTTCGCGGCGAGCACGACGACGCGCACCGACGTGTCCGCGTCGAGCCGCGCGCACGCGTCGAGCAGCGCGTGCAGGTCGGCGTCGTGCAGCGCGTTGCGCTGAGCGGGGCGGTTCAGCACGATCGTCGCGATCGGGCCGTCGATCCGCACGAGCGGGGTGGAGGCGGCGGTCTCGGTCATGGCGGGGCGGTCCGGGGAGGCGGCGTGCGGTGCGCGCATCGTACCCGCCGCGCGCGCGCTGGCCGGCGCACCCCGTTCCGCGCGATGATGCGCGCACCATGGGCGAGAACGAGCGCAAGGCCGCGATCGCGACCGGCATCGCGGTGATCTGCGCGATGTTCGGCATCGAGTCGACGGTCGCGCACCACCACGCGCCGAGCCCCCTGTCGTGGCTCGTCTGGACGCTGCTCGGCGCGGTCGGCGGCGCGTCGGCGCTGATGGCGATCGTCTACCGGCGACGCGCGAAGGGCGGGGCTCGCGGGCGCTGAGTGCGCGGTATCCCGGGCCGCGCCGCCGACGCGCTCATGCGTCGTCGCCCGCCTCGCGCTCGCGCCGCAGCAGCTCGACCTTGCGCGCCGCGCCCCAGCGGTAGCCCGACGGCGAGCCGTCGCCGCGGACCACGCGGTGGCATGGGATCGCGACGGCGACCGCGTTGGCCGCGCAGGCGGCCGCGACCGCACGCGCCGCCTCGGGACGGCCGATCGCGCGCGCGACCTCGCCGTAGCTGGCGGTGCGCCCGCGCGGGATCATGCGCAGCGCCTCCCAGACCTGTCGCTGGAATGCCGTGCCGCGCACGTCGAGCGGCAGCTCGAGCGCCGCGTCCGGCCGCTCGACGAACGCGAGCACGCGGCCGACCCACTCGCGGAACGCGGGGTCGCCGTCGACGAGCGAGGCCTTCGGGAATCGTGCACGCAGCCGCGCGGCGAGCGCCTGCGGCGCATCGCCGAACTCGATCGCGCACACCCCCCGCTCGGTCGCGGCGACGAGGACCGCGCCGAGCGCGCACGGCTCGACCGCCCAGCGGATGCGCTGCCCGGCGCCGCCCGCGCGGAACGACGACGGCGACATGCCGAGCGCGGCGCCCGCCTCGCCGTAGAAGCGGCTCGACGAGCCGAAGCCGGCGTCGTAGATCGCGTCGGTGACGCGCGGCGCGGCCTGCAGCGCGGCGTGCGCGCGACGCGTGCGCAGCGCGGCGAAGTAGGCCTTCGGCGAGACGCCGACGGTCGCCTTGAACACGCGGTGGAAGTGGCGCGGCGTCAGGCCCGCCGCGGCGGCGAGCGCATCGAGCGCGATGCCCGAGTCGCTGCGCTCGAGCGCGGCGCACGCCTCGAGCACCAGGGCGCGGTGGCGCTCGGCGAGCGGCGGCGCGTCGGGGCGGCAGCGCAGGCACGCGCGGAAGCCGGCGGCGGCCGCGGCCGCGGGTGCGTCGAAGAAGCGCACGTTCTCGCGCCGCGCGGGTCGTGACGCGCACGAGGGCCGGCAGTAGACCCCGGTGGTGCGCACGGCGTAGACGAAGCGGCCGTCGCGCGACGCGTCGCGCCGTCGAACCGCGTCCCAGCGGTCCGCGTCGGTCTCGGTGTCGGTCGCCGCGGTATCGCTCGGGCGGGGAGGGGTCGATGCGGGCATCGCGGCAGGGGCGCGCGTCGGCGGCGACGCGATCGGCGTGGGCGTGCAGGCGTGGGGCACGGGGCGCTCCGGTCGGGGGGGAGGTGCACCCAGTGTCGGCGCCGACCGCCGGCGCCGCACTCCGGATCATGACGCGGAATCGGCCCGCGCCGTGCCCGCCGACGGCCTGCCCGCGTTCCAGCCCCGCCGGCCGGGCGGGGCGACGTCCGGCGGGCTGTGCCACACTCGACGCTTCCCGATCCGCCTCGTACCAGGAGACCCCCATGGCTGAAGCTTTCATCGTCGCCGCCGCGCGCACCGCCGGCGGCCGCAAGGGCGGCCGGCTGTCCGGCTGGCATCCCGTCGACCTGTCGGCCCAGGTGCTGAACGCGCTGGTCGACCGCAGCGGCATCGATCCGGACGCGATCGAGGACGTGATCATGGGCTGCGTCGGCCAGATCGGCGAGCAGGCCACCGACGTCGCCCGCAACGCGGTGCTCGCCTCGAAGCTGCCCGAGCACGTGCCCGGCACCTCGGTCGACCGCCAGTGCGGCTCGTCGCAGCAGGCGGTGCACTTCGCCGCGCAGGCGGTGATGTCGGGCACGATGGACGTGGTCATCGCCGCCGGCGTCGAGAGCATGTCGCGCGTGCCGATGGGCTCGCCCTCGATCCTCGCGGCCAAGAACGGCATGGGCCACTACATGAGCCCCGAGATCCGCCGCAAGTACCCCGGGCCCGACTTCAGCCAGTTCATCGGCGCGGAGATGATGGTCAAGAAGTACGGCCTGACCCGCGACGACCTCGACGCGTACGCGCTGCAGTCGCACCAGCGCGCGATCGCGGCGACCAAGGCCGGCGCGTTCGAGAAGGAGATCGTGCCGCTCGCCGTGCGCCGCGCCGACGGCACCGCCGCCGACGAGATGCACGTCATCGACGAGGGCATCCGCTTCGACGCGAGCCTCGACGGGATCAAGGCGGTCAAGCTGCTGCAGGAGGGCGGCGCGATCACCGCGGCCAACGCCTCGCAGATCTGCGACGGCGCGGCCGGCCTGATGGTGGTGAGCGAGAAGGCGCTCAAGCAGTACGGCCTGACCCCGATCGCCCGCGTGCACCACCTGACGCTGATCGGCCACGACCCGGTGATCATGCTCGAGGCGCCGCTGCCGGCGACCGAGCGGGCGCTGAAGAAGGCCGGCATGAAGATCGACGACATCGATCTCTTCGAGGTCAACGAGGCCTTCGCGTCGGTGCCGCTCGCGTGGCTCAAGGCCACCGGCGCGGACCCGGAGCGGATGAACGTCAACGGCGGCGCGATCTCGCTCGGCCACCCGCTCGGCGGCTCGGGCGCGAAGCTGATGACCACGCTGGTCCACGCGCTGCACGCGCGCGGCAAGCGCTACGGCCTGCAGACGATGTGCGAGGGCGGCGGCCAGGCGAACGTCACGATCCTCGAACGGCTCTGAGCGCCGGCCCCCCGGGGGCCTCGACGGGGCGGGCCGCCGGGCGACCGGGGCGCGCCCCGTGTCGTTTCGGGCGGCGCTCGCAGGCTCTTGCAGTGGGGGTCCTGGTGGATGCGAGCGCTCGCTCACTGCAGGGCGAGCCCGGGCCGGCCGACCGTCGGGCGCCGACCCCGGAGCCGACCGGCCGGTGCGCCGGGCTTACGACCGCGGCCGGGCGTACGGCCACGGTTACAACCGGTCACCCGGCTTACCGCCTGGCCCGACTCGGTGTCGTGAAATGGGAATACCGTCCATTTCACGCCGGCCAGCATCCCGCCCCGGCGTCCCGACACCCAAGGAGCCCGAAATGACCCGCACCGCCACCGCCCTCGCCGCCGTCGCGCTCGCCCTCGCGTCCGCCGGCGCGTCCGCCCAGACCCAGACCCAGACCCAGACCCAGACCCAGACCCAGACCGGAACGCCGCGCGTCGACACCCGCCAGGCCAACCAGGACGCCCGCATCGACCAGGGCGTCGCGTCCGGCGCGCTGACCGCGCCCGAGACCCGCCGCCTCGAGCAGGGCCAGGTCCGCTTCGCCCGGATCGAGGACCGCGCGAAGGCCGACGGCGTCGTGACCCGGCAGGAGCGCGTGCGCCTGCACCACGCGCAGGACGTCGAGGGCCGCCGGATCTTCGGGCAGAAGCACGACCGGCAGCACGACGTCGACCGCAACGGCCGCATCGACCGCCCGGCGATGCGCTGAGCCTCGCCGGCCGCCGTCAGAACCCGACGCGCAGCGACAGCCGGACCGTCCGCGGCTCGGCCGGGTGCAGGTGCCGGTCGTCGACGCCGGCGGCCGGCTCGCCGGGGAGCCGGCTGCGATAGAAGTACTCGATGTCGTTCGCCCGTCGGTCGGTCAGGTTGAACGCGTCGAGCAGCGCGTCGATGCGCGGCGCGAGTCGATACGCGACGCGCAGGTCGGCGAGCGTGAACGGCGAGGACTCGACCGACCCGTCCTCGACCAGCGGCCGCGGCCCGACGCGGCGCACGCGCAGCCCGCCCGACCATGCGCCGGCCCCGACCACGCTCGCCCCGAGCGACGCGACCCGGCCGACCGACCCGGGGACGAACGGCCCGGCGGCGTCGCCGTCGACGAAGCGGGCCTTCGACAGCGACAGGTCCGCGTCGAACGCGAGCCCGCGCCACGGCATCCAGCGCGCGTTCAGCTCGACGCCCTGCCTGCGGCTCGCGCGGCTCGGCTCGGTGGTACCGGCGTCGCCGACGAAGACCAGCTCGGAGTCGATCTCGAGCACCCAGGCCGCGACCGACGCGACGAACGACGGCGACGGCGCCCAGCGCGCACCGAGCTCGTAGCCGAGCGCGGGCACGAGCGGCCGGACCGGCACGACCGCCTCGCCGCTGCGCGGGTCGATGCGCGTCGTCGAGCCGCGCGCGTCGTTGCTGTGGAAGCCGCGGCCGATGCTCGCGAAGGTCTCGAGCGTCGGCGACGGCGTGACCACCAGCGCGAGCTTCGGCGAGGCGATCGCGGCCGACGTGCGCCCGCCGTTGTCGGGCAGCGAGGCGTCGACGCGGTTGTCCTGCCGGTCGAGGCGCAGGCCCGCGACCGTGCGCACGCGTTCGGACCAGAAGGTGGTGTGCTCGGCGAACACGCCCGCCTGCGTCGAGGCGACGCGGTCGGCGCGCACCGTCGCCAGTCGTTCGCGCGCCTGCGTGTCGTGCAGGCCGACGTCGATGCGGTCCTGGCGCGCCTGCACGCCCACCGTCGTCGTCGTCGGCAGGCCGCCGAGCGTCGCGCGCCAGGTCCGCGCGACGCGCAGCCCGTAGGCGGTGCGCGCGTCGGCCTGCTCGAACTGGTCGCCGGTGTCGGGGCGGTCGAGCGCGTAGGTGAAGTTCGAGAACAGGTTGAGCCGATAGCGCAGCACCCAGGCGCTCGCCTCGACGCGGCCGTCCTGCAGGCTGCGCCGCAAGCCGCCCGACAGGCTCCAGCGCGAGCTGTCGCCGCCGCTCGTGGGGTCGAGCGAGCCGTAGCGGCCGATCGTGCCCGCGTCGATCGCGCGCAGCGGCACCTGGTCGGTCGCGGTCCAGCGCGCGTCGTAGCCCATCAGCGTGACGTCGTGGCCGTCGGCGGCGGTGCCGGCCGACCAGCGCGCGAGCAGGTTCGTGCGGCGAGCCTGCTGCGGCACCTCCCAGGGCCCGTCGTTGGCGAGCGCCTCGACGCCCAGCAGCAGGTGGCCGTCGGCGACGTGCGGCGAGACCGCGCCGAGCAGGCGCCGGTAGCCGTTGCCGCCGAGCGTGACCTGGCCCATCGGCCGCGCGAGCTGCGAGCGCAGCCGCAGGTCGGCCGCGCCCGCGGCGGAGAAGTCGCCGTCGATCGCCGAGTACGGGCCCTTGCGCCATTCGATGCGCTCGACCCACTCGGGCACGACGAAGTTGAGGTCGGTGTAGCCGTGGCCGTGCGCGTGCGTCGGCAGGTTGACCGGCACGCCGGCGACCGAGGTCGCGAAGTCGGTGCCGTGGTCGAGGTTGAAGCCGCGCAGGAAGTACTGGTTGGCCTTGCCGTCGCCCGAGTGCTGGGTGACGACCATGCCCGGGATCCACTCGAGCACGTCGGCCGGACGCAGCGCGGGGCGCGCCTGGATCCGCGCCACGTCGATCGCGCCGCGCGAGGCGGCGTCGGTCGAGCCGATCGGCGCGTCGCGCTCGGCGCGCACGGTCACCGGCTCGAGCGTGGCGTCGGGGTCGTGGGCGAGGGCGGGCGCGGGCCCGGCCACGCCGCAGGCTGCGCAGGCGAGGGCGGCGACACGCCGCGCGCCGTGCAGGGCAGGCGACGGGATGGGCATCGTGAACGGCGGATGGACGGCCGAGGATAAGCGTCGAGGCGCCGAGCGCACAAACGGCGAGCCGGGGCGGCCGGCCGTCGATTGACGTTGACGTCAACGTCAATTAGCCTTCCGCCGCCGGATCGTCGAAGATCGCGTCGACGGGCCGCGCGTGCACGCGCGCACCGGGTGTCGCCGACGCAGCCGTCGGCACGCGCCGACGGTCCCGCCCCTCCCGGAGACACCCGCATGACCGACCTGTCCGACGCCAAGAAGCTCGCCGAGTACCGGATGACCCACAAGGTCCGGTTCGTCACCGCCGCCTCGCTGTTCGACGGCCACGACGCGTCGATCAACATCATGCGGCGCATCCTGCAGTCGATGGGCTGCGAGGTGATCCACCTCGGGCACAACCGCTCGGTGAAGGAGGTCGTCGACTGCGCGCTGCAGGAGGACGTGCAGGGCATCGCGGTGTCCTCGTACCAGGGCGGGCACGTCGAGTACTTCAAGTACATGATCGACCTGCTGCGCGCCAACGGCGCGGGCCACGTGAAGGTCTTCGGCGGCGGCGGCGGCGTGATCGTGCCGGCCGAGATCCGCGAGCTGCACGCCTACGGCGTCGAGCGGATCTATTCGCCCGAGGACGGCCAGAAGATGGGCCTGGCCGGCATGATCGGCGACATGATCGCGCGCTGCGACATCGACCTGACGCCGTACGCGCCCGCGTCGCTCGACGCGATCGTGCTGCCGGCGGGCGCGTCGGCGGCGACCGAGGACGGCCGCACCGCGATCGCCCGCTCGCGCCGCGCGCTCGCGCAGCTGCTCACCGCGCTGGAGAACGGCGTGCCGCCGGGCGGCCTCGACGCCGCCGGCTTCGCCGCGCTGCGCACCGAGCTGCACACGCGCGCCGACACCGCGAAGACGCCGACGCTCGGCATCACCGGCACCGGCGGCGCCGGCAAGTCGAGCCTGACCGACGAGCTGGTGCGCCGCTTCCGGCTCGACCAGGACGACGCGCTGCGCGTGGCGATCATCTCGGTCGACCCGACCCGCCGCAAGTCCGGCGGCGCGCTGCTCGGCGACCGCATCCGGATGAACGCGATCGACCACGCGAACGTGTTCATGCGCTCGCTCGCGACGCGCGACGCCGGCAGCGAGATCAGCCAGGCGCTGCCCGACGTGATCGCCGCGTGCAAGGTCGCCGGCTTCGACCTGATCGTCGTCGAGACCTCGGGCATCGGGCAGGGCGACGCCGCGATCGTGCCGCTGGTCGACAGCACGCTCTACGTGATGACGCCCGAGTTCGGCGCGGCGAGCCAGCTCGAGAAGATCGACATGCTCGACTTCGCCGACTTCGTCGCGATCAACAAGTTCGACCGCAAGGGCGCGATGGACGCGCTGCGCGACGTCTCCAAGCAGGTGCAGCGCAACCGCGAGCTCTGGACGACGCCGCCCGAGCGCATGCCGGTGTTCGGCACTCAGGCCTCGCGATTCAACGACGACGGGGTGACTGCGCTCTACCAGGGGCTGCTCGGCAGGCTGGTCGAGCTCGGCCTGAAGCTGCCGCTCGGCGACCGCGCGCGCGAGGGCGCACCCGAATACACCGGCGAGCAGGGCGCGGCGGCCGCGACCGGCGGGCGCCTCGCGCGCGTCGGCCAGCGCCACTCGAGCGCGCGCTCGACGATCGTGCCGCCGGCGCGCGTGCGGTATCTGGCCGACATCGCCGACACCGTGCGCGGCTACAAGCGCAAGGCGCGCGCCCAGGCGAAGCTCGCCCGCGAGGTCCAGCAGCTTCGCGAGACCGCGCGGATGCTGCACGAGGACGACGCGACGAAGTCCGGGGCGCGCGACACGGTGAGCGCGCTCGCCGCGCGTCGGGAGAGTGGACTCGAGGCCGCCTCGCGCAAGCTGCTCGCGATGTGGCCCGACATGCAGCGCGCCTACTCGGGCGACGAGTACGTGGTGAAGATCCGCGACAAGGAGATCCGGACCTCGCTCGTGCGCACCTCGCTGTCGGGCACCAAGATCCGCAAGGTCGTGCTGCCGCAGTACGAGGACCACGGCGAGCTGCTGAAGTGGCTGCTGCTCGAGAACGTGCCCGGCTCGTTCCCGTACGCCGCGGGCGTCTTCGCCTTCAAGCGCGAGAACGAGGACCCGACGCGGATGTTCGCCGGCGAGGGCGACGCGTTCCGCACCAACACCCGCTTCAAGCTGCTCTCCGAGGGCATGCCCGCCAAGCGCCTGTCGACCGCGTTCGACAGCGTCACGCTGTACGGCAACGACCCGGGCCTGCGGCCGGACATCTACGGCAAGGTCGGCAACTCGGGCGTGTCGATCGCGACGCTCGACGACATGAAGGTGCTCTACGGCGGCTTCGACCTCTGCGACCCGGCCACCAGCGTGTCGATGACGATCAATGGCCCGGCGCCCTCGATCCTCGCGATGTTCATGAACACCGCGATCGACCAGCAGGTCGAGAAGTTCGCCGCGCAGAACGGGCGCCAGCCGACCGACGACGAGATCGCGAAGATCCGCGCGTGGACGCTGGCCAACGTGCGCGGCACGGTGCAGGCCGACATCCTCAAGGAGGACCAGGGCCAGAACACCTGCATCTTCTCGACCGAGTTCTCGCTGAAGGTGATGGGCGACATCCAGGCGTACTTCGTCCACCACGACGTGCGCAACTTCTACTCGGTGTCGATCTCCGGCTACCACATCGCCGAGGCCGGCGCGAACCCGATCTCGCAGCTCGCCTTCACGCTGTCGAACGGCTTCACCTTCGTCGAGGCGTACCTGGCCCGCGGCATGCACATCGACGACTTCGCGCCGAACCTGTCGTTCTTCTTCAGCAACGGCATGGACCCGGAGTACACCGTGATGGGCCGCGTGGCGCGGCGCATCTGGGCGGTCGCGATGCGCGACCGCTAAGGCGCCAACGAGCGCAGCCAGAAGCTCAAGTACCACTGCCAGACCAGCGGGCGCTCGCTGCACGCGCAGGAGATCCAGTTCAACGACATCCGCACGACGCTGCAGGCGCTGATCGCGACCTACGACAACGCCAACAGCCTGCACACCAACGCGTTCGACGAGGCGATCACGACGCCGACCGAGGAGAGCGTGCGCCGCGCGATGGCGATCCAGCTGATCATCAACCGCGAGTGGGGGCTGGCCAAGAACGAGAACCCGCTGCAGGGCTCGTTCGTGGTCGAGGAGCTGACCGAGCTGGTCGAGGAGGCGGTGCTCGCCGAATTCGAGCGGATCGCCGAGCGCGGCGGCGTGCTGGGCGCGATGGAGACCGGCTACCAGCGCGGCCGGATCCAGGACGAGTCGATGCACTACGAGCACCTGAAGCACACCGGCGAATACCCGATCATCGGCGTGAACACCTTCAGGAACCCTCGCGGCGACACCACGCCCGAGACGCTGGAGCTCGCGCGCTCGACCGAGGACGAGAAGCGGTCCCAACTCGCGCGGCTCGAGGCCTTCCACGGACGCAACGCGGCGCAGGCTCAGGCGATGCTGCGCCGGCTGCGCGACACCGTGATCGCCGACGGCAACGTGTTCGATGTGCTGATGGACGCGGTGCGGGTGTGCTCGCTCGGGCAGATCACCAACGCGCTGTTCGAGGTGGGCGGGCAGTACCGGCGCAACATGTAGGTGGGTCGTCGCGGGCCTTTTCGACGGGCGCTCGGTGTCGGCGGCGCCGCGGGCCCGCATCGGTGGCCCGGCAGCGGCACCGCCGACGTCCGGAAGAACCTGGTCACGCTGACCATGCTCGGCGCACCCACGTAGGGTCCGGCCGTGCGGCGCGCGTGGCGGGGTGTCCGCACCGAGGTCGGCGCCCCGACGAAGCCGCAGCAGTTCGAGCTTCGCGAGTATCGAGGCCGAACGAGCCCCCGGCGAATCGTCGGGTGCCGGGCGACCCGTGCCGACTCCGGCGGTCGCGGGGCGGTCGGAACACCCTGTGCGCCGCGAGACCGGTCAGGCTTGCCTGCGCCGTGCCGTACCGATACCGACCAAGCCGAGACCCAGCAGAGCGATCGTGGCGGGGATCGGAACGGCCCCTGCCGTGGGCGGGAAGCCTGCCGTGACCGCATCTTCGGCCACGTCGGAATAGGCACCGCGGAGGAACGTGATGGTCGACCGATTGGGGAACTGACTGCGCGTGAAGCTGTACTCGATCCAGCCATAACGAACGTCCGACATTCCGTAGCTGCCCAGACCGGTCGCAATACCGAGGTAGCCGTCGTGCGACTCACTCCAGGCGTCTTTGGCGATGCCTTCGATACCCGCAACGACGCCGGGAGAAAGGATGGTGTAGCCGCCGAACCCGGGATGAAACGCAGAGTTCAGGAAGACAAAGTCGCCAAAGCCGATCCGTTCGCCCGCTGCATAGGAGCGCAGAAAGAACTGGCCGGATACGTTTATCGTGGTGGTCGAGAAGAAGCCGCCGTCAGGTCTCGTGAAATCAAGGCTGTCTCCCCGTGCGCCCGGGTCCAGGATGAACGAGCCCGCGCCACCCAGGCCGATCGAGGTGTCGGGGATGTCAGCGATGCCGCTGCCTTGGGTATAGGTCCCGGATATGGCGAAGGGCACGACGGCCGCGCCGGCGAGCCCAGCAACCAGGGACAGGCCGGCACCGGCGGCGTACAGGGCTGCTCTCGTCGTCATGGCTGCGTCTCCACCTGAAGGCGGGCGAAGCGCGGACCGCGCCTGACTCTCCCGGCCTCGTTCACGCTTAGCAAGACTCGCGCCGGGGCAGGTAAGGTCTTGAATCGACTGCACCCGAGCCCGGCCGGTCCACGCGCTGAAGCAGGCGCTGTAAGCGTTTCCGACAACGGCGCCGGTCGGCAGTACCCCCTCGGTCGCCGGCCGGTCCGGGCGGTGGCGGGTCAGTCCCCGGACAGGCTCTTCGACAACGGGAACGACACGCGCTCCTCGACGTCGACGTCGACGGGCGCGGCGCGCTCAGGCCGGCGTGCCCGTCCCCGACGCGTCGTCGATCGCCGCATCGAGCTGCTCGAGCGCCGCGGCCGCGAACGCGATCATGTTCGCGTGCCGAACAGATGGCCAGCTGGATGGGCCTGCCCGGTACGACGCGGGTCCCGGAGTTGCGCGACCGAATGCGTCGAGACTCGTGCAAGGTGGAGCAGGTCGCACAGAGCGTCCTGTCAGCCCTGTCCACGCAGCGCACCGATCCGGCTTTCGCGCCGAAGGGTCGGGGCTGACGGCGCGTTCAGGCGAACGGCGTGTTCGAGACGCCGATGGACGCGGTGCGCGTCGCCTCGCCGGGTCGGATCGACACCGCGCTGTTGGAGGTGGGAGGGCCGTCCCGGCGCAGCGACCTGTAGCGGGTTTCGTCCTGCACGGTGCCCGGCGTGCCTCATGGCCGACGAACCGACCCTGATGTCTCGGGTTCGCGTCCCCGGCCCGCCTTCGTCGATCGACGGGCACCGGCGGATGGGGTCGACACGCGTATCCGACCCTGTCCGATCAGTTCGGCGACCTCCTCCTCGAGCGCCGATCGCAGCTGCAGCATGGCCCGGCTGATCGGCCGACCGCGCGCCATGACCAGCATGCGGGTGATCGTGAGACCGTCGACGGGGACCGAGGCGAGCCCCTGCGTGGCGTCCTGGGCGGACACCGCCGAGTAGGGCAAGATGCCGTAACCCCACCCGCCCGCGATGATCTGCTTCAGGGGCTCGATGCTGTCGATCCGGCGGCGCGGCGCCGCCCGCGGTGCGCGACTGCGGGATGCGCGACCGCCGGCTGGTCGATCCCGACGGCAACGAGCCGTCGTTCGGCGAACCGACCGGGTGATGGCGTCGACGGCGGGTGCCGGACACGTGCCGTGCCGGCCCCGCCGTCATCCGACCGGCGCAGGGCTTGCCGTCAGCACCGGGAACCGGGCGAAGTCCCGGGCGGCCGACCTAAGCCCGGCCACGCCGTACGCGAGACAGATCGCGGGCGTGGCTGTCCTGCGGATGCGGGGATGTGTGCCGAGCACTGGTGATCACGTAAGCCGTCGGACCGATCTCGCCGTGCAACGGCCGGCGCGTGCGCAGACCCGCGGGGGCTACTTCGTTCGTCTCAGACCGAACGGGCTCGGTCCTGTGGACGGTGGCGGGCCGCACGGGGCGCTGACACCGTGCTCGGCTTCGACTTCGCAGGCCTCGGCGCGCCTGGTGGATCACGTCATCGCGCAGGTGCCGGTGCGGCAGTGGGTACTGTCGCTGCCGATCCTGCTGCGGCCGCTGCAGGCGGCGGCGGTCACGTACCGCATTGCCTTCGGATCGCGCGCCGGCCAGAGGGTGCTGACGCTGCGAGGCGACGCAAGGTGTGACCGGCCGGGGTCGCCGGCACGTCCCCGGCGGGCCGGTACCGCTCGACGCTTCGACGACGCCCGACTGAGGCCGGGCGGTCGGCGCTGCCCGCAAGAAACCGGCGATCGCCCGGCGCGCCAGGGCCCTCTGTGCATTGCCGTATCGACGGCACCGGGAACGTCGATGTCGATCTCGAATCCCCGCCGCGACATGGGGCGGCAGACTGCGGCGCGGTACCGGGCCTGCGATTTGACAGGGCGCCGTGATTGACGAATCATCAACGCGCACCGGTTGTCTCCCACTGCACACGGTCCTGCCCACGGACCCCATGGTTTGACGGCCACCCTCTGCGCGACGGTCGGCCGCTTCGAGCAGGATCTCCCCTATGTCGAGTACTCCCGACGCGCCGCCGACCGGTAGCGCCGGCGCCCCGGAACCGCGCGCGGACCACGCCGTCGACCCGACCTCGCCCGGGCATTCCGGGTCTTCGCCGCGCGGCCCGCGGCTGAGGATCGGGTGCGACATCGGCGGCACGTTCACCGACATCGTGGTCGAACTCCCGGACGGCTCGCTGCACATCAACAAGACCTCGACCACCCCGGACGACCCCGGTCGTGCAGTGGTCGAGGGGATCCGCTCGGTGCTCGCCCGGACCGGCATCGCGCCCGGCGCGGTGACCGAGATCGTCCACGGCACCACGGCGGCGTCGAACCTCATCCTGCAGAAGGCGGGCGCACGGGTCGGTCTGATCGCGACCCGCGGGTTCCGCGATGTGCTCGAGATCGGCCGCATCCGCACCCCGACGATGTTCGACCTCACCTGGTCGAAGCCGGAGCCGCTCGCCCCCCGGCGCTGGCGCCGCGAGGTCGGCGAGCGCATCGGCGCCGACGGCGCGGTGGTCCGCCCGCTCGATCCGGAGGAGGTGCGCGGCGTGGCGGCGTTCTTCCGGGACGAAGGCATCGAGGCGGTGGCGATCACGTTCATCAACAGCCACGCGAATCCGGTCCACGAACTCGCCACCAAGCGGATCCTCGAGTCGGAGTACCTGGAACTCCTCGTGACCGCCGCCGGCGCGGGCCGGCGGGCCTTGCGCGCGTCCCCGCGCACCAGCACGACCGTGGTCAACGCCTACATCCTGCCGGCGATGCGGGTCTATCTCGCACGGCTCAGGCGCGACCTCGGTGCGCTCGGTGTCCACGCGCCGATCCAGGTCATGGCCTCCAACGGCGGCATGATGGGGCTCACCGCCGCGAGCGAGCGGCCGGTGTTCGCGGTGGCCTCCGGGCCGGCCGGAGGGGTCACCGGCGCGGCCCGTCTGGCCGACGTCACCGGTGCACGGGATGCGATCGTGTTCGACATGGGCGGCACCACCGCCAAGGCCTCGATCATCACCGATGGCCAGCCGGCCCTCACCAACGAGTACGAGTTCCGCGACGGCATCTCCTCGCCCAGCCGGTTCGTCAAGGGCGGCGGGTACGTGCTCAAGGTGCCGGCCATCGACATCGCCGAGGTCGGTGCCGGCGGCGGCTCGGTCGCCTCGATCGATGCCGGGGGGCTGCTGACCGTCGGGCCCGAGTCGGTCGGCGCCTGGCCCGGGCCGGCCTGCTACGGCCTCGGCAACGACCGCCCGACCGTCACCGACGCGAACATGGCGCTCGGCTTCCTGAATCCGGTCGCGCTCGCCGGCGGCAGCCTGAAGGTCGACCCCGAGGCGGCCCGCGCCGCGATCGCACGGCACATCGGCGGGCCGCTGGGCCTGGACGTGATCGACGCGGCCCACGGCATCCGCCACATCGCCAACGTCAACATGGCCCGGGCGATCCGCGCGGTCACCGTGGAGCGCGGCCGCGATCCGCGTGACCTGGTGATGGTGGCGTTCGGCGGCGGCGGCCCGGTGCATGCGGTCGACGTCGCCCGGCTGCTGGGGGTACGCCGCGTCATCGCGCCGGTGATGGCCGGTGTCTTCTGCTCGGCCGGCATGCTCGCTGCCGATGCCGAGCATGACTTCCTGCGGGCGGTGCTGCGGCCCTTCGATGGCATCGACCCGGTGTCGATCGCGGTGGCCATCGCGGAATTGCGCAGGCTCGGCGAGACCACCCTCGCCGCGGAAGGCTACCCGCCGGCCTCGGTCGCGTTCTCGCTGCGTGCCGACTGCCGTTACCTGGGCCAGTCCTCGGAGCTCACGATCCCGGTGCGCGGCGACCGGCTCGACGGCCCCACGCTCGCGGCACTGCGCGACGACTTCCAGCGCTCGTACCTCGAGACCTTCGGCTATTCGAGCGACGAGCCCCTCGAACTCGTCAACCTGCGCCTCGGGGCGCGGGGCCTGAGCGCCGACCGCCTGGACTTCCGTCGCGTCCGCCTGGCGAGCGATGCGGTGGAGGGCGGCGGCGGCCGCCGGATGGTCAGCTTCGAGCGGGGCGCCGCGGCACTCGAGACCCCGATCGTCGCCCGCGGATCGATGACCGGCCGGGTGATCGAGGGTCCGCTCATCATCGAGTCCTACGACACCACCATCGTCGTGCCCCCGGGGGCCCGCGCCTCGGCCGACCCGATCGGCAACCTCACCATCGACATCGAGTCATGACCCCGCGCGCTGCAGGCTCCGACACCGACACCGACACCGACCTCGATCCGATCACGTTCGCGGTCCTGAAGAACGCGCTCGATGCGATCGTCGACGAGGTGGCCTACACGGTCATCCGGACCGCGCGCTCCGAGATCGTCAAGGACGTGATGGACTACTCCGCGGCCATCTGCGACCGCAAGGGGCGGATGATCGCGCAGGCCAAGACGATCGCGCTGCACCTCGGCGCCGTGCCCGAGGCGATGGACGCGATGCTCGCGCAGTACGGCAACGACCTGCATCCCGGCGATGCGGTGATCGTCAACGATCCGTACCAGGGCGGGATGCACCTGCCGGACATCTTCATGTTCGTGCCGTTCTTCCACGGGGGTGCGGTCGAGGGCTTCTGCGTGGTGATCTGCCATCACACCGATGTGGGCGGCCGGGTCCCCGGCTCGAACGCGAGCGACTCCACCGAGATCTTCCAGGAGGGCCTGCGGATCCCGGTGGTGAAGCTCTACGAGCGCGGGCAGGTCAACGACATGCTCGAGCGCCTGATCGGCCTGAACGTGCGCGTGCCCGACCGGGTGCTGGGGGACCTGAAGGCGCAATACGCGGCGTCACGCGTGGGCGTGCGCGAGCTGGGCCGGCTCTTCGACCGGTACGGCGCCGCCACCATGCACCGCTACCTCGACGAGCTTCTCGACTACGCGGAGCGGCTCACGCGCGACGAGATCCGACGCTGGCCGAAGGGCAGCTTCACGTTCCTCGACCATATCGACGACGACGGCCTGTCGCCCGATCCGATCCCGATCCGCGTCACCATCACGGTCCACGACGAGCACGTGTCGGTGGATTACGCGGGTTCGGCGCCGCAGGTCAAGGCCGCGATCAACTCGACCCTCTCGTACACCAAGTCGTGCACCTACCTGTCGGTGCGCTGCGCGCTGAAGGGCGACATCCCCAACAACGCGGGGGTGTTCCGGTGCATCGAGGTCACGGTTCCGGAGGGCAGCGTGCTCAACCCGGAATCGCCGGCCGCGGTCGCGGCGCGCGCACTGACCGGCTATCGGGTGTTCGACGCCATGCTCGGCGCCCTCGCGCAGATAGTCCCCGACCGGATCCCCGCCGCCGGCGAAGGCGGCAACACGGTGGTCTGCCTCTCGGGCCGCCGGGCCGACCGGCGTCCGTTCATCATCGTGGACATGATTTGCGGCGCCTGGGGCGCTCGCCCCGGCGGTGACGGGATCGAGGCGATCACCAACGCCTCGCAGAACCTGTCGAACACGCCGGTGGAGACGCTCGAGGCGCAGCATCCGGTGCGCATCGAGGCGTACGAGCTGATCGAGGACAGCTGTGGCGCGGGCAAGTGGCGCGGCGGGCTCGGCGTCCGGCGCAGCTTCCGGGTGCTCGCCGACGAGGCGTTCATGCAGCTGCGCGCCGACCGCATGAAATTCGCACCGTATCCGCTGGCCGGCGGCGAGCCGGGCTCGTTCGCCCGGAATCGCCTCGAGGAGGACGGCACGATGCGCGACCTGCCGTCGAAGACGACCGGCTGGCTGCGGCAGGGGGCACTGGTCGTGCACGACCAGCCGGGCGGTGGCGGCTTCGGCGATCCCCTGGAGCGGGACCCGGCCCGGGTGGCGCGCGACGTCTGGAACGGCAAGATCACGGCCGGGTTCGCGCGCCGCCACCATGCGGTCGTGGTCGACGGCCCGTCGGGCGTGCTGGACGAGGCGGCCACGCGGGCGCTGCGGGCCGGCGACTGAACGCCCGCTCGCGTGGCCTCATGCGGAATTCGATCAGCCCGGCCTGCGGCCGGCCTTCACCCGACGCACGCCCGCGCGAGCCGGTGCGGCCCAGTCGGTGCACGACGGCCTGAAGGACGGCACCGCCGGCACGTGGATGCATGCGAAGGCGCTCGAGTGCGGATGCAGGGCGCGTCGGCCGCTGTGGGGCGACGGCGGGCCGCGCCACCCGTCGCGTCGGTCGGTTCACCAGCCATTCGATGTCGGAATCAGGTGGCCCGCACGCGGCCCCTCACCGCATCGAAGATCCGCTCGGGGGTGATCGGCGTGTCGTTGAACTCCACCGCATAGGGCGCGAGGGCGTCGCAGACCGCGTTGGCGATCGCCACAGGTGGCCCGATTGCGCCGCCTTCGCCCAGGCCCTTGACGCCGAAGGGGTTCGACGGCGACGCGGACTGTTCGTGCACGACCCGGATGCGCGGCGTGTCGGCGGCGCTGGGCATCAGGTAGTCGAGGAACGACCCGGCCAGCAGCTGGCCTTCGCCGTCGTAGATCAGTTCCTCGAGCATCGCGCCGCCGATGCCCTGGACCGTTCCACCGACGATCTGCCCTTCGGCGAGCATCGGATTGACCAGGATGCCGCAGTCGTGGGCGACCACGTAGTCCTCCAGCCGGACCCGACCGAGCCCGACGTCCACGTCGACCACCACGGCATGCACCGCATAGGACCAGGTGACCGTGGGCGGCTCCCAGTAGCAGGTGCTCTCCAGGCCCGCCTCCATGTCGGCCGGACGGCGGTGATCCCAGCCGGGCCGCGCGGCAGCGGCCACCTGGGCCAGCGTCATCGACACGCCCGGCACCCCGACGATGCCCACGCTGCCGTCGCGCAGCTCCAGGTCCTGCTCCGAGCATTCGAAGGCGTTCGCCGCGATCGCGAACACCTTCTCGCGCACCCGCTCGCTCGCCTGGTGGATCGAGGCCGACAGCGTCACGGTGGAGCGGCTGGCGATCGTGCCGAAGCCCATGGGGATCGCGGCGGTGTCGGCGAAGGTGAGGACCACGTCGTCCGGGCGCACCTTCCAGCAGTCGGCGGCGATCTGCGAGAAGACCGTCTCCATGCCCTGGCCCTGCGGGCACGATCCGGCGGCGATGTAGATCTTGCCCGACGGGTCGATGCGGACCGTCGCGCCCTCGAAGGGACCCACGCCGGTGCCCTCGGTGTAGACGCACAGCCCGAGCCCGAGATGACGGCCCTCGGCACGCGCGGCGGCCTGGCGCTGCCGGAACGCTGGCAGGCCACCCAGCGTGTCGAGCGCCTGCTGCAGCGCCTTGGGGTAGTCGCCGGTGTCGTACACGATCGGCTCGCCGTCGCGGTACGGAATCCCCACCGAATACGGCATCTCGTCGGCCCGCACCAGGTTGCGGCGGCGTACCTCGGACGGCTCGAGCCCGAGCTCGCGTCCGATCAGGTCCATCATGCGCTCCATCGCGTGCGCTGCTTCGGGGCGCCCGGCGCCGCGGTAGGGCGCGTTCGGAACCTTGTTGGTGGCCACCACCCGCGCGTCGATCTGCAGGTGCTCGACCTTGTACGGCCCGATCAGATGCGATGCGGTGTTGTACGGGATGCCGACGCCCACCGGATTCCAGGCGCCGCAGTCCATGACGAACCGGTCCTGCACGGCGAGGATCCGACCGCTGCGGTCGAAGCCCACCTCGATGTCGTGGATCTGGTCGCGCGAATGGCAGGCACTCTGCAGATGTTCCCGGCGATCCTCGATCCAGCGGACCGGTCGGCCCAGCCTCATGGCCAGGAACGGGATCAGCAGGTCCTCGGGGTACACGTGGCCCTTGGTGCCGAAGCCGCCGCCCACATCGGGCGCGACGCACCGGATCCGCGCCTCGGGCATGCTCAGCGTGTGGGCGAGTTCGCGGCGGACCCAGTGCACCACCTGCGTGGACGACCAGACGGTCAGGTGCGCGGTGCGCCGGTCGTACTGACCCAGCACGCCGCGGCACTCCATCGGCATCCCGGCATAGCGGTGGTGCCGGAAGCGGCGCTTCAGGCGCAGCGGGGCCTCGCGGATCGCGGTGGGCGCATCGCCCTTGCCGACCGAGAACTCCGCGAACAGGTTGCCGCGGGCCTGTTCGTGGATGAGCGCCGCGTCCGGCGCCATCGCCTGCTCCGGATCCACCACGGCCGGCAGCGGGTCGAGCGAGAGCTCGACCAGATCGACCGCGTCTTCGGCCACGTAGCGGTTCACCGCCACGATCACCGCGACCGCCTCGCCCACGTGGCGCACCTTGTCGATGGCGAGCAGCGGCTGGCGTGGATCGACGATTCGGTGCGGCACGCTGGTGCGCCACTTCGCCGGCAGCGGGAGCTGCTGGTCCTTGACCGGGGGCATCAGCCCCGCGAGCTCGGCCCCGCCGATCGCCAGCACGACGCCGGGCAGGGCGGCCGCGGCCGACAGATCGATGCCCCGGATATGGGCATGCGCCATCGGGCTGCGAACGAACGCGACGTGCACCATCCCGGGAAGGACCATGTCGGCCAGGTACTGGCCCTGGCCGCGCAGCAGGCGCTCGTCCTCGCGTCGCGGCATCGAGCTGCCGACATAGCCAACGCCCGCTTCTTCCTGCATCTGCAAACCCTCGCGAGACCGCTCCGATGACGCGTGGTCAGCTTGACACTCGTTGACTGGCCAGTCAATATTGACCCACGTCAATGGTGCTCGGATCGGCTCGCCGCCGCGAGCGTCCTCATCGATTTCCACGGCACGCTCAGGCCCATGTGTGATCGGCTCCGCAGTCTGCTGTGCGTCGGAAAGTCCGGCACGTGAAGCCGCCGAAATTCGATTACCACGCGCCTCGCACGCTCGATGAGGCGATCGGCCTGATCGCGCGTCACGACGGCGGTGCCCGGGTCCTCGCCGGCGGCCAGAGCCTGGTGCCGATGCTCAATTTCCGGCTCGCGCAGCCCGCCGCACTGATCGACCTGCGGCTCGTCCCGGGGCTCGCCGGCATCACCGTCGACCCCGACCGGATCCGGTTCGGCGCCATGACGCGACAGCGGCAGGCCGAGAAGTCCGCTTCGGTCGCCGAGCACCTGCCGCTGATGACCGCCGCGCTGAAGTGGGTCGGTCATGCCCCCACGCGCACGCGCGGCACGATCGGCGGGTCGATCGCCCATGCGGACCCCAGCGCGGAACTGCCGATGGTCCTGCGGGCGCTGGATGGCGAGGTGGTCACGGCCGGCCCGCGCGGCGAGCGCGTGATCCCCGCCGAGTCACTGTTCCGGTCGATGTTCACGACCGCCCTCGCCGCCGACGAGATCCTCATCGAGGTGCGGGTGCCGCGGATGCCCAAGGGGTGTGCCTTCGCGATCGAGGAGTTCGCACGCCGGCCGGGCGATTTTGCGATCGTGGCGGTGGTGGTGGTCCTCGAGCCGGTGGCCGGGGGGGCGTTCCGGTCCCGGATCGCCGTTGCGGGTGCCACCGAGACGGTCTATCGTGCGCTCGACGCGGAACACCTCGTGAGCCGCGGCAGGGTGTCTGCCGACGTCATCGCCGCTGCCGCGGCCAGCGCCAGCGAGGCGTGCACCCCGATGTCCGATCCCCGTGTGTCGGGCGACTATCGCCGGCACCTGATCCGGGTGCTGACCGGGCGCGCGCTGCAGCGCGCGGCTTCGGCTGCCGGCCCCTGGCTTGCGCGCTGACCCCACTCGAATCGGGCGAACGACATGGACCCCATGAACGAGATCCAGCTGACCGTGAACGGCGAGGTGCGCACCGGCCGCTGCGAGTCGCGCAAGCTGCTGGTCGACTTCCTGCGCGAGGACCTGGGGCTCACCGGCACGCACGCCGGCTGCGAGCACGGGATCTGCGGCGCCTGCACCGTCCTGTTCAACGGCGAGGCGGCACGCTCGTGCACCACGCTCGCGGTGCAGGCCGACGGCGCGGAGCTCGTGACGGTCGAAGGGCTCGCGCGCAGCGACGGCCCGCTGCATCCGCTTCAGGAGGCGTTCCGTGCCTGTCACGGCCTGCAGTGCGGCTTCTGCACGCCCGGCATGCTGATGCTCTCGCTCGACCTGCTCCAGGACAACCCGTCGCCGACCGAACACGAGGTCCGCGAGGCGCTGTCGGGGGCGATCTGCCGCTGCACCGGATATCAGGGCATCGTCGACGCCGTGCTGTCGGCCGCCCGCGCCACCAAGTGTTCGACCTGATGTTCGACCAATCGCTCAACGGGAGTGTGAAGATGAGGATTGCCACAGGGTTCCGGGCCGTTCTGAAGACGGCCGCGGCGGTCGCGGTCACCGCCGCGCTCATGCCGATCGCGCTCGCGCAGCCGCGCGAGAAGGTGAGCGTGGTGCTCGACTTCACGCCGTGGGGCATCCACGCCGCGATGCATCTGGCCAAGCAGAAGGGCTGGTTCGACCAGGCCGGGCTCGACGTCGACGTGCAGGACGGCAAGGGCACGCTGCCGGGCCTGCAGCTCGTCGCCGTCGGGCAGGTGGATGTCGGGGCCGTGCAGCTCGGGCCGATGGCGCTGGCACGCGAGAAGGGCCTGCCGCTGATCGCCGTCGCCGGCTTCGCCCGCCGCGGCGACCTGGCCGTGATCGTGGCGGCCGACTCCAAGCTCGACAAGGCGCAGGACCTGGCCGGCAAGAAGCTCGTCTGCTTCACAGGCAGCCCCTGGGTGCCGTTCATCGACTCGTTCCGGCGGGCCGCCAACATGAGCGAGCAGCAGTTCGCGGTGACCATGGTGGCGCCGCCGGCGATGGTGGCCACCTACGCGTCCGGCGATGCCGACGGTTTCCTGTCGCTGGCGCCGTTCGGCGTGCCGCTGGTGGCGAAATCGCGCCCCGGCAAGGCGATCCTGGCCGAGAACCTCGGCGTGCACTTCCCCAGCTACGGCCTGGTGACCAACGAGGCCACCCTCAAGAAGCGCCCCGAGGCGCTGCGCAAGCTGGTGCAGGTGCAGATCCGCGCCTGGGACTACATCTACCAGAGCCCGGCGAACCTCGACGAGGCGGTCCAGGCGATCATCGCGCAGCGGCCCACCGCCAAGCTCGATCCGGACCTGCTGCGCGGCCAGATCGTCGCCTACCGTGAGTTCTTCGAGACCCCGAACACCCGCGGCAAGCGCACCGGCTGGCAGTCCGATGCGGACTGGGCGCAGGCGATCAAGTCGATGGAGTCGGCCGGGGCGATCAAGCCGGGGCAGAAGCCGGGCGACTTCTTCACCAATGCACTCGTCGACTGACACGACGCACGGGGCGGGCGCGGCGCCGTACATCCGGATCTCGCATGTCGAGAAGACCTACGAGTCGCGGCGGGGTCCGGTGCACGCGCTCCAGGACATCGACTTCGCGGTCGCGAAAGGCGAGTTCGTCTCCATCCTCGGGCCCAGCGGCTGCGGCAAGAGCACGCTGCTGAAGTGCGTCGCGGGCCTGGAGTCGGTGTCGGGCGGCCGGATCGAGGTGGCCGGTGTCGGGGTCAGCCAGTCGCCCGAGAACCTCGGCATCGTCTTCCAGCGCGATGTGCTGCTCGACTGGCGCACCGTGCTGGACAACGTGCTGGTGGTGGCCGAGCTCCGGGGACTGGACCCCCGAAAGTTCCGCGCCCGGGCGATGGAACTGCTGCAGCTGTTCGGCCTCGAGAAGTTCGCCGACCGGTTCCCCTGGGAGCTGTCGGGCGGCATGCGTCAGCGCGCGTCGATCTGTCGGGCGCTGCTGGTCGATCCGGGTCTGCTGCTGATGGACGAGCCGTTCGGCGCACTCGACGCCATGACACGCGACGAGCTGAACCTCGAGCTGCGCCGGATGTGGATGGAGACGCACAAGACCATCCTGTTCATCACGCACTCGGTCACCGAGGCGGTCTATCTGTCCGATCGGATCGTGGTGATGTCGCGCAACCCGGGCCGGGTCGCCGAGATCATCGAGATCGACCTGCCGCAGCACCGACCGCTGTCGCTGCGCGGTGAGCCCGAGTTCAGCCGCCATACGGGCCGCATCTTCAAGATGTTCTCGTCGATGGGAATCCTCAAGGGGGACTGATGCAGCAGTGGTGGGTTCGCAGCGAACGGGTTCGGTGGCTGCTGATGATGCTGGCCGGACTGCTGGCGTTCTGGGAGGCCATGGTGTGGTTCACCGGGGTCAAGCCGTTCATCCTGCCGGCACCGACCCAGATCGGACGCGAACTGGTGGCGGCCTCGGGCTACTTCCTCGGTCACGCCGCCTACACCACGGGCACGACGCTGCTCGGGTTCGCGATCGCGGTCGTCGGCGGCGTGGCCGGCGCGATCGGGATCGTCTATTCGAAGGTGCTCAACCTCCTGCTGTCCTCGCTGCTGGTCTCGCTGAACTCGGTGCCGAAGGTCGCGCTCGCGCCCCTGTTCGTGATCTGGATGGGCACCGGCGTCGAACCGAAGATCGCCATCGTGGTGATGATCGCGATCTTCCCCATCGTCATCGACACGGTGATGGGCCTGAAGTCGGTCGATCCCGAGATGCTGAACCTCGCCCGATCCTGCCGGGCGTCGTCGATGAAGACGCTGTGGAAGATCCGCTTTCCCAACGCGCTGCCGTCGGTCTTCTCGGGAATGAAGGTCGGGATCTCGTTCGCGCTGGTCGGGGCGATCGTCGGTGAGTTCGTCGCCGGCTCGAGCGGGCTCGGCTACGTGATCCTCATCGCGCAGGGCAACTTCGACACGCCCCGGGTGTTCGCCGCCTTGGTGCTGCTGGGGCTGCTGGGCACGGTGCTGTTCTACCTGGTCGATCTTGCGGAGTCGCTGTGTCTGCCCTGGCACGTCTCGCAGCGGGGCGACCCGCACGGCAACCCGCTGGCCGCCCTGGGGCCGGGCGGCTGACGGCTGACGGCTGAAATCGATTTCGAGCGGCCGTTGAATCGTCGGGACGGTTGGCGCGGCCCGCCCCCGGGCGACGACGCCGCGCGCCAACCGTCGAACGACGACACCGATGCGTCGACGTCCATGTCACGCCATCATGTAGCGCAGCACCATGTCGGCGGCATGCTCGAGCCGCTGCTTGACCCGCTTCGGTGACATCAGATCGGTCCGGAAGATCGCCTCGAACGTGAAGCGGTTGTTCATGTAGTGCGCCGTCAGCGAGGTGATCGAGATGTACAGGTCCACCGGATCGAGGTCCCGCCGGAACACGCCGTCGGCCTGCCCGCGGGCCAGCAGCCCGCGCAGGGTGTCGAGCAGCGGGTTGTACATCTGCCGGATGTTCGCCGACTGGTTCACGTGCCTGCCGCCATGCAGGTTCTCGCTGTAGAGCAGCCGCTGGAACTCCGGATAGCGGATCCAGATCCGGCCGGTGGAGATCACCAGCTTGCGGGTGGCGGCGACCGGATCCATGCCACGCAGACGGATGTCGTTCTGGCTGGCGCGGATCGCCCCGTAGGTCCGTTCGAGCACGGCCGCGAACAGCCCGTCCTTGCTCTCGAAATGGTGGTACAGGACGTTCTTGTTGAGTCCGGTGAGCAGCGCGATCTGGTCCATCCGGGCGCCGTCGAAGCCCTTGTCGGCGAACTCGCGCAGTGCCGCGTCCAGCAGGATCTCGCGGGTGCGGATCGAGCTCTCGCGGGGCCTGCGCGGTACGGGCTCGGCGCCGCGCGGCGCGGCTGCCGGGCCGGGCGCCGGGGCGGACTTGGCGATGCCCATCCCGGTCACTGCTTCAGGTGGGCATCCCGGCGCTGATAGAGCGACTCGTCGGCATATCCCATCGTCTCCGGCTTCGCCTTGCCCAGCATCACCTGGAAATAGACCGGCTCGAGGCTCGCGTTCACGTACCCGTGCACCACACCGGGCGGGCACGAGATGCACTCCCAGGGCCCGAGCCGGTGTGTCACCTCACGCCCCGTCTCGTCCTGCAGGAACACGTCGAGGAACCCCTGGAGCACGAAGAACACCTCCTCGACCTCGTGCGTGTGCGCGGCGTTCCCCTGGCCCGGCTCGACGAACATGATGCTCAGCGTGAAGGCGCGCGGCGGGATGACGGTGCTGTCGGTGTGCTTGCCCGAGCCGCCGGCGCCGATGAACCGATGCTGGGCGCGCTTGAAGCCCTCGGTCTTCGCGTCCTCGAACGCGTTCCAGTCGGGCTTGCGGTCGCGGAACCGCGCGATGAACCGCGTGGACAGCTCCTCCAGCGAGACGCCCACCAGCTCGGCGGGTCTCGGATGCCTTGCGACGGTCATGGTCACTCCTGCCGGACAGCGATGCCCTGATGCGTTGCGCGAGTTTACCCTTGACTAGTTGGTCAATCAATAATACGTTCGTGCCCCCGCTCGCGACGCGGTGCTCCGCCGCCGTAGCGGTCGACTTCCCTACCCCGTGCAGTCATCCGCCATGACCGAACCGCTGGATCACTTCGTCGCCGGCCGGGCGGACGCTCGCGAGGGCCCACGAACTGCGTTGGTCAGCCCGGTCGATCTCCGGGAGTACGCGTTCCTGATGGAGGCGTCCGCCGCATCGATCGACGCCGCGGTGGCCGATGCGCGCGCGGCGTATCTCCGGCACCGCCGGTCGCCGCTGCACCAGCGCATGCAGTGGCTGACGGCGGCCGCACAGTCGATCGAGGCCGCCGCCGACGAACTGGTCGAGCTGATCATCCACGACATCGGCAAGCCCAGGCGCGCGGCCGGCTTCGAGGTCCAGCGCTCGGCGCAGTTCTTCCGGGCCTGCGCCGCGACCGCATCGGTGCTGGGCGGCGAGACGCTCCCCCTGGACGCGGTCCCGAACGGCGCCGGGCGCCTCGGCTACACGGTGCGCGTGCCGTTCGGCGTCATCGCCGCAGTCACCCCGTTCAACGCACCGATCAACCTGCTGTCGCAGAAGGTCGCGCCGGCGCTCGCCGCGGGCAACGCGATCGTGGTGAAGCCGCACCCCGCCGGCACGCGGGTGGCGCTGCGGGTTGCTGCGCTGCTCGTCGAGGCGGGCCTGCCGGCGGGTCTGTTCAATGTCGTGACCGGTCATCGCGACGCGGCCACGCGGCTCGTCTCGCATCCCGACGTCGCCGCGGTCACGTTCACCGGCGGCACCGCGGCGGGTGACGCGCTGGCGCGCGCTGCGGGGGCGCGCAAGTTCGTGGCCGAGCTGGGGTCGAACGCCGCCAACGTCGTGCTCGCCGACGCCGATCTCGCCGACGCCGCCGCACGCATCGCCTCGGCCGCCTTCGAGGCCAGCGGCCAGCAGTGTGTGTCGGCGCAGCGGATCATCGTCGATGCCGCGGTGCTCGACCGCTTCGTCGACCATTTCGTGGCGGCGGCCGGTGCACTGCGCGTCGGTGATCCGTACGATCCGGCCACCGACGTCGGTCCGATGGTGTCCGCCGAGGCAGCCGAGCGCGTGATGCGCATGGCGAGCGAGTCGGTCGCGGCCGGCGGCCGTTTTGCGCTGGCGCCCACGCGGCGCGACTGCCTGGTGAGCCCCGGCATCCTGGTCGGTTCGCCGAAGACCTCGTCCATCTGGCAGGCCGAGGCGTTCGGTCCGCTCGCGGTGGTGGTCGCGGCCACCGATCCGCAGCAGGCACTGGACCTCGCGAACGACTCGCCCTTCGGACTGCAGGGGTCGCTGTTCACCCGCGACCTCGCCTGGGCCTTCCGGTTCGCCCGGGACTTCGAGGTGGGCGCCCTCTGGATCAACGAGGCGAGCCGCTTCCGGCTCGACATGTATCCGTTCGGGGGCGTCAAGCAATCGGGGAACGGACGCGAGGGGATCCGGTATGCGATCGAGGAACTCTCGCAGCTGAAGTTCGTCGGCCTGCGCTTCGACTTCTAGACACGATCCAGCCTCGCCGATGGAAATCCCGATCCCCGAGGCACTGCGTCGGCTGATGGCCGAGCTCGGGCCGGTCTGGGCCGCCGACGTGCCGCGCAACGTGCGCCGGATGATCGACGCCTTCGACCCGGTGCTCGAACGGTGTCCGAAGGACGGGGTGGAGGTCCGCCGGGACATCGCCTACGGCGCGGATCCCGCGCATCGACTGGACCTGTACCTGCCGCGCGGCGCGAGCGGCGCGCCGGCGGTGGTGTTCGTGCACGGCGGCGCATTCGTCGACGGCGAGAAGGAGCGCTCGCCCCAGGTCTACGCCAACGTCTGCTTCTGGTTCGCCCGGCACGGCGTGGCGTGCGTGAACATGGAATACCGCCTCGCGCCGATGGCGCGCTATCCGTCGGGCACCGAGGACGTGGCCGCGGCCTGCCGCTGGCTGGCCGATCACGCCGATGGGATCGGGGTCGATGCGCGACGGCTGGTGCTGTTCGGGCACTCGGCCGGGGCTGCCCACGCCGCGTCCTGTGCCTATGGCGCGCCCGGCGCCGCGGCTGCGCCGCCGGTTGCCGGGCTGATCGTGCTCAGCGGCCGCGTCAGGGCCGACAACCGGCCCGACAACCCGAACGCACGCAAGGT
The DNA here is from genome assembly GCA_044371545.1 of Burkholderiaceae bacterium. Lineage (GTDB taxonomy): Bacteria > Pseudomonadota > Gammaproteobacteria > Burkholderiales > Burkholderiaceae_E > UBA4615. The sequence goes on from JBILTM010000007.1 coordinate 36,639, forward strand.
CGAGGCCTACTACGGCACCGACGCGTCGCGCTACGAGGAGCGTTCGGCGGTCGCCTTCGCCGATCCGCGCATGCCCACCTTCATCGGGTTCGCGCAGTTCGAGAACCCGCTGCTCGACTGCTATTGCCTGGAGCTCGCGCACGTGCTGGCGGCGGGTCGGGGTGCGGCGCCACGCGTGCTGCAGTTGCCCGGCCACAACCACACCTCGATCATCGCGCACCTGAACACGGCCGAGGACCTGCTCGGCCGCGAGCTGCTCGCGTTCGTCGAGCGCACGCGCCGCGCCGACTGAAGTCCGCTGCGCCGGCCGGCGGCGAGGTGCCGGCGCACCGGCCCGCCCGAGTATCGTCGCGCCGCCCCGACCACGCTGCGCGCATCCGATGACCTCGCCCCGCTCCGTCTACCTCGCCGGTCCCGACGTCTTTCGCGCCGATTCGACCGCCTGCTACGAGCAGATGCAGCGCGAGGGCGCTGTCACCCTGCCAGCGATACCATCCTTCAGAGCCTTCCTGAACCGCTCCTCCCCCGAGACACCTCATGCAGAACGCGCTGCGTTTCGGTCGCTTCGAGATCAGGCCCGCCGAACGTCTGCTGCTGGACGATGGTGTGCCCGCCGACTTGGGCGCGCGCGCGTTTGACGTATTGCTGTGCCTGATTTCGCATCGAGATCGCGTCGTCACCAAGGAGGAGGCGTTGCAGTCCGCGTGGCCGGGCCGGGCCGGGTCGTCGAGGAGAACAACCTGTCGGTCCAGGTGTCGGCCGTGCGCAGGGTGATCGGCTCCAAGGCCATCGCCACCGTTCCCGGCATCGGCTACCGGTTCACGGTACCGATCGGCGATCCCGGCGCCTCGCCCTCCGCCGACCCGCACCGCGGCGAGCGCATCGATCCGCAGCCCCGGTCGGCGTCCGCGGAGGCAGCCCCTGAGGCCTCGCGCCACGCGGTGACTCAGCGCATCCAGTTCGCGCCGGCGAGGAGCGGGCTTCGGCTGGCCTACGCGATCAGCGGATCCGGATACCCGGTCGTGCGCGCACCCCACTGGCTGACCCATCTCGAGGCGGACTGGCAGACGCCCGTCTGGCGTCGGTTGCTGACGGATCTGTCCTCGCGCTACACGGTGGTGCGCTTCGACCAGTCCGGGACCGGGCTCTCCGATCCGAGCGTCGCAGCGGTGTCGCTGGATACGCTCGTCGATGAGCTCGCCTCGGTGGTCGACGCGGCAGGCCTGGACCGATTCGCCCTGCTGGGCATGTCCCAGGGCGCGGCGGTGTCGATCCGCTACGCCGCGCGCCATCCGGAACGCGTCAGCCACCTGGTGCTGTGCGGCGGATATGTTCGCGGCACCCTGACCCGCAGCCCGGACGCGAAGACCCGGCAGATGGTCAATGCGCTGTGCGACATCGTTCGGGGCGGCTGGGGGATCGAGAATTCAGCCTACAGGCAGATCTTCACCACCCAGTTCTTCCCCGCGGCGAGCCTCGAGCAGATCGAAGGATTCAATCGCCTGGAGAGGCTGTCCTCCACCCCGGAGCGCGCGGTGTCAAGCGACTCGCGGAGATGAGCACGATCGCCTCGCTGGAAACTGGATCTTCCGCGCAGGCCGTGACGGTACGGGACCTGGGGCTGATCGACGACGTGAAGGTCCAGGACACCCTGCTCGCCGAACTCAAGAAGACCGATACGCACATGACGGCGCAGCTCGAGGCGCTGCGGGGCGCGGCATCCGCCGAGCCCGCGCTCGCCGCGTCGATCGCTGAACTGGAGGCGGCGCTGGCCAAAGTGGGTGGCGTACGGAAGAAGGTTCTGGCTGCGATCGACGAGGCCCGTTTCGACGACCTTCGTCCGCTCCTCGTCGACGAGTTCCGTCCGGCGCAGGCCGATCTGACTCGTCGGATGGACGCGCTCGGCGACGCGCGGGCCGAGGTGACCCGCGCCCAGGCGGCGGCGACCGCCGCGCGCATCGATTCGTTCCAGTGGGGCCTCGTGGCCGGCCTGGTCGCAGCAGTGGTGGTGGCGACCGGAATCGGCGCGTGGACCGTCCGTTCGCTGACGCGGACCCTCGGCGGGGAACCCGCTGCCGCCGCGGACGCGCTTCGCGCAATCTCCAATGGCGACCTCACGATCCCGGTCCCGGTGGCCGCGAACGACCGCGACAGCGTGATGGCGACGCTCGCGCAGACTCAGTCCGCGCTCGTGGCGTTGGTCGATCAGGTCCGGCGCAGCGCCGACTCGGTCGCGCTCGCCAGCACCGAGATCGCGACCGGCAACCAGGACCTCAGCCGCCGGACCGAGCAGCAGGCGAGCGCGCTGCAGGAGGCGGCCGCCACGATGGAGCAGCTCGGATCGGCCGTGTCGAACAACGCGGGGAACGCCATCGAGGCCGATCGCCTCGCGCGGACCGCGTCGGAGGTCGCCGAGCGTGGCGGGTCCGTGGTCGAGGAGGTGATCGCGACGATGAAGGACATCGATGCGGGCTCACGTCGGATCGTCGACATCATCGGCGTGATAGACGGCATCGCGTTCCAGACGAACATCCTCGCGCTGAACGCGGCCGTGGAGGCCGCCCGTGCCGGAGAGCAGGGGCGGGGCTTCGCGGTCGTCGCGAGCGAGGTCCGCACGCTGGCACACCGCAGCGCGGACGCCGCACGCGAGATCAAGTCGCTGATCAGCACGAGCATCGATCAGGTCACGCGGGGCACTCAATCGGTCGACCGCGCGGGTTCGACCATGACCGAGGTGGTCGGCTCGATCGCGGAGGTGACGCGCCGAGTCAACGCAATCAGCAGCGCGACGCAGCAGCAGAGCGCCGGCGTCTCGCAGGTCGGCGAGGCCGTCCAGCAGCTCGATCGCGGCACGCAGCAGAACGCAGCGCTCGTGGAGCAGAGCGCGGCGGCCGCCGACGCGCTGAGGAGCCAGGCCGAACGACTGGTCGAAGCGGTCTCGGCGTTCCGGACCTCGTCGACCGCGTCGGATCGAGGCTGATCTGACGCGCTCGGCGCGCCGCGATGGCGCGGTCGAGGTCGTCGGCCATCGTGCACGACCGGCGGACCATCGCTGCGACATCGGTCGTGCCGTACCGCCGCTTCCAGAGGACCACGCCGAGCAGGCACGTACCGGCGTCCGTCCGTACGCCGTGCCGACGGTTCAGCGCAGCCACGGGCGCGGCACCGGCGGCGCAGCCGACAGACTCAGGCAATCATGGTCCGAGGGGGTGGGGCGGGACGTTCGGACGGCATCGCCGGCGGCTGCGCGGGATCCTGATGCTGGAGTGTCGAGACCTCCAGCAGCGTCCTCCCGAGCATCCTGATGCAGTCCTGCCAGGCAGGACTGTACGGCGGCCCGCCGACCGCATCGATCCGCGCCTGGATCGCCGACCCCAGTTCGTCGGCCCACTGATCCCGCTGCGCGCGGCGCGCAATGCGGTCCGCGACACCCTCGCGTGCGGGCTCGAACCGGTGCTGCGCGCGACCTGCGATGCACTGCGCCCGGTCGGCCCCTACCCGCCCGACGCCGCGTCGGCCGGCCGCCGTGCGCTGCGCAATGCCGCGCGGTCGCTGAGGGTCGAGGCCCTGCTCCGCAACGAGCCGGTCAACATCATCGACATCCGCCACGCGCTGGCTCGGCTGGCCGAGCTGATCGACTGGCCTGTGTTCGAGCGGGAGCCCGGCGCGCAATTCGTCTCCACGAGGGGACGACCTCACGGATCCGCATCGAGGACGGTCATGCGATCCCGCCCGACGCGCAGGGCAACGGCATCGATGGGCCAGCCGACGGTCGAGGCGCGGACGGCGACGCGGCGCGATGTCTTTCCCGGGTCCGAAGAGCGCCCTGTCGGCCCAGGTCACGGTGATCACCGAGCTCGCGGTCCGCCGCGCGCGCATCCAGGGTACGAGTGCCTCCCTCCGCGGGGCGATCCGAGGGCGGATCGCCGTCCCATCCCGACGTCGACGGCATCGCAGAGCGGACGGACGCCCGGGGCCGTGAGGACCTGCGCGGCGTCGAGGTCGGATGCGGGCGGTCGCGTCGGCCGGCGGCCGGCCCGCCCGCCACCTCCCTGGCGTGCGCCGCACGGCCGAGCTAGGCTACGGGCATGCCCGCCCTCGTCGAGTTCGGCGTCCCCGCCACCCTCGCGCTCGCCGCGCTCGTGCTCGCCGTCGGCCGCGCGGTGCTGTCCGCCGTTCCTTTACTGCAGCGACACTCGATCCCCGCCGCGGTCGTGGGCGGGCTGATCGCGGCGGCGATCGCGGGCGCGCTGCACGTCGCCGGCACCGACCTCGCGTTCGCCCGGGGGCTGCAGCCGGGGATGATGCTCGCGTTCTTCGCCACGGTCGGCCTGGGTGCCGACCTGCGCATGCTCGCCCGCGGCGGCTCGCGGCTCGCGCGCTTCGCGCTCGCCGTGCTGCTGATGCTCGTCGCGCAGAACGCGGTCGGCGTGCTCGCCGCGCGGCTGCTCGGCCTCGACCCCGCGATCGGACTGCTCGCCGGGTCGATCACGATGGCGGGCGGCCACGGCACCGGGGCCGCATGGGGCGCCAAGTTCGCGGAGAGCTTCGGGATCCAGGCCGCGCCCGCGATCGCCATCGCGGCCGCGACCTTCGGGCTGGTGGCCGGCGGCCTCGTCGGCGGGCCGGTCGCCCGGCGGCTCATCGAGCGCCTCGCCGCGCAGGGCCGCCCGCTCGGCGCGTCGGCGGCGGTCTCGCACCCGCGCGACGGCGCGCACGGCGGCGGACCGATGACCGCGGATCGGCTGACGTTGACGCTCCTGCTGGTCGCCGCGTGCATGGTGGCGGGCGAGTGGCTCGGCGCGCGCATGGCCGCCGATGCACCCGTCACGCTGCCGCCCTTCGTCTGGACGCTGCTGTGCGGGGTCGTGCTGCGCAACCTGCTGGCCGCCGCGCGCGTGCACGAGGTCGACGACCGCGCGCTCGACCTCGCCGGGCAGGTGTCGCTCGGGCTGTTCCTCGCGATCGCGCTGATGGGGCTGCGGCTCTGGGAGGTCGCCGCGCTCGCCGGGCCGGTGCTCGTGATCGTCGCGCTGCAGGTGCTCGTGGTGGCCGCCCTCGCGACCTTCGTCACGTTCCGCCTCGTCGGCGGCGACTACGAGGCCGCGGTCCTGGTCGGTGGGCAGTGCGGCTTCGGCCTGGGGGCCACGCCGACCGCCATGGCCAACATGCAGGCGCTGACCGAGCGCTTCGGCCACGCGCCCAGCGCGTTCGTGGTCGTGCCGATCATGGGCGCCTTCCTGATCGACCTGATGAACGCGCTGGTGATCGGCGCGTTCGCGGCGGGGCTGCCGGCGCTGCGCTGACCGGCGGGCGAGGCCGCCGCGTGTTCGTGCCGAGGCCGCTGGTGTGGAGCGCGTTCGCGTGGCGTCGGCGCGGCCGCGCTGATCGCCGGCGGCGGGATGGGCCGGCGCGGCTGTCCGTCCGTCCGTCGGCATGCTCCGTCCTGCCATAGGACGACGCTGCGGAGCGCGGGGCGTCGTGGTCAGGATTGTCACATCGTCCTCACCGTCCCGACACCGGCAGTTCATGACACCTTCCTTCGATCGCGCCAATGCCCACGCGCTCGCCGCCCTTGTCGAGGCCGGCCGCAGACGCGACATTGCCGCCTGCGAGGACATCGTCGACGACGCGGGGACGAAGCTCTGGGCCCGCGGCCAGTCGATCCGTCCGGAACTGATCGAGCGGCTGCTCGTGCGCAAGCTGCGACGGCCGATCGAGCAATGCCTGACCGCCCGCGACGGGATCGCGGCTTCCGACGTCGTCCGTTGCATCGAGCGCCTTCTGGGAGGCGATCGGTATCTCGCGGCACTGGTGGGCGGCTCGGCGCGCGACGTGCTCGACGTCGCGCGGACCCTGCCGCTGGACGGCCCGGTGTCGCTGCTGCTCACCGCTGCCGAGGAGGGCGGCCGCGGTTTCGAGCACGCCTGCCTCGGCGCGCTGATCGCCGGCGGCCTCGCGGCGCGGGCCGGCGTCGGGCAGGCGACGCTGCAGCGGATCGTCCTTGGCGGGCTGCTTCACGACCTGGGCGAGCTCTACGTGAACCCCGAGTACCTCCACAGCCGCCGCGAGCTGAATCTCGAGGAGTGGCGACATGTCGCCGTCCACCCGCGGATCGGCGCGCTGTTCATCCGCGAGAACACCCGGTACGGCGCGACCATCGCTTCGATCGTCGACGGCCATCACGAGCGGCAAGACGGCTCCGGCTACCCCGGCCGCGCGACCTCCTCGGCGCTGCGCGACGAGACCGGCTGGGTGATCGTCGCCGAGACGATGGCCGGCGTGATGAGCGACCCGGTGGCCTCGCCGGCGCGCACGCTGCTCGCGATCGGCCTGGTGTTCGGCGAGTACCCGCTCGCGCCCGTGGGCCTGGTGGCGAGCGCGCAGCGCCCGTTCCCGATCGAGGCCGACCCGGGCTTCGACCGCGTGGCGGCGCGGGCCGACATCGAAGCGCTGCGCGACGCCCTGCGCGGCGCGCACGCGGCGGCCCGCGAGGCCGAGCTGAACGGCGCCGGCGCCGCCGAGCGCCGCAGCCTCTCCCGGCTCGCGCCGCTGCTGCGCAGGCTCGACCTGGCCTTCGTCTCGAGCGGTGCCGCCCACTTCTTCGAGCTGCTGGGCGCGGCGGCCGAGACCGGCGATGGCGAGGTCGAACTGCAGTTGCGGCTGGTGCCACGCGAGTTGCGCTGGCGGATGCGCAGCCTCGCGCGCGACGTCGCCCACGACCTCGAGACCTTCACCGACGCTGGCCGGCGCGCGTTCGCGCCGATGCTCGACGCGTTGCGCGGCGCGTCGCCCGCATCGCCGTCCGCCGCCCCCGGGGCCCCTCCCGACCCGCCCGCCGTCGCTGCGCAATCCGCGACCGTCGATTGACACCCCCGCGGGGCCCGCCACCGTGGCGGCCTCGCCGCGCCGGCGCAGCGCGCGGGCGCGGATGAACGTGCTGCGCGGGGATCCGCGCAACGGAGACGCCACGGCCGGCGAGTTCGGGCTGCAGACGCGGTGGCCCGCCCCCGACTCTCCGGACGCGGCGGATGGAGCACCTCGATCGTCTTCCGGGCCTCCGACGGCACGTTGGGACCCGAAGTGTGCACGAATCGCGATCGCCTGGCGTCGCGTCGGCTCACGATCGGTGCGGTCCTGTGCGGCCCGGGTCGCAACGTGAGGCTGCTGCTGCGGGCGCTGCGGCTTCCCTTACCCGTCCGATCGCAACATTGCTCGCTGCGACGGGACCCACTCTGCTGAACTTGGCCAACAGCGGGTCGGGTTCCCCGATGGCAAGCAACGCGTTCAGTTCGGAAGCGGCTTGTTCAACTCGGGGGCGATGATGTCCACGAACCGGAGGGACTTGTCCAGTCCTGAATTCACCGACGTTCTGGCGGACTCATCGCAGGCATGCGCTTCTGTGAATCTAACTGCGCTCTGCACCATGTCCTTGACGTATTGGATCGACTCTTCGCTCGATCCGGTGATTCTCGTCGCGTTGAGATACGAACGAAACACCAGGCTGTTCTGTTGCAGCGAGCCCTCGAACTCATTCCTTCTGGAAGCGCTCAGGAACCTGCATTTCCGTTCCAACGCAAAGCCGAGGACAGACGCCGCGAACACTGATTGAACCGGGTTCTGTCGATATTCGAGGTACCTCGGCGTCGCTGCGGTCTGGGCGTTCGATGAGACGCAGAGCAAGGCTGTGGCAAGCACGGCCAGGATTCTGCCGCCGTGAACATGTGGCCTCGTGTTGAACGACCGCTTTCGTGAATACCTGAAGAAGTGCATCAACGGCAGTCTACCGGCCAGTCCGGTTAAATGGAGAGCCCTGGGACAAGGAATCCGTGAGCGGATGACCGCCGGAGCGATGGCGTGCGCAAAGAGAACCGACATGCGGCACGACGACCATTGCCGCGTAGGCGGTACCGATCCGGCCGATCGCCCGGCTTCAGTAGGCGGTCCACCCGCCATCCGTGGCAAAGATGCCGCCGGTGAAGTTCGACGCCTCGTCGGACAGCAGGAACGCCATCATCGCCACCTGCTCCCAGACCGTGGCGGGGCGATGGTTCCTGTCGGTGTAGGCCAGGATGCTGTCGATCTTGATCCTGCCCATGGTCGGACCTCGCGCCTGAGCCGCCGCGGCGGCGACCAGTTGTCCTGCTCGCGCGACCATCGGCGTGTCGGTGGCGGCCATGTTGACCGAGTTGACCCGGATGCCATGGGGGGCGTAGTCGATGGCGGCG
>JBILTM010000137.1:0-14153 GCA_044371545.1 Burkholderiaceae bacterium
GAACCGCCCGTCGCGAATCCGTGGGCGGACAGGGTCCCGTCGAGGACCGCCGCGCCCCGCGACGGCAGGTCGAGCGTGCCCGCGTCCGCCCCGATCACCTCGATCCGTCCGGCCGACCCGGCGACGTGGCGCCGGTCCGCGCCGAGTCGCGCGCCGGCCGACGCATCGACCGACGCGCCCGCGTCGACGCGGACCCCCGTCGGGCTCGCGAGTCGGACCGAACCGCCCTGCACCACCGCCGCGGTCCCGGGCACGGCGGGGTCGGGCGTCCGGGTGTCGACGACCCACTGCCCGCCGGCGGACACGTTCGCGCCCTCGATGCGCACGTCGCGGGCCGCCTCGGGTCCGGCGCCGGCGCCGTCGGCGAGCAGGATGCCCGACAGGTCGATGCCCCGGGACACGTTGTCCCGACCGTCCAGGCGCGAGACGACGGCGTCGCGCGCGCCGGGCACGACCACGTCGCCGCGGACGGTCACGCCCTCGCCCGCCGCGACCGTCAGCCGGCCCCCGGCCGGCAGCTCGACCCGCGAGCCGGCCGGTACGTCGACGCGCGAGCGGGTGAACACCTCGACCCGGGAGACGCCCCGGCGCCGCAGGTCGTCGGTGTCGACACGGAGCGCGGACGGGGCATCCGCGGGGCCGAACACCGCGGTGCGCGGTGCGTCCGCGGACAGCGGCAGCGCTGCCGTCGGGGCGGGGCCGAACACCACCGGCATGCGCAGCGTCGGATCGGCCGCGCGCTGCAGGAAGCTCGCCCGGTTGCCGAACGAGAGCAGCGCGCCCGCCGGCGGCGCCGCGCGCTGGCGATCGCCCACCACGACCTCGGCGTCGATCAGGCCGTTCATCGACACGAAGGGCGCGTCGAGCGACAGCGAACCGGCGTCGAGCCCCTCGAGGTAGCCCGGGTCGCGGCGCCCGCGCTGCGCGATGTCCCAGGAGCGCGTGACGCCCCAGCGCGGATCGGTCACGGTGTAGCGGTCGGCGAAGCGGTAGGTGCGATCGGGCGTCGCCGCGGACACCGCGACCGTGCGCTGTCCGTCGAACAGCGTGCTGGTGTCGAGCACACCCGGCTGGTACCTCACGGAGCCGCCCGACAGGCCGACTCGCGCGCCGGCATCGACGAGCACGTCGCCGTCGGCGCGGATCGAGACCGCGCCGCCCGCCCCGGCGCGCTCCTCGACGGTGCGCCCGATCTGCTGCGCCGCGGCCCGGTCGACGGTCGCCCGCGACAGCAGGGTCGGCGTGTCGCGCACGTCCACCCGCAGCGTCGAGCCCTCGAGCCCCGGCGAACGCAGCGCCGGCGTGTCGCCGAGGTTCTCCCCGCGCAGCTCGACCTCGACCACGTTGCGCGTCACCGGGACCTGCACGTCCCGCACGCCCGAGACGTCGATGCGGCTGCCCGGCCCGACGTAGACGCGGCCCTCGCCGAGCGCGGCCGGCACCCCGGCGTCGGGCGGCACCGTGTCCGCCGCGATCGAGACCCGCCCGCCGGGCGCGACGATCGACGCGCCGCCGGCCTCGTCGCCCGCCAGGACGATCCGGCGGCCCTCGATGCGCACCTGGGACGGGAACGCCTGCTGCGCGTCGATCGCGGTCAGCGGCCGCCCCTGGGCGTCGAGCTGGCTGCGCGACTGCAGCGAGATCTCGCTGCGGGCGCCGAGCGTCACCTCGCCGGCGACCGACGCCGCCGGACGGCCGCCGTCGAGATCGAAGCTGGGCGGCAGGTCGGAGCGCGCGAGCAGCCAGACCGAACCGTTGCCGCTCAGCGCGCTGTCGGCGGAGATCCGGCCGCCCTGGTTGACGATCAGGCCGACCATCGAGACGTTGCCGCGCTCGCTCGCGAGGGTACCCAGGTTGCGGGCCTCGCCTCCGGCGTTGACCTCGACGAACAGCCCGCGGAACGATGCCTCGTCGTCGCTGCGGGGTGCGAACAGGAAGACCTTCTGTCCGGCCGCGAGGACGACCTGCCCGTTGGGCGAGGAGATCAGGCCCTGGTTCACGACTTCGCGGGTCGCGAACAGGAACACGCGGCCGCCGTCGGCAGAGGTGATGCGGGCGGCCTCGACCAGCTGCTGCCCGTCGGGGCCGGTCACCGGACGCCCGTCGAGCGTGGTCACCGGTCCGTTCCTGACTTCGATGCGTGCATCGGGGCGTGCGCCGGGCGCCATCTCGAAGGTCGCGCGGCCGTCGCGCAGCGCGGTCAGTCCGCGCACGAACGCGTCGTTCTGGATCGCGAGCGTCGAGGCGATGAAGGACGCCGCGTCGACCTGCGCTCCCGGCTTGAAGATGATGCCGTTCTGGTTGATCAGGTAGACCTGGCCGTCGGCGACCAGTCGGCCGGCGATCTCGCTCGGCCGCGCGTCCGCGATCCAGTTGAGCGCCACCCAGTTGCGGTTGCCCTGCTGGTCGAAGCGCACCGTCTGCCCGCGGTCGATGTCGAACCGGTCCCAGTGCAGCTGTGCCCTCGGCACGTTCTGGCGGATCACCAGCTCGCTGACCCCGTCGCCGCCCACCACCTGCGCGCCGGACCAGACCTGGCGCCCGGCGACCGTCCCGGGCAGCATCGGCGGGGTCGATTGCGCGTGCGCGAGACCCGAGGCCGCGAACGCGGCGGCCAGCGCGGCGGCCAGCGCGGTCGGGCGGGTGTGCGGCCAGGGCCCACGCCGGCGCGCGGCGGGCGAACATGAGGGTCGGCGGTCTCGGCGCGTCGACAGGGGCATGTCAGAGCTCCAGCGCAATGCGGACGTAGGCACGCCACGCGTCGTCCTGCGTCGGCAGTGGCCTCAGCGTCTTGGCGAGTTCGACCGAAGACGAGAGCTGTCTGCCGTGTCGCACCCTGACCCCCGCGCCGGCGCCGGCGAGGCTGACGCTCGCGCGCTGCTCGGGCAGCGGATCGACGATCGACGCATGACCGTAGTCGTAGAAGACGATCCACTGCGCGGTCAGCGGACTCGATCCCACGGGCTTCCAGTTCGGTCCCCGCAGCTCGAGGCTGCCGAGCAGCCCGCGGTCGCCGAACACGCTGCTCTCGAGGTACCCGCGCACGGAGCTCGCGCCGCCGAGCGCGTACTGCTCGGCGGGCACCAGCGCCTGCTGCGCGTACTGGCCGGCGAGCCGCAGCCGCAGCGACCAGTCCGCACCGATGCGCCCCTCGTGCGACGCGTCGACGCGCATCGACGCGTAGCTCGCGCTGCCGAGGTAGCGGCGCGCCCGGAACGCCTCCTCGTCGTTGCCGAGTCCGCGCATCGACAGGTTCAGCGACGCGTCGAACTGCGTGGTCGCGGTCCGCGTCGGACGGACGGCGCTGTAGGCGAGCTGGATCGGCATGTACTGCAGCGTGGGGAAGTCCTGCTGCACGAGCCGCTTCCAGTCGATGCCCACGGTCCAGGAGTGGTACAGCCCGAGCCGGGGCTGCAGCGGCGCCGTGCGGCGCAGGCCCACGACGGTCTGTCCGCCGAACACGGTGGTGCCCCCGATCGCGGTCGGCGTGTCGCTGTCGCTGTCGAGCACGTACGCGGAGAGCGTCGGATCGTCGGGGCCGCCGAGCGGCCACGCGTAGCTGGCGGTGAGCACGCGCACCTGCTCGAGGTCCTGCGGCGACACGATCAGTCCGAGGCTGCCGATGTGCCGGCGGTCCCACAGGTCGAGGTGGCGCAAGCCGACCAGCAGGCGCAGCGGGTCGGTGTTGGCCGCGCGGTAGTTGTTCAGTTCGGCGGTGGCGACGATCGGCGAGCGGTCCTCGACCGACAGGTCGATGTCGAGCGTGCCGGGCGTGCGCCCCGGCTTGAGCGACGGCGTGATCGACAGGAGATCGCCCCGACTGGCCGCGGCGACCTGCCGCTCGACCTCCGCGAACTGCGGCACCGCGCCCTCCGCCGCAGCCGGGACCGCATCACGGATCGCGCCGAGCGAGTACCAGCGGGCACCGCGCACCCGCAGGCGCCCCACGCGGCCCTCCACGACGTCGAGCCGGACCACGCCGTCGACGACCTGCTGCTGCGGCACGTCGACCGCCACCGACAGGAAGCCTCGCTGCTGGTACGCCCGCTCGAGCGCGGCCCGCGCGCCCTCGACGTCGGTCATCGTCCGCTGCGGCCCGAGGAAGGGCATCACCGCCCGCTCGATCGACTCGACGTCCAGTGTCGTGTTGCCGACGACCAGGTACTCCAGCACTTCGAACCGCGTCTCGGCGGCGGCCTCCCGCGCGGCGGTCTCCCGCGCGGCGCTCGCCGGCGGATCCGTCCCTTGGGCGCACGCCGGGCCGCAGGCCGCACCGAGCGCGGCGAGCGCGGCGAGCGCGGCGAGCGCGGGCGGCGACAGGCCGTCTGACAGCCTCTGACGGGACGGGATGGACACGGCGGGGTTCGGGGCTGGCGGGAATGCGAGCGCCGCGAAGCACGGCGTGAATGGATCCTAAGGAGAAAAAAAGAACCCCCCGGGTCGCGGGGGGTCCGATCGGACTACCCCGCCGATGCGTCCGGCGGGGCGTCCGCGGCGCAGGCGCGGCTCGGGCCGCGCGCGCCGTCCGGAAGCGATGCTCAGGGGGTGATGCGCTTGGGCGTCGAGAACGGATCGCCCTCGCGGCTCCAGTTGGTCGCGCAGGCCGGCGCCGCACCGAAGGTCGCGCCCGCCATCTGCACCGCACCGGTCGAGACCGTCGTGCTCGCCACGCCCAGCGTGCACACCGCGTTGCCCCGCAGGTTGTTGCGCAGCGAGGTGTACATCGTGTTCTTCACGCCGGCCAGCGCGCCGCGACGGTTCAGCGTGACCTCGCCGACGAAGTCGTACAGACCGCTCTTCACGTTGGTCAGGTTGTTCGCCTGGACGACGGGGCTGCTGGTGGTGGTCTCCATCGGCACGCCGTTGAGCTTCGCGAAGCTCCAGGTGTTCGCCACGCTGCTCGGCGACGCGCCGGCGTTGTTGTCGTTCTCGGCGCTGATGGTGCCGAACGCGGCGAGGCCCGAGGCGTTCGCGCGGTTCATGCACGTGCGGACCTGGCCCGACGTCGTATTGTTGACGTACGCGACTTCCTGGCCGCTCCAGTCGGTCGTGTTCCCGGCCGGCAGCGCGGCGTTCGACGGGGGCACGGCGCCGTTGTTCAGCCAGTAGACGTTGAAGTACGTCCAGGTGCCGGACGTCGGCACGCGACGGCAGACGACGTAGCGGGTCGGCGAGGTCGAGGTCGTGACACCGAGCGCGGTGTCGATGTCGTCGGCGCCGAACTTGCCGGCCAGGATCGACGAGAACGTGGTCTTGTCGAGGTCGGGCGCCGCCGAGTCGCGGCGGTTCGGGGCACCGCCCATCAGCGTGGCGAGCGTGTTGCTCACCGCGGCGCCGAAGACCACGCCCTGCACCGGGTCGATCACGCCGCCGCCCGCGAACGGCGTCGTCAGCGCCTGGAACACGCCGCCCGGCGCGTTGTACGGGGCGATGTTGGCTTCGGGGAACTCGGTCTGCAGCGCAGCCAGGGTCGGGACGTTCGGGCCGACGAACGCCGACGGACGCACGTCGGAGACGCCGACGTCGGGCACCAGCGGCGCGATCGCGTTGACGGTGCAGTTGTCGCGGTTCACGCCCGCCGCGGTCGCGCACGCGTTCGGGTCGAGGCGCGGCGTCTGCCGGCCCGCGCCGGCGATCAGCACCGGCTGCACGCCCCAGTTCGAGCCGAGCGTCGTGTAGTAGATCACCACCTGCGCGCCGCCGCTGGTGCAGCCCCACGCCTGGTAGCGGGCCGAGTTGCCGGCCGTCGAGCGCAGCCGGGTGAACGTGCCGCCGCAGAGATTGGACTCGACGGTGTCGATGAGGGTCTGCTGGGGCGCGGTCGCGCCCGAGAGGAACAGCACGTTGGTGCCGGCGTTGGTGATGGCCACCATCTGCGCCGAGGTCAGGGCCTGCGCGGCGGCGTGGCCGCCCGCCATCATGAATCCGGCGGCGATCGCCGACGAGATCAGGGTGCGTTTCATCGTGGGACTCCGAATGGTGTGAGGGGGGTCAGGCGCGCGCGCCGCGGCGGCGGCGGGCGATCATGCCGGCGAGGCTGAGGCCGGCGATCATGAAGGCCCACTCGCCCGGCTCGGGGATGGCGGCGGTGTAGACCAGGGAGGCGTTCGTCGCGTCGCCGACGATCCCGAACGTCGCGGCGAGCCCCGAGCTCAGGTCGTCGACGTCGGCACCGTTCAGCGAGTAGTTGATGATGTTGGCCGCGCGCGCGTTGTACGAGCCGGTGCCCGGGCCCGCGTTGCCGGCGTAGGCGAACCGCGCGCGCTCGCCGAGCGCGGTGCTCGCCGCGAAGTTCAGCTGCGAGCCGGAGAAGCCGAGTGAGTCGAGGAACGCGTTGCTGAAGTCCGCCTGGTCGGTGGCGCCCTGGCGCTGGTTGATCGACACGCCGTTCGGCGCGCTCGCGTGGCTGTTCAGGGCGTTCGTGCCGACGACGAACGCCGGCAGCGGATTGCCGTCGCCGGTGATCAGGTTCAGGTCCGAGTTCTGGAACGCATCGGTGTTCGGCGCGCTCTCGGTCATCGCGGTCGCGGTCGCGTTCGTCGTGAACAGCATCCGCTTGTTGTTCGGATTCGCGGCGCTGTTGGTGCCCGTGCCGTCGAGCGCGAAGACGCCGAAGCGCAGGTCGGCGACGCTGCCCCCGGCGGCGGTGACCGACGAGACGAACGTCGACCAGTTGGGCAGGTTCACCGAGAACGAGCTGTCGGCCTGCGTGTTCGCCGCCGAGATGCCCAGCGCCGCCGACTCCGGCAGGAAGCTGTTCATCGAGATGCCGAGATCGAACACGTACGTGAACCGCTGCGACTCGGGTGCGAACGGGTTGGAGACCGCGAGGAACAGCTCGCCGTTACCGGACGAGTTGTTGTCGATCACCGCGAACGCCGGAGCCGACGCAGCCGCGATCGCGATCGCCAAGAGGGATTTCTTGAAGGACATGAGGGGACTCCCGAAGATTCTGGCCACCGGTCGTGCGAACCGTCTCGCACGTGCCGGGCTGAGTCGGCTGCGTTGCCGACGGACGAATCTTCGGGATGGCGTATGAACGACTCGGCGGCGCGTCTGCGGCGCCCGTAGTCCGTTCGGCGGCGCCCGCGGCAAGGACGGACCACCGGGCGGCACGCGGCGCGTTCGCACCGCGCCCCGCGTCAGCGGTGGAGCCAGTCGAGGACGATCGTGCCCGGTTGCGCGCCCGCCGCGAGCAGCGCCCGGGCGATCGCGGCGTTCTCGTTGATCGCGGCGACCAGCAGCGGCGATCGGCCCGCGGCGTCGCGGACCTCGGGATCGGCGCCGGCCGCGAGCAGGCGCCGGCACGCACGTGCGGCACCGGCCTCGGCGCACACGACCAGTGGCGGGCCGAAACGGCCCGGCGCGTCGAGCGGCGCCCCCGCGGCCGCGAGCCGATCGACCGCCGCCGCGCGATCGAACGAGGCCGCGAGCGACAGCGGCGCGTGCCCGCTCGTGTCGGCCCGGTCCAGCCATGGACGGCGCGCGAGGAGCAGGGCGAGGATCTCGTCGTGGTCCTCGAGGACCGCGAGGGTCAGCGGGCTGAGCCCGTGCATCGCACGACGGTCGGGATCGGCGCCGCGTGCGAGGAGCAGCCGCACGATCGCGACGTGCCGCCCGCGGATCGCCGCCCCGAGCGCGCTTCGGCCGCCGACATCGCGCGAGTCGGGATCGGCGCCGGACTGCAGCGCGGTCCGCACGCGATCGGTGCGACCGGCGGCGGCGTCCTCGACCAGCGCGGCCTCCGCAGGCCCCGGATCCGCGAGAGGGCGGGCCTGCGGCACGCGCAGCGACGCCTCCCGCTGGATCTCGACCGGCCGCAGCCGACGCCGGACATCGGCCGGTTCGGGCAGCAGCGTGAACGCGGGCGGGTCGAGCGACGCCATCTCGCGGGCGCCTGCGTTGCCCGCGGCGAGCATCAGCGCGAGGAACGGTGCGGCCGCGACGCGGCACGTGCGCTGCCGAGCCGCGCGATGGCGCGGTTCGTCCGGGTGGCGAGGGTGCATGGCCGGACCGTAGCATCCGCCGCGCGGGCGGTCGCGGGCGCGGCCGGCGCCCGCCTGCTCGGGTCGCGCGCCCGCTTGATGCCTCCTGCCCAGGACGATGCGCCGAGCGGATCAACCGCGCATCCGGCCGGCCGCGGGCACGAGACCCGCGCCCCCAGCGCGACCCGGCGTCCGGTCCGCCGGATCGCCGCCCGGCGGGTCCGGTGCCACGGGTGGTGTCACAATCCGTCCGGACCTCGCACGGAACACGACCCGGAGACTCCCATGACCGCCCTCCCGCACGCCGCGATCGCGGCCGTCGCCGGCGCGCTGCTGGTGTTCGCCGCCGGCACCGCCGCCGCCCAGACCTTCCCGACCAAGCCGATCCGGATGGTCGTCACCTTCCCCACCGGTGGCGCCCCCGACATCCTCGCCCGCACGATCTCGGAGAAGCTCGACCCCGCCTGGGGCCACACGATGATCGTCGACAACAAGCCCGGCGCCGGCGGCAACATCGGCGCGGGCGAAGTCGCGCGCGCGCCGGCCGACGGCCACGTGCTGGTGATGGGCACCGTCGGCACGCACTCGATCAACGGCTCGCTGTACGCGAAGATGCCGTACGACATGGTCAAGGACTTCACGCCGGTGACGCTGATCGCGTCGACGCCGAACCTGCTGGTCGTCAACAACGACGTGCCCGCGAAGAACCTGCAGGAGCTGATCGCGCTGGCCAAGGCCAAGCCCGGCCAGCTGACCTTCGGCTCGCCGGGCATCGGCACCTCGGTCCACGTCTCGGGCGAGCTCTTCAACAGCCTCGCCGGGGTCAAGACCCAGCACATCCCCTACAAGGGCCGCCAGTTCGCGATCCCCGACCTGCTCGGCGGGCAGATCACGATGATGTTCGACAACATGCCGTCGGCGATCCCGGTGGTCCGCGAGGGCAAGCTGCGCGCGATCGGCGTGACGAGCAGCAAGCGCTCGGCCTCGGCGCCCGAGATCCCGACGATCGCCGAGCAGGGGCTGCCCGGCTTCGAGGCGACCTCGTGGTTCGCGGTGTTCGCGCCGGCCGGCACGCCGCGGCCGGTCGTCGACCGGCTGCACGCCGAGATCGTCCGGATCTTCAACCTGCCCGACGTGCAGGCGAAGATGAAGACCCTCGGCCTCGACCCGATCCTGGGCGGCCCCGAGGAGCTCGCGAAGACCCAGCAGGCCGAGATCGTCAAGTGGGCGAAGGTGATCAAGGACTCGGGAGCCAAGGCCGAGTGAGCCTCCCGGCCGGAGCCGGCGCTCACTTTCTCTGCAGGCTCCGGCGCACCGCCGGCCCGAGCAGCAGCGGTGCGAAGTACATCGGGATCTGCGCGATCCCGACGTAGAGCGAGAACGCCGGTCCGGCGGTGCCTGCGGTGATCGCGAGCATGAGCCCCATGTTCCGGTTGCCCGACAGCAGCGCCGACGCCCACGCGACCGACGGGCCGGCGTGCGCGAGCAGCGCCCAGCCGGCCGCGTGAAGCGCCACGGCAGCGATGCAGGCGGCGGCGAGCAGCTTCAGGATCCGCGGCGGGTCGGCGAGCAGCGTGGTCGTCACGCCGTCCATCACCGCGACCGCGAACACCACCAGCAGGACCACGTTCAGCCCGCCGAGCACGTCGTCGTGACG
The DNA here is from genome assembly GCA_044371545.1 of Burkholderiaceae bacterium. Lineage (GTDB taxonomy): Bacteria > Pseudomonadota > Gammaproteobacteria > Burkholderiales > Burkholderiaceae_E > UBA4615. The sequence goes on from JBILTM010000137.1 coordinate 9,643, forward strand.
CACGAGGCGCTCGCGGCCGAGCGCCGCGCGCAGTGCGGCCGCGATCGCGAACGGCGCGGCGACCACCAGCGCGACCCGCGCCGCGAACGCGGCGAGGTCGACCTGCACGCCGGCCGCGGGCAGCAGCACCGCCACGATCGGCGTCAGCGTCGCCGGCAGCAGCAGCGTCGCCGTGACCGCGCCGACCATCGCGAGCAGGCCGTCGACGCCGAGGATCAGCGCGAACACCGCCGCCGAGCCGATCGGCGGCGCCGCCGCCTGCAGCAGCAGCACCAGCCGCATCTCGGCGTCGAGCCCGAGCAGGCCGGTCAGTGCCCAGACCACGGCCGGCGAGCCGACCAGCAGCCAGGCCACCACCCACGCAGGCCGCGCCGGACGGCGCATCTGCCGCGCGAGCCCCTCCCAGTCGAGCCGCAGCAGCGCGGCGGTCAGCGTGCCGATCACCGCCGGCGTCAGCAGCCAGCGGGCCGCGGCCGCGAGGTCCGGCACGAGGATGCCCACGAAGACCCCGGCGGGAAGCGCCCAGCGCGCCTGCCGGCCGAGCGCGGCCAGGAGGCCGCGCACGGTCAGAGCACCTGCCAGAACGACAGGTGGACCGCGTCGGGCCGGCGCACGCCGCGGCCGACGAACTGCCGCTCGTGCAGCCACGCCCAGCGCGCGTCGCCGGTCTCGAAGCGCGGCTGGCAGCGGAAGTACACGCGCGACGGGTCGACCGGCTCGCCGCGGCGGATCCGCGCCGAGTCCTCGGCCGACGCGTGCCGCAGCGCGGTGTTGTGCACGAAGAGCGTCGCGCCGTCGTCGAGCTCGATCAGGTAGCGCGCGTCGAGCGTCGCGACCGTGCCGCCGGCGACGATCAGCTGGAAGTCGGCGCCCGCGGGCAGCACGCGACCGCGCATCGCCGCACCGCGCACCGTGCCGCCGGAGATCGGGATCACGCGGCGCAGGCCGAACGGCCCGTCGCCGGCCTCGATCGGCGCGGCCACCGCGACCGCGAGGTCGCACAGGTGCTCGAGCCGCGGCGGCTCGAGCGTGGCGGGAATCGAAGGGTCGGGCGCGCCGGTCATGGGCGGATGGTACGCACCGGGGAAAGCCGATGTCACGCCGGGGACGTCAGCTTGCGGACCCCGCGGCGACCGAGGGGTGCGGTCGACGCCTCCGACCGATCCCCACGATGAACGACACCACCCCGCTCGCCGCGCTGCTCGACGCGTACCGCCGCCACGCCTCCGAGCGTGCGCCCGCGGTCGCGGCCGCGCTCGACGGCGAGGCGCGCGCGATCGTGCGCTCGGGATGGCTCGCGGGCGCGCTGAAGGCGGGCGACGCGCTGCCCGACCTGCCGCTGCCCGATTCGCCCGACGGGCGGGTGCGCCTGCCGGACCTGGTCCGCGACGGCCCGCTGGTGCTGCTGTTCTACCTCGGGCGCTGGTGCCCGTTCTGCACGCTCGAGCTGCGGGCGTGGCAGCGCGCGCTGCCGCGCATCCGCGCGCTCGGCGGCCGCCTCGCCGCGGTCTCGCCGCAGGACGAGCGCGAGGTGGCGCTGACCCGCGAGCGCGACCGGCTCGAGTTCCACCTCGTCGCCGACCCGGGGAACGCGCTCGCGCGCCGCTTCGGCATCGCCCACGAGGTGGCGCCCGCGCTGCGCGACGCCTACCTCGCCAGCGGCATGACCGATGCCTGCGACGGCGACGCGTCGGACTGGACGCTGCCGATGCCTGCGGTCTACCTCGTCGGCCGCGACGGCCGCATCGACTGGGCGCACGTCGACCCGGACTGGCGTCGCCGCGCCGAGCCGGCCGAGGTCGTCGCGCGGCTCGCCGCGCTGGCGGGCCGCTGACGCGCGCGGTCGCGGACGCCCGGGCGGCGTCCGCGACCCCGCCTCAGGACTTCGAAGCCTCGCGCTTCTTCGCCGCGAACGGGTACGCGCCACCGACCGCGCCGCCCTTGCGCGGCGGGATGCGCAGCGACAGCAGCATCGTCGCCGCGAGCACCACCACCGTGAAGCCGAGCGACCACGCGACCGGGATCTTGTACACGTCGATCAGCAGCATCTTCGTGCCGATGAACGCGAGCACGATCGCCAGGCCGTACGACAGCAGGTGGAAGCGCTCGTGCATGCCGGCGAGCAGGAAGTACATCGCCCGCAGGCCGAGGATCGCGAACACGTTCGAGGTCAGCACGATGAACGGGTCGGTGGTGATCGCGAAGATCGCCGGGATCGAGTCGACCGCGAACACCAGGTCGACGATGCCGATCAGCAGGATCACGACCAGCAGCGGCGTGGCCATCCGCACGCCGTTCTTCACGGTGAAGAAGTTCTCGCCGTCGTAGTCGGGCGAGACCTTCATCCTGCGGTTGATCCACTTCAGCGCCGGGTTGTTGCCGAGATCCGGCTCCTGCCCCGCGGCCCACCACATCTTCACGCCGGTGAACACCAGGAACGCGCCGAACACGTACAGGATCCAGTGGAACTGGGCGATCAGCCACGCGCCGATCAGGATCATCACCGCGCGCAGCACGAGCGCGCCGAGGATGCCGATCATCAGCACCCGCTTCTGGTACTCGGACGGCACCGCGAAGTAGGTGAAGATCATCAGGAACACGAAGATGTTGTCGACCGCGAGCGCCTTCTCGACCAGGTAGCCGGTGACGAACTCGAGCGCCTTCGCGTTCGCGACGGCCTCGCGGGCCGCGTCGCCGGAGCCGCCGCCGAGCGTCCACCAGAGCCAGCCGACGAAGACGAACGAGACGCCGACCCAGATCAGCGACCAGACCCCCGCCTCCTTCATCGAGACGGCGTGGGCGCCCTGCTTGCGCATGGCGAGGAAGTCGACCGCGAGCGCGACGACGACGAAGGCCGCGAACAGCGACCACATGAGGGGCGTACCGGTGGACATCATCGGAGCACGGACCTTTCTCGCCGCCGTGGCGGGCGGATGTTGGGTGTGAAGGTCCTCGCTGGTCTCGCCGTGCCGGACGCGCCTCGCGCGCGCCGGGTCGCTGCACCGGACGTCCGACCGACCACCACGTCGACCGGACATCGAACTGTCGATGCCGCGGCAGCGGGATCCAGGGATCCCCGCCGGCTACTCCCCGAAGGAGGAAGCGCGATTCGACCAGCCGCCGCGCCGCCGGTCAACGACATCCTTCACGCCGTGGGGTCTCCGCCCGACGGACGGACCCGACGCACGGACGCGACGGACGGCCGCGGAGCCCCGCGACCCCCCGTGGGACAATGGCCGCGCCGCCCCAGCCGACGGCCGCCCCGCGCGGCCCCACCCCGATGACCCTCGCCCACGGCCCGCAGACCCTCGCGATCCCCGGCCCCTCGATCGTCCCCGAGCGCGTGCTGCGCGCGATGCACCGTTCCTCGCCGAACATCTACACCGGCGCGCTCGTCGAGATGACCCGCTCGCTGGTGCCCGACCTGAAGCGCGTCGCGCGCACCGAGAAGAAGCTCGCGATGTACATCGGCAACGGCCACACCGCGTGGGAGGCGTCGCTCGCGAACACGCACTCGCGCGGCGACCTCGTGCTGGTGCCGCTGACCGGCGCCTTCGGGCGCGGCTGGGTCGAGATGGCCGAGGGCCTCGGACTGCGCGTCGAGACGATCGACTTCGGCACCGGCTCGCCGATCGACGCGGCCCGCGTCGGCGAGCGGCTGCGCGCGGATCGCGCGCACGAGATCCGCTCGGTGCTGGTGGTGCACGTCGACACCTCGACCTCGCTGCGCTCCGAGCTCGCCGCGATCCGCCGCGAGATCGACGCGGCGAAGCACCCGGCGCTGCTTCAGGTCGACGCGATCGCCTCGCTCGGCTGCGACCGCATCGAGATGGACGAGTGGGGCCTCGACGTGCTCGTCGCCGGCTCGCAGAAAGGGCTGATGTGTCCGCCCGGCATGGCCTTCGTGTTCTTCGGCGAGCGGGCCGAACGGGCCCGCGAGACCGCGGGATGCGTGACGCGCCACTGGGACTGGCGTCCGCGCGCCGAGCCGCCGACGCCCTCGCACCGCTTCAACGGCACCGCGCCGACGCACCACCTGCACGGGCTGCGCGAATCGCTCGACATGATCCACGAGGAGGGCATCGAGGCGGTGTGGTCGCGGCACGCGACGCTCGCGCGCGCGGTGTGGGCGGCCTTCGAGGCGTGGGAGCGGCCCGGCGGCGTGCGCCTGAACGTGCGCGAGCGCACGCACCGCAGCCACGCGGTGACCGCGCTCGCCCTGCCCGGCCACGGCACGCGGCTACGCGAGTGGACCGAGCGGCACGCGGGCCTCACGCTCGGGATCGGGATCGGCATGGCGCCGCCCGAGGACCCGCGCTGGCACGACTTCTTCCGCGTCGGCCACATGGGCCACCTGAGCGCGCACTCGCTGATGGGCACGCTCGGCTGCATCGGCGCGGGGCTGAAGGCGATCGGCGTGCCGCACGGCGAAGGCGGGCTCGACGCGGCGGCGGCGGTGGTGGCCGAGGGCTGAAAGAAAAGCGCCCGGCGTGAACCGGGCGCTTCGTCGT